>NZ_JCAUAR010000004.1:0-533919 GCF_059692055.1 Paenibacillus sp. J31R109 | reverse complement strand
CAAGGCGCAAACTAATTTTTTTCGGAAAAAGTTAGTTTTTCAGGTAGTGGGACTTTTTTTTGCCTATACGCATCATTATATCCAATTTGCAACATTTTATTTTCGTATTAAATCGACTTACAGCGGGCGGAAGCGCCGGTAGCACTCCCGTAAGTCGAAAAAATCGACTTACAGCGCGCCAAAGCGTCCGCAGTGCTCCCGTAAGTCGAAAAAATCGACTTACAGCAGCGCGGAAGCGCCCACTGCGCTCCCCCTAAGGGCTGTTGTCTTCCTGACGTGCTTAGCATGTTGCGGATAACTTCCACTACCGCAATTAGTCCGATTTTGCCGACTTAATTTCATTGGCGGCACCATGAAATCCCAATTAGTCCGGCATAGCCGAACTAAATCGACCGAAAAACCATTCAAGCCAGAAAAAGGGGGGAATAGTTCGGCGAAATCGGACTATTGGACACATCTTACAAGTAATTCTCAATTTAGTTAGGCAAAATGGGACTAACCCAACTTTTGGCGCCCCACAACCGTAACTCCTCCAGCAACTTGTAATGCCCCACCAACCGTAACTCCTCCAGCAACTAGTAATGCCCCATCAACCTTAACTCCTCCAGCAACTTGAAATGCCCCACCAACCGTAACTCCTCCAGCATCTTTTGACGCCCCACCAACCGTAACTCCTCCAGCAACTTGTAATGCCCCATCAAGCGTAACTCCTCCAGCAACTTGAAATGCCCCACCAATCGTAACTCCTCCAGCAACCTTTAATGCTCGACCAACCGTAACTCCTCCATCAACTTGTAATGCCCCACCAACCGTAACTCCTCCAGCAACCTCTGCCCCCCACCAGCTTCAACCTCAAACGCATCTCCAAAATGTTCCACTCCCACCACCAATAGTTTAATAGCCAAACTAACTTGCATGTAGTATCATTTGGCATATTGAAAGCACTTACTATATTCGAAAAGGGGAATTCCGCTTGTGGCAGAAGGTGGCTAACTGGAATACATTGCGCAATCAGATGCTTGCGGGATTCATAGCTGTGATGATTATCGTTCTGATCTGCGCAGGCGCTATTACGTATAACTCGGTGTCAACCCTCCTTAATACGAAGGCGGAGACGCAGATGAAGCAAATCGCCAGTCAAGCCAACGGCAGGCTGGAAGCGATCATTACACAAATCGATACGCTGACGTTACAGGCTGTCAATGATGTGTATTTGCAGCAATTGTTTTTATCCTCGGTTCAAGGGAAGGCACCCGACTTCAGCGAACGTCAGTCACTTTTGAAAATCGCCAATCACATTCAAGCCTACAGCGGTGTTAGCAACGTAGAGCTGTATACGACGGGGTTTGCGCGGATGTTTCCGTTAGATGAGCAAAAGCTGACAGATCTCATCGAGCCCCATTGGATCGAACAGGCGGATAAAGAAAAGGGCAAGTTGATCTGGATCGGGAGTGATCCGAAATATCCAGAAACCGTGCTCGCCATTCGTCGGATCAATTTAGTTGATCGATGGTTCTCGAATGGGGGGTATTTGATGGTGCGAATGAATCGCAGCTATTTCGATTTCCAAAACCAGCTCCCCGATACGGGACATCGCGAATTGATGCTGCTAGCCGACAGCTCGGCTAGGCCGATTGTTTCCGACGGCGAAGCACTTGCCGGCATCAGCTCACTCATGCATACCGACGCCCAGCAAGTTACGCTAGAGCAGAAACGGTACATTCTGGTGAAACAGCTGTCGGAGCAGACGGGCTGGACGATGATGATTCTGTATCCGGTAAGTGATATTACCGATGGGATTTCTGTGCTGCGTTGGGCGATTATCGTATCTGGAGCTATCGGATTGGTCCTTTTCATTATCCTATCGTTTCTACTTTCCTCGATGATTACGAGGCCGATTCTTCGGCTGATGCGAGCCATGCGAAATACAAGGCAAGGGGTGCTGACCCCCAATTTGACACCGTCTTACACCACGGAATTGAATGATTTGAATGTGACCTACAATCAAATGGTAGACAATATCAATCGGCTTATTAAACTAGTGTATGAGAAAGAAATGATTCAAAGCCGCACAGAGCTCCAAGCTCTTCAAGCGCAGATAGATCCGCATTTTTTATATAACACGTTGGAAGCTCTGTACTGGTCTCTACAAGAGAAAGATGAAGAGGAACTTGCTGATCTTGTGGTTGCCATGTCAGATTTATTTCGTTATGTGATTGGTAACCCGAATAAGGATGTATGGGTCGCATTGGATGAGGAATTGGAGCATATCAAGCGTTATTTGAGCATTATGAGTGTGAGATTCGGCTCACGTCTTGTATGGAAAATCGACAGTGAAGAAGCGTATGGCCCTGTCCACATTCCGAAGCTGCTGATCCAGCCGTTGGTGGAGAATGCGATTTTGCATGGGTTAGAGGGTAAAATAGGAACGGGCTTAATCACGATCCGGGTGGAACCGTCACCTATAGAAACGACAGGGCTCCGCATCACGGTATGTGATGATGGTCCGGGGATGAATGAACAGACGCTTCAAGCGGTGCAGGAGTCGATCGAACGCGGTAGCGCAGCCATGCGTATAGGCTCATCATCCAGTTCTGACGATAGGCCAGGGTCAAGTACTGCCCATAGCATTCCATCCCCCAAAGGAAAAGGCATGGCCATTTCCAATGTGCAGCGACGCCTTCAGCTGTACTATCCATCCCTTCCTGATACGTATCGTGGCTTAACGATCACAAGTAGTCCTGGACGGGGTACCAGCGTGAGCTTCGACATACCCATCTTTAAGGAGGAACACGATGAACCAATCGGGGAAAACCATTCTCATCGTTGACGATGAGCCATTAACGCGAGAAGGTATACGCAAAACATTAGAAGCGTGGTCCATTGGGCGTTACACGATACTCAGCTGCAGCAATGGGACGGAGGCACTTGAGCTTTTACAATCGCGTCCCGTGCATCTATTGATTACAGATATCCGTATGCCTGAAATGAACGGCCTCCAAGTTGTGGAAGGAACACGTGGTTTCGCTCACAAACCTGTGGTCATCATTATTTCAGGACATCCGGATTTTCAATACGCACAAACAGCGATTGAACTTGGCGTCGTCAACTATTTACTTAAGCCGATTCAGAAAAGCAAACTGATCGACGCCGTCGAGCAGGCGCTGCGCATTGAAGTAGAACGCGGGCGCGTCGAAACGATGGAGAAAATGGTGGACACGCGCTTAATGCAGGCAAAGACTGCCGACAAAAATTACAGTGCTCCTGTGCAACAGGCCATCCAATACGTGGAGGCACATTTACAAGATCCGCTGGGCATGAGCGAGGTGGCTAGCCATATTCATCTGAATCCGAGCTATTTTAGCGCTCATTTCAAAGAGCAGACAGGTTTCACCTTCAGTGAATACGTTACGAGAAGCCGTATCCAGAAGGCTAAGGAGCTGCTGCTGCAGACCAGATTAACGATTGCGGATATCTCGGAGCAAGTCGGCTACCAGACGTCGAAATATTTCATCAAGCTGTTCAAAGAGTACGAGGGGACGAGCCCCAATCAGTATCGGAAACAGATTATGGATGGGGATGATCGGATAGATACCTCGAAATAGTGGAACATTACCCGATAGCTGTTACTCCCTGCGGCAGCAATGTAAGCGCTACAATAAAACACGTAGCACATAAATGATTAGGGGGAAACAAACATGGTAAGAAAAACGCTTACATGGTCGCTAACTACGATGCTCGGCCTATCTATGGCACTGACGGGCTGCTCTAGTTCCACAGATAATGCGAGTCCAACGACAGCTCCTAAAGAAACGGCGAAAGCAACCGAAGCAGCAACAGCGCAACCTGCTAAAAAAGTAACCATTAAAATGATGCACCTGTGGCCAACAGGAAATTCCGCAACGCAAAACAAAATTGTAAACGATATCATCAAAGAGTATCAAACGGCGAATCCGAATGTGACGATTGAGCAGGAAGTGCTCGAGAATGAACAATACAAGAATAAAATGAAAGTGCTTTCTACTTCGAATGCCCTTCCTGATGTGGGCTTTACGTGGGCAGCAGGCTACATGGATCCTTATGTAAAAGGCGACATGTTCGCTCCGCTGGATGACTTGCTGCAAGGGGATTTGAAAGATAAATTCGTGAAAGGCACAACAGATGCCTACGCATTCGGCGGCAAAACCTACGGTCTTCCGGTTGAATTGAACATCGTGCCCGTGTATTACAATAAAGCGATTTTTGCGAAGCACAATCTTACGCCACCTAAGACGTACGATGAGTTCAAAAACATTGTCAAAACACTCAGCTCTAACGGTGTAGCCCCTATCGCACTCGGCAACAAAGACCGTTGGACTGGTTCACTCTGGTACATGTACCTGGCTGACCGTATCGGTGGACCTGAAACTTTGAAAAAAGCGATCGATCGCTCGGGATCCTTCAATGATCCAGGTCTAGTACGCGCAGCATCAGAGGTTTCCCAGCTTGTCGACATGAATGCCTTCAACAAAGGCTTTAACGGACTTGGCAACGACGAAGGTAAAGCAGAGTTCATGAACAGCAAAGCCGCTATGTACATGATGGGCACATGGGAATTGCCGAACTACACAACAAACAAAGATGTTCCACAAGCCTTCAAAGATCAAATCGGCTTCTTTAAATTCCCGACAGTTGATGGTGGAAAAGGCAACATGGATAGCTGGGTTGGCGGACCAGGCGTAGGCTTGTTCGTAGCGAACAACTCCAAAGTGAAAGAAGAGTCCAAGAAATTCGTCAGCTTCTTCGTATCGAAGTGGGGCGAGCACGCTATTTCCGAAGCAGGCGTTATCCCGGCAACGAAAGTAGACACGTCCAAAGTGAAACTGCCACAAATGTATATTGACCTTTTAAATGAGTTGAATAAAGCGAGCAATATTACACTGTTCGCCGATGTTCAAATGAAGCCAGCTTCCGCAGAAGTTCACTTGAATATGATTCAAGCTCTGTTTGGTAAAGCGGTGTCACCGGAAGCTTTTGCGAAGAATCATGAGGATGCCTTGGCGAAAGAACCGAAGTAGCCTAACGAATACGAACGATTTGGGAAAGGACATATCCCTCTAAGTGGTATGTCCTTTGTCATTATGGGTGAAAGGGAAGTGCCTACTATGGATAAAGTCATGTCTAACAAATCCATGATTGCGATCTACGTGATTCCCTCGTTATTTCTGCTGCTAGCCTTGATCTATATGCCGATCATCATGACGGGCTACTACGGACTTATGAAATGGGATGGCGTAGGCAAAATGAGTTTCATCGGTTTGGATAATTATGCCGAACTGCTTAAGGATAAATTATTCTGGGGAAGCGCGAAGCACTCTTTTTTGCTGGCGATCTTCTCAACAATCTCCCTGCTTGGTTATCTACTCGTGGCATTAGTGTTATCTGCGAACATTCGTGGGGCTAATCTTTTTCGCAAAATCTATTTAATCCCTATGCTGCTTTCTTCTGTCGCTATCGCGCAACTATGGTTGAAAATATTCCACCCAACGAACGGGGTATTGAATGCTATCCTGACGTCTTTGGGGGTCACGCATACACCGGAATGGTTGTCCAATCCATCCATTGTTTTATACGCCATTTTTATGCCCATTCTGTGGCAGTACGCCGGATTTTACATTTTGATCTATTACGCTGCATTGAAAAATGTACCGACCTCGCTGATCGAAGCCGCACGTATCGATGGTGCTAGTCCGTGGCGCATCGCCCTATCTATTCGCGTTCCGTTAATCGCAGAAGTGATGAAAGTAACGGTCGTTCTGGCCGTCGTCGGATCACTGAAATATTTCGACCTGATCTACGTGATGACAGGCGGCGGGCCAAACGGATCCAGTGAAGTAATGGCATCCTACATGTACCGTAAAGCGTTCAAAGGCTATGATTTCGGCTATGCGAGCGCCATTGGCTTCTTCCTGCTCTTGATTTGCCTCGTGGCTACTTGGTTAATCCGTAAAGCGACGGCTTCCAAAGATGAGATCCAATACTCGTAACGAAAGGAGATTCCGATTCCGATGCAACTCGAAACCACCCGTCGTCAGGCACAGACGCTAACCCAGCGAAGCAAGCTGCCTGGGCAAATCGGATATGGCCTATTGTATATCGTGTTATCGATTGTCGCTGTCATTCAGATTTTCCCTCTCTTATGGCTCATGCTATTCTCTTTGAAAAATAATGAAGAAATCTTCAATCTTGCACCGATGGCATTTCCCGAGAGACTGCGTTGGGAGAACTACGAGAAGGTCTGGACGCAGGGCCATATTAATAGTTACTTTTTTAACAGCGTCTGGATGACGTTAGTGTCGGTTGGGGTCACAGTGCTGCTCGCTAGCTTGGTGACATTTGCTTTAACCCGGATGAGATGGAAGCTGCAATCCTTTGTACTGGGTCTGTTTATGGTAGGGATGATGATTCCCGTGCACTCGACGCTCATTCCCTTATTCAGTATGTTTATGAAAATGAACCTAACCAACCATCCGTTGTCGATCATTTTGTCTTACATTGCCTTTAACCTGCCGATAACGATCATGATTATGCTCGGTTTTTATTACACGCTGCCGCGTGAAGTCGAAGAAGCTGCCGTGATGGATGGCTGTTCGGTGAATCGCATCTTCTTTAGCATCACATTGCCGATGACGGCATCGGTGCTGTCTACCGCAGTCATCATAAACATGATCTACAACTGGAATGAGTTTATTTTTGTGAATACGTTTATTTCCTCGGAAAAGTATAAGACCTTAACCGTTGGCGTTCAGAATTTCGTGGGCCAATATACGACGGATTGGGGAGCGATTGGCGCGACGCTGATGATTAGTATTTTGCCTATTATGATTGCCTTCATCTTGCTGAGCAACCGGATCGTAGAGGGTATTGCGGCGGGTTCTGTGAAAGGGTAAGGTCTGAAGAAAAAAGCAGTCCGTCCTCGTTAGAGGGCAGGCTGCTTTTGCGTTTTACTTTTGGTAAGCGGGTTGACAGTTTGAAAAACGAAAGATATGATTTAATTATATATTTAGATAAATTTCTAAATAAATGTAGGAGGGGTTATATGGAAAAAATGTTGATAGCCTTAATGATTTTAATTATATCGGTCTTTTCATCTCCAGTTAGTGGTAATAAAGGTGATTCTAATGATAAAAGGGAGGTATCCATGACTATTAAAGAAGAAAGTGTTACCATCAACAAATTTACGGAATGGGCAATTCATGGCACGTTGACAATACCAGATGGAGCAACAGGACCGGTTTCTGCCGTGGTTCTTGTCGCTGGTTCAGGGCCTAATGACCGTGATGAAACGATTTATAGCAATAAGCCTTTTAAGGACATCGCAGATTATCTAACCTCAAAGGGAATTGCTGTTTTACGCTTTGATAAGCGTACACTTACCTATCAATCAAAAGTCGTGTCTGATATTGCGAATTTTACAGTTGATCAAGAGTATATTCAGGATTCGATCGCAGCGGTAAACTTTCTAAAAGAAGATACGAGAATAGATAAAACTAAGGTGTTTATCCTTGGACATAGTGAGGGCGGTATGCTTGCCCCAAGGATTGATAGTGAAGGCGGAGACTCTGCCGGAATTATTATGATGGCTGGCTCTCCGAGAAGTTTTGCTGAAATCATTTATGACCAAAATATGGCGATTATAAATACTCTTCCAGCTGAACATAAGACGATTGCTCAAGGTCAGGTTGATTCACTTATGGCTGTCTTTGCAAAACTAAAAACGATGTCAGATGATGACGCAAAGAAAGTTCCTTTAGCCGGAGCAACCGGATATTACTATAAAGAGATGGATGAGCATCCAGCAAGTGAGTATCTTGAAAATATGACTAAGCCTGTACTCATTATGCAGGGAGAAAAAGATTTTCAAGTATATGCGAATGTAGATTATAAGGCATATCAGACTATGCTTGATGGAAAATCGAATGCAACATTTAAGCTGTATACTGGATTAAACCATTTATTTATGACATCCACCACGGGTACAGTAGAGGAATATAAAACACCAAGCCATGTTGATCAGGCTGTGTTAAAAGATCTATCTGCTTGGATTCTCGCCAACTAATAATGCTCTCAGCCGCGTATTGCAGCAGCCTCCTGTATAGGGGGCTTTTTGCAATGTTCACACACATCGCGCAAAGCCTATGCTACAATGGAGCAATGTTATTTAACCGTCGGACAAATTTTATGCTGCATAGAATTGTGTTACTTGCTTGTGAAATGAGGTTTTTACGATGAAAAAAGGGCTAGGATATGCCATTATTGCTTATATCGCGTGGGGCTTGCTGCCTGTGTATTGGAAGCTTTTTGGGACGTTGAAGGCAGGAGAAATATTATCGCATCGCGTGATTTGGTCATTCGTCTTTATGGCGATTCTGATTATTGTTGGTAAAGGCAAATGGCAGCAATTTCGCAGCCTTATCACGAATCGCACGACCTTATTACTCGTGGGGGCAAGCAGCCTTCTGATCAGTACGAATTGGTTGATTTTTATCTGGGCAGTAAATAATGGGCATGTCATTGAGACGAGTCTCGGGTATTACATCACGCCACTTTTTAACATTATGCTAGCGGTGCTGTTCTTGCGGGAAAAGCCCACTGGCAGACAATGGCTGGCCGTGGCTTTGGCGGGGATTGGTGTCCTGATTGCCACCATCGATTATGGCAGATTTCCGTGGGTTTCGCTCACATTAGCGGGGACATTCGGCTTATACAGCCTGGTCAAAAAAAGAGTCACCTACGATGCGGCAACCGGGCTCGCGGGTGAAACCGCGTTCGTCTTTCCGATCGCCATCAGCTACGTCATCTACCTATTTGCCACGCATCAAGATGCTGCCTGGACGCTTCCGCCGATCACGTTAATCATGCTGTTCCTTGCAGGCGCGGCCACCGCGTTGCCTTTACTGTGGTTTGCCAAAGCTGCGGCACAACTGCCGCTATCCATGCTAGGCTTCATTCAGTATATCGGCCCGTCCATTACGCTCTTGCTCAGCGTATTTGTCTTTAAAGAGAGCTTTTCCCCCGTGCTGCTGATCAGCTTTGCTTTTATCTGGAGCGCGCTCATCGTGTATGCCTTCGCATCCGTCCGCGTAGCGAGAGCTGCTGTAGCAGATTAGAATATGGGAATTTAACAAAGAGCTAAGCGGCTTATACCTGCTTAGCTCTTTGTTGTTGGCATATTGACGATGGCTTCAATTGTTACACGATCAGCTTAGTTTCCAAAGTACATTTTGTCGACGTAAATGTCGTCCCCCGTGGTCGGCGTGCCGCCGCTCGAGAACTTGAAGCCGTTCAGCTTTAGGATGTTACCAGAGGCGGCGTATGTGCCTGCGCTGCCAATGTAGTTGTTATTAATGTACAAAGCCGCTGAAGTTTTATTGGCCTCGAGGCGGAACTTGTTCCACGCGTTCAGTGTCGAGACGGTGCCAGCACCGCCGATTACGACCCAATCTGAGCCATCGTAATACTTCACACTGCCGTCGCTATTCAGCGCCAAGTGGTAAATGCTAGTCGTCCCTGAACTCACTGTCCCGTTGATGCCGAACAAGAAACCAGTCGGCGCTGCTGTAACGTAGGCATAGAACTCAAGCGTCTTGGCGTCCGCTGAATCGGCGTTCTCTGCCGCCATCGCGATCGCGCTGGTTGAGTTGTCATATACCCGCAACGACTTGGTGCCCTCATAAGCGCGCGTGCTGGAGACGGTGGCCATCGTAGCCGTTGTATAGCCGGCAGGCGAGGACCCGACAGTATCGCTCTCGAATGTGTTATTGATTGCATTCACTTCTGTAATCACAACATCGTCCACGTACGCCTTGTCGCCAGTAGGCGCAGTACCGGAGCTGGAGAAGGCGAAGCCGTTCAGCAACTGGACATTGGCCGGATTGGCGTACATGGTAGCTGTCCCGATGAGGGTTCCGCCAACATACACTTTGGCGCTCGTTAGGGTTGCATCTACGCGTACAAGGCTCCAGCTATTCGTAGGCACGGTTCCTGCCGCACCGATCTGCACCCAATCTGAGCCGTTGTGATAGTGAACGGAACCGTTAGAGAATACTGCAAAATGATAAACCTCGGTATCCCCCGCACTTACTTGCCCCAGCACATTGAACATGATGGACCCTGAGGTCGCATATGCAGTCGGCTTTAAGCGAAATGACAGCTGTTTACTCCCCGTTGCATCCACGGTTTTCTCAATCAAAGCGATTCCACCGCTCGAAGTATCGTTAATATATAATGCCCGGTCACTTTCGTATCCGTCCGCACTGCTGACGGTCACCATGTTGCCGTTGGTGTAACCGTACGGGGCTGCGGACAAAGCGTTATTTTCATAAGAATCTTCCGTCGCATACAACTCCAGTTCGTTCAACGCGATGTAAGCGGAAGTACCGCTGGCGAGTACCTTGACATATCGTGCCGATAAAGGAACGCCGAAGTGCGTGTATTCCATGGCGTAATGCTTTTTGTTCGCATACGTTTTGACGGGGATCCCCCAATTGGTGCCGTCCGTGGAAAAGTAAATCTCAGCCGACTCGGCCGTTCCGATGTTCAAGCTCGTGCCGATATCGGTGATCCGGTATGTTTTATCCAGCTCAATTTGGAACGAGGCGTTCGTCGTGCTGCCCGCAGACCCGGTTTTAAAGGCGCCGCTCCAATAATTCGTGCTGCCATCGAAGGCACCCGCGATGCGTGCTTCCGGATGCGAAGCATTCGAGTAACTCATGTCCGTCGTGACTGTAATTTTGCTTTGCTTGTATTTTTCTTTAAGATCGATGCGGTTGATTGGGGTTTTGACGACATCGACGAGCTTACCCCAGATGGACAGTTTGTTCGGACTCGGGAAGTAAGAATAGCTCCAATTCGCCCCGGTATCCCCAACCTGTAAGAAGCGGTTAGGTCCGACCGTAACCAAGCCCGTATAACCTGTCGTTTCTAATACATCTGTCGTTTCGGAAAAAGTAGACGTGAAATTGGTCCATGACGTGCCGTTGCCGTCCTCGGATAGCAGAAATTTGGTATTTGGCCTTCCGTAGCTTAGTACCAGAACACCGTTCGGCAAGAGCAGTAGTTCGGGATCAACGCTTTGCGCATTCGTATCCGAGACGCCGGGCAGCTTGGCTGGTGTAGTCCATGTAAGGCCGTTGTCGGTGGAGCGCGCGTAATACATCGGCCCAGCGACACCTGTTCGCATGACGGCTAGAAGCGAACCGTTAGCGGTTCGAACAATTGCGGTTTCGTTAAAGCCCAGGCTCGAGACGTAGCCGATTGTAGAAATGACGGTCCAAGTAGCTCCGCCGTCTGTCGATTTAGCCAGCATGGAACGGTTCACGACATCGCCGGTGTAGTTGCCATATGCTGGCATATACAGCGTACCGTCCGGATCTGTCACAATGCCGCGATGCATCCGGGGTTCACCATTGATGGAGTTAGGGAACATGATCGTGCCGGTTGTATGCGTTGTCCAGTTGATGCCGTTGTCGGACGAAGTATAATACTGCATGGTCCATTTTTTGTTAGAGGTACCGGAAACAACCCCCGTTGGTTTGAAATCAACAGCCAGAAGCGTGCCATCCATCCGTTTAACGGCATTGATAAAAGCAAGCGTCGTCCCCGTCACCTCCGTGGAAGAGGGGAAGGTCAAACCCCCGTCCGTAGAGACACGGTATGTGTTTACCGGCGTAACACTGGCGGAATCAGGCGACTCGCTATAGCTCAGAAAAATTTTCTTGTATACATTGCCGCTGCCGTCCACCGCATCGAATCCAAATGCAAAAGGAAACTGTTTTAACTGACTGCCAGTTGCCGAGGTGATCGTGCCAGGTTGACTAGGATGTACCTCTACATCAGCAATTGCTGCACTTGCGGCCACAGCGCCCCATACGATGCTTATTCCCGCGGCGACAGTCACTCCTAACCATTTGGCGGCTAGCTTTTTCCTCCAGCCCACCCATGCCATTTTTCCCATCGACATCCTCCTTCACAAATTTAAAGTGCACTACAATTCATAAGTAATGAACTGGAAGTCCAAATTATAAGGTGAATTTAGTCAGGTTTTGGTTGAATTTTTCGGTTTACATAAAAAAACCGCCAAAAAATAAAAAGTACCCTATCAAGAAGACACTTTTTAAAAGTCTCTCGGTAGGGTACTTTTACAACTTCTCGATATAGAAACATGTTAACAATGCGAATATGTTAGGAACATTCACGTCGCGACAAAGTAAATCACATCCTTAAAAAAGGAAGGTTCGATTGAACCTTCCTAAATCTAAACAGGATGTAGCTGTGCTAATAGAAATTTTAGTCCTCAACATAGTTGGGTTATTGTACCATAATGAAAAAAGCTTTTTCGATCGCCATTTTTATCATGAGTATAGTGGGTGTAGACAAGCATTCGATTTAGGTCAATAATTTGACTAACTGTGTAGACCTCTTCCAACCAATACAAGAAGTAAATACAAGGGGAAATCTCAACGTAGTTGAATTGATAGTACCCTTTAAGTCCTTTATGTTGCCCAGCAATCCCTTCATCATGTCGATGAGTGGCGTCGAAGAAATGAATGATGAAGACATTGCCGTCAACATAATCATATCTATAGGTCTTTCCAGCGTAAGCAGGGATTGGATTACAATGTTGGAGATAATGAAAATGGGGATCATGCATACAATACGCCTCCTTTTACGAGCAGTATATGCACAATCTAGGCGGATGCTCTAAAGTTGGCTATTTGGAAATAGAAAACGTAGATAAAGGAGAAGAACCGCGTCAAATTAACTGCAAAAAGAGACTGTCGATTAACTGTTTATCCTGAATAATCATATGCATCATTTAAAATTTAGAGAAACGGGAACTTTTGCAACTCGAGATAACTTATCGCTCCCATGACATAGAGATGAATCTCGTTCGCAAAATAACGTTATGGCACACCTTTATTTGAAATCGCATGTGAGCGTACCTTTGTAAGGAGAGACAACCTCCTCTAAAACGTCAATTTATATATGAATTCACTAAGTTGCATATTTATTAAGTCTCAATTCATTAATCGACAGTCTCCAAAATCCAGTTATTCCCCCCCCCCATAAACTAGCGATTTCGGTAAAATTAACTACATAAACCCCAGTTAGTTCACCTAAAAAATTCACTCGGATGGCTTAGTAATTTATGTAAATGTTAGCCTCATTCTGCCCTGATTTCCAAGCCGTGAAATCTCGCTTCTAGTAAAGCAGCGCGCCAAGAATTGCTCCAATAACAAACTGTAAAATAATTTCAATATAATTAACTTTTTATGAAATTAAATTTTATGAATAACACTAAATTTTACAAATTTATTGTAGGAGGATCTTGTTTTTTTGCCTAATAATACGTATGATGAAGGTGATTTCAGTCGGATAAACTATGGTGAGTAGGGAACCTATATGTCAATAAACGATAATATTTTAATTAAAATTCGCGATATGAAAGATAGTCTCACGCCGGTGGAGAAGCTAGTCGCTGATTATATTTTAGATAATGTGGACGAGATTCCACATCTCTCGATTAAGAGTCTCGCGCAGGCGACAAAAACGAGCGATGCATCTGTTCTACGTTTTTGCAAAACGATGGGTTATAAAGGCTATCGTAACTTCATCGTGAGCATTTCTGCTTCTTTAGGCTCGATGGATGAGGAGCAGAAGGATCAATACACAGATATTCAACCTGGCGATGACCTCTCGACGATTATCTCCAACATTTCGCACAATAATAGCAAATCGATTGTTGATACTCTTAGTGTCATTGATCGCAATGAAATTGCCCGCGCGGTAAAAGTACTAGTGGATTGCAACCGGATCGTTTTCTTCGGGATTGGCGCTTCGGGGCTGGTAGGAATGGATGCGGAGCAGAAATTCTCCCGCATTAATAAGATGTGCCATACCTACACGGATGGACATAGCCAACTTACAGCAGCCACGCTGCTTGGAAAAAGCGACGTTGCTATCTTTATTTCGAATTCGGGGAGCACAATGGAAATCCTCGATACCTTGGAAATTGCTAAGAAGAATGGTGCGACCATCATTGCCATTACCAAATACAATAAAAGTGCCTTGGCAGATAACGCTAATATCGTACTGAGCATCTCGACACCAGAAGTGACGATTCGTAGCGGAGCCATGGGTTCGCGCATCGCGATGCTAACGGTGATTGATATCCTATTTGCAGGGGTAGCGAGCAGTGAATATAAGCATGTGAAGAAATATTTAGCCAAAACACACGACATTATTGCCAGCAGCAAGCATAGAAAATAGGCCAACCGTACAAACTAACGACGTCCTTACAGGCGTCGTCTTTTTTGTTGAAATTTAGAAATAAAAAATCAATTATTTATTTTATAATAAAATAAAATTTCAAAAACTATTGACCATTATGAAATTTTTCGTTAGTATTAGACGAGTAAAGACTTTGTAAAGAGTACAGCAGGCAGGAGGACAGCTATGGATGAGTATCTATCGGGTTTAACTACGGAAGAGATTAATGATAAGACACAGACAATTGACGAATGTTCAACAGAGCAAATGCTTCGGATGATGAATGAACAGGATGCCTTGGTTCCAACAGCAGTCGGAGCCGAAATACCGCAGATCATGAAAGCGGTTGATATACTGCATCAAGTTCTCAAAAACGGTGGCAGGATGTTCTACGTAGGAGCTGGTTCTTCTGGCAGACTCGGTGTGCTTGATGCATCTGAATGTCCTCCCACCTTTGGCATTGATCCACTGATGGTGCAAGGTCATATCGCCGGTGGCGACGGGGCATTGCGAACGGCAGTGGAAGGTTTTGAAGACAACGCTGAGGAGGGGGTCGCCCTCATTGAACGATGCGGAGTGACAGCCAAAGATGCGGTAATTGGGATTACGGCCAGCGGAAGTGCACAATTCGTTATTGCTTGCTTGAAGAAAGCACAAGAAATTGGTGCAGCAACGATTGGTGTCGTAAATAACAAGAATTCCAAATTGGTAGCTGTTACGGATGTATGCATCGCGCCAGTGGTTGGGCCGGAAGTCATTATGGGATCTACTCGTCTGAAGGCGGGTACAGCACAGAAGCTGGTTCTTAACATGCTGACAACTGGAACAATGGTGAAGCTTGGAAAGACGTATAATAATCTCATGGTTGACATGAAGGCTAGTAACATCAAGTTGTACGATCGCTCCATTCGGATTATTCGAATAGCGACTGGGGTGGATGAATCCACAGCGATTGCCCACCTCGAGAAAGCATCCATGAACTGTAAACTTGCCATTATGATGATTAAAACCGGCATGGATGTGAAGGAAGCGGAAGAAGGATTAGAACAGTGTGAGGGTAGTTTGAAGAGAGCCATACGTACCTTTGTAAAAGTTGTTTAAGCATTTAAAACAAGTGAGGAGAGACTTGAGCTTACTCAAGGATCCCTATCCTAGGAGGTTTGTTTTTCATGAAAAGAAAAATGCCCATTTTAGCTTCTGTCGTAGCTTTAACAATGGCTCTAACTGCTTGTGGTGGTACTTCTGGTACAAAAGAAACAACTACGCCAGCAGGTACGAATGCTCCTGCAGCTACGGCTAGCACTGCGAAAGACACGATTACTGCACTACTTCCACCGGTTTCACCGAACTACCAAAAGACATTTGAACAATTATCTAAGGATTTCACAGCTTTGTATCCAAATCTAACGTTGAAAATTGAACCAGCTAGCTGGGAAGATATGAAGCAGAAGCTAGATACGCAAGTGAATGCTGGAAGCCCTCCAGATATCGCTTTCGGTGGATCCGGTACGATTCCTAAATATATCGAGCAAGGCTTGGCGATGGACATTTCGGATGTCGCTACAGCTGAGATGACAGGCGATTACGATAAAACAGCATTGGATTACATGAAGAGCGGCAAAGGTCTTTACGGCTTCCCGGCTTATATGGAAGTTCATGCACTAGGCGGTAACAAAGAGTTCTTGGAGAAGGCGGGCATCGATTGGAAAAAAGTACAGACTAGCGGCTGGACTTACGACCAATTCCGTGAAGCAATCAAAAAAGGCGTAGTGACTGAAAACGGTAAAACACGTTATGGCTTCACTTTCGCAGTAAAAGGCGTTGCGGCAGTTGACTACTTGGGCATTATGGCGAAAAACGCAGGTATGCCTTACGCATTCACATCAGATATGAAATATGCGTACACAAGCAAAAACTACCTGGGCTTGCTAAAAGATCTTCGTCAACTGATCGATGACGGTTCCATGCCGAAAGAGCTTAGCTCCGTAGACGCAGGTAAACGCTGGAGCATGTTCTTGACAGGTCAAACGATGATTACAGGTAAAGGACTTGCTGTATTCGAGAACTCTGCAAAAGCAAACAATGCAAAGCTTAAAGCGAATGATGCAAGTGCTGTCAAAGACAGCTTGCCAGTTGACTACATCGTATTGCCTGCTCCAACGTTCCAAGGTGCAAAAGCTTCCGCGAACACAGTTGTTGATGGTTACATGACATTCCGCGGCAAAAAAGAGCCGACGGCTGAGCACAAAGCTAACATTGTAAAAGCGGCTTACTTCTTGGCAAGCGGCAATGTTGCAGCAGCAACGAATAACGATCTATTCGCTGCGCATATTACGAAAAGCGGTAAAAAAGCAGCTGAGAGCATGAAAATTGACAGAAACCCTGACAACGTTGCAGCTGTAGATAACATGCTTAAAAATGCAACGCCAAACCGTACGGATATCCCGACAGATTTGGCTGCAAAAGCAATTAAGTTGGAAACAGAAGTAATCGTTCCTAAATTCCAAGGTCTACTTGCAGGTGAAGTTACACCTCAAGCGATGTACGATGCTGTAAAAGCAGCAGCGATCAAAGAATTTGGCGAAAATGGAATTGCAAAAGACTAATCGTATAGCGATATCTTCGGATAGGCGTGCAGCAACAGCTGCGCGGCTATCCGAACTATTTTAAGCGGAGTTTCTGAAAGGGGGGTGACAAGTATGAATAATATCGCAAAACCGATCAAAAGAAAGAAGTTTCAAGGTGGAGATGCCATGTGGGGCTATGCCTTCGTAGCTGTCTCATTAATCGTGTTTGCCTTGTTTCATGCGTACCCAGTCGTTAGTGCTTTCATTATTAGTATGCAGAAATACAAGCCGCTCGGCTCGACCTACATTGGCTTCGACAATTACGTGAATTCATTGACGGATCCATTGTTTTGGAAAGCGATGAAGAATACGGTTGTATATACCGTGTTGACGGTGCCTGTCAACTTGTTTCTTTCTTTCGTGCTTGCTATTTTGATTTTGCCGTTGAAAAAGAAAACGCAATCTTTCTTCAAGGGTATCTATTATTTACCGATGGTCGCTTCCGGCGTTGCCTTGGCTGTCGTTTGGCTCTGGATTTTCGATCCGATGGATGGCGGGATTATGAATCAACTCATCGCCCTTTTTGGTTTTGACAATCAGAACTGGCTTGGCCAAAGCGCAACAGCCATGTTCTCATTGGTTCTTATGTCTTGGCTATCCAGCCACGGCACAAGCATTATCATATACTTAGCTGGCTTGCTAGGTATTGACGAAACGTATTACGAAGCAGCAGAGCTCGATGGAGCAGGTTTCTTCTTAAAACTGAGACACATCGTTGTCCCTTGTCTGCGTCCAGCTACACTGTTCCTATTAGTGACTGGCGTCATCGGTTCATTCCAAGTCTTCCAGAATGCCTTCCTGATGACGGGCGGAGGACCGAACCATGCAACGACGATGGTTGGTTTGCTCATTTTTGATAATGCGTTCACGATATTCGATTTTGGTAAAGCAGCAGCACAATCACTGCTACTGGCAGTCGTTATTGGTGTTATTGCATTTATTCAGTTTAAATACGCAGGTAAAGACGTCGAGTATTAGGAGAGGGAGGATAATAAATGGCATTATATAGCGCTCACGCAGGCAAGCCCAAAGTGAAAAAGATTCGAAATGCGATCATTTTTATCGCCCTTATCCTATTTGCTTTGGCAACGATATTTCCGATTTACTTCATGTTCATTTCATCGCTCAGTGATCCAGTAGCGGTCGGAGAGATTGAGTATTCAATCATTCCTAAAAAGTTTACGCTAGATTCGTATAAATACTTTTTTAATTTTAACGAGCATTCCGTTCGTTGGCTGCTCAACTCGCTGATTGTTGCAGTCACCGTAATGATTTCGAACGTTCTTTTTGCGAGTATGGCGGGCTACGCTTTCTCCAAAATTCAATTTAAAGGCAGAGGCTTTCTATTTGCTTTGCTGCTTGGTTCTATGATGATTCCAACGCAAGTGACGCTTGTGCCGTTATACATTTTGATGGTCAACGTATTTGAATTGCAAAATACGTACAGCGCCTTGATTTTGCCGAGTTTAGTTACCGTGTTTAATATTTTTCTGGCTAAACAATTTATGGGCAGCATCCCGAATGAAATTCTGGAGTGCGCCAAGATTGAAGGCTGCAACCAGTTCCAAATTTACGGAAAAATTATTCTGCCTTTGTCCAAAACCGTTATGGCCGTTATGGCGATTCTGACGTTTATGGAAAGCTGGAATACGTTCTTCTGGCCGTTGCTTGTGACCAATTCCATGGAGATGCAAACCATCCAAGTCGGCCTCAAGAGCTTCCGATTTGCGAATACAACCATGATTGCGCCAATGATGGCAGGGGCAACAATCTCTGCACTACCTATGTTTGTTCTATTCTTTAGCCTACAAAGATACTTCTTGGAAGGTGTTACGGTAGGTGCGGTGAAGGGCTAGATTTGGGTCAAAAGGAGGCAGCTGCAGCATGCTGATAACTTGGGATGATTCCTATCGGCAAGCCGTTATCGCGTTATGGAATGATGCCGCGGTGAAGGATGGCTATAAGGAACTTACGGAACAAAGCTTGGATGATATTTTCCTAAGCAATCGGTACTTTGATAAGGAAAATACATTCCTTCTATTAGCGGATGATAAGGTTATCGGCTTTGCCTGTGGATGTACGGGGGATGATCTCCCCTTGGGCGAAGTTGCTGGCTACCTTACATGTATCGTGTTAGCCAGTGGCTATGAAACGGACGACCGTTATTTCATGCTATTAACTGCTTTGGAAGATCGCTTTAAACAGTTAGGTAAAAAGCAAGCCGACATCCTCTTTTTTAATCCGATGGTATTACCATGGTATATCCCGGGAACAGATAAGCATGAGCATAATAATGCCCCGGGTGTTCCATTGGATAGTAAGTTGTATACGTTTTTACTGAAGCGTGGGTACGTGGAACGTGCCAAGCAATGTGCGATGTATCTTCATTTGTCAGGGTTCTCGATACCGGATGAAATCAACGTGAAAGAAGCGAAAGCGAGCGCCCAAGGGTACACCATCGCAAGGTTTGACCCGGGTAAGCACGCAGGCGTAGAAGACATGCTGGAGGGCTTTGGGAATCCGCTGTGGACAAAGGAGATCGGTGCTTCTGTACGTACTGGCGTGCCAGTCGTCATTGCAGCGTATCAAGGTAAAACCATTGGTTTCGCAGGCCCAGTTATTCGTCAATCGAACGGACGAGGTTATTTTGCCGGCATCGGTGTGCTTCCTGACCATGAGGGCCATGGTTTGGGGAGCCTTCTTTTTTTCAAGCTGTGTGAAGCGTTTCAGTCTATTGGAACTGACTACATGTCACTCTTTACAGGCATCTCGAATCCCGCGATTCGTATTTATGAGCGTGCTGGATTTTATACCGTTAAACAATTTGCTGTTATGAGAAGGGAGTTCGAGCTATGAGCGAGAAGATCACAATACTGGGAATTGGCGGGCATGTGGGGGATATGGAGCTCACAGCAGGCGGCGTATTAGCTAGTCACGCACTGAAAGGCGATCGTGTAGTAACGTTGGCGTTGACGGCTGGTGAGCGAGGTGTACCTGCAGGCAGAATCATGTCGGAGTACCGCGAGCAGAAGGTTAATGAGGCTAATGAATTTGCCAAAATGCTTGGCGGAGAAGCCATTGTATTCGATATTCCTGATGGCGAATTGCAGGATAATGATGACATGCGCTATAGAGTATGTGATGTGATTCGTCAGGTGAAACCGAATATCATTATTACCCATTTCAAAAACAGTATGCACAAAGACCATATGACGACTCATCGCATTGTCAATGATGCGCGATTCTATGCAGGCCTAGCTTCATTCGAGCGAGAACTGCCTAATCATTTTGCGAGCAAATTGTATTATGCTGAGAACTGGGAAGATGCCGTCGATTACCGCCCTTATGTGTATGTCGACTTCTCTCAAGAAGCGTATGATCTATGGGTGAAAGCTGTGTCCACACATTGGTTCGTGACGGGCAGTAAGTCCTTCCCGTATTTAGAATATTATAAGCATTTGGCCCGCGTTCGCGGTATCGAAGCTAGAAAACAATATGCAGAAACCTTTATGATTCCAGAAGAGACGATGCGTCTTCGTCAATCAGAATTATAAAATCTCTAAGAACACCAAACACCTACAAATGACTGTAACGAGACGCGGAGCTTGTTGCAGTCATTTTACAATCGGGAGGCGGAGGCAGCAATGATTTTAAATGGTATCGATTGTATAGAGAAGTATGCTCATTTGTTCGCAGGTAAACGGGTAGGACTAATTACAGCACCGACCGGATTAAATAAAGATTTTGTATCGACGATCCAAATTTTTCATGAGAAGTTCAACTTAGTGGCCCTGTTTTCGCCTGAACATGGTGTTCGTGGTGATTTAGCTGCAGGTGCGCTGGTTGATACGTATGTAGACCCGATGACAGGTGTTCCTGTCTATAGTTTGTATCGGAAAGATTCCAAACGTCTGACACAAGAAATGTTGGATGAGGTCGACATTATCGTCTACGATATTCAAGATGTAGGGACTCGCTATTATACGTTCATTTATACGATGCTTTATGCTTTGGAAGATTGTGCGCAAGCTGGTAAAGAATTTGTCATTCTAGACCGCATCAATCCGCTGGACGGCGTAACGGTAGAAGGCAATGTGCTCAAAAGCGGCTTCGAATCCTTTGTTGGCAACTACCCGCTCAGTGTTCGGTATGGACTGACGCCAGGTGAAGTAGCTTTGATGGCAAACGATGAAAGGAAATTGAACGGAAAGCTGCATGTTGTTCGTTGTGAAGGTTGGGAACGAAACATGCTATTCTCAGATACAGGACGTCCATGGATCATGCCTTCCATCGGTATTCCTCGATTTGAGACCGTGGTACTGTATCCCGGTACTTGTATTATTGAAGGAACGAATTTATCGGAAGGCAGAGGAACGACGGCCCCGTTTGAGATCATAGGTGCTCCGTTCATTGATGCATACAAGTTAGCCGATGAAATGAATGCGAAGAAATTGCCAGGTGTCGTGTTCCGTCCTGTTTATTTTAAGCCGTCATTTTCCAAGTTTCAGGGGGAACAATGCGCAGGCGTGCAAATTCATGTCCTAGACAATCGCGCAGTACGTCCAATCGATATAGGCGTTACGTTAATGTATACGATCAAGAACAATTATGAGCAATTTTCATTTTTGCCGCCTTTTAAAGAGGGCTCAAGACCATTTATTGATTTGCTTGGCGGAGGTAGTCACTATCGCGAGGCGCAGATTGATATTCCGGCGATGTTGGAACAATTCCGCGAGGAGAGCCGTGAATTTGCTCGGAGAAAGCAGTCATATCATCTGTATTAGATTCTAGAAGACATCGAGGTGACGAGTGAGATGAAGAATTTTGCAGTGGGTCTTGATGGCGGTGGTACGAAAACCGCAGTTAAGATCGTTGATGAGAAGGGGCATGTTGTACATACCTTTACATCAGGTGCCATTAATTATAATGGACAGGACGAGGCGAGTGTTGCGGCAAGTCTGGAGGAGATCTTTCGTACAATTGCGGATGTATGTGGTGGACTTTCGCATTGCGCCCAAGTGTGTATTGGTGCAGCTGGCGTCAGCAATCCGACCGTCATAACTCGTCTGGAAGCCAGTGTAAGGGCATGTGGCTACGAAGGTGGTCTATTCATAACCGGTGACCAACAGACGGCACTTAGCGGCGCACATCAAAGCGAAATTGGCATGATTTTGATTGCGGGTACGGGGTCGATTTGTTATGGCAAAAACGAGTTAGGTGAAACGCATCGCACGGGTGGTTTCGGCTATCTCATCGATGATGAAGGCAGTGGCTACAGTATCGGACGAGATCTATTGTCTGCGGTAGTAAGGGCGCATGATGGTCGCTTGCCAGAGACTGTAATTGCGAGTAAGGTGTATGAGCAATTAGGTATGACATCCATTCAGGATATCATCCGATTTGTTTACGATAAACAGACGAATAAACAGGATATCGCTGCTCTTGCACCTATTCTAACTGAAGCTTGCGAGCTTGGGGACGGAGCGGCATGGAAGATTGTCGAGAAAAGCGCCCGTTCGTTGTTCGAACTAGTTGTTCCTTTAGTTGAGAAATTATCGATGCAGGAAGGCAGTCTTGCCATGGCTGGGAGTGTCTTATTGAAGAACAGCTTTGTACAGTCAGCGTTTATGGATTTGCTCAAAGCACATTATCCGGCTATGACATGTATCACGCCTAAGAGTGATGCAGCTAGCGGCGCTGCGCTGATGGCACTAAACCGTATCTAGAACTAAATGCGACGAGAGAAGGAGTCAACTATGAGAGAAATTCAGAAGATGTCGCTACAAGAGAAAATCGGACAAATGCTTCTATGTGGATTCGAAGGCACAGAAGCGTCTGAATCGCTGGAAGCACTAATTGCAGAACAACGCATCGGCGGTGTTATTTATTTTGCCCGCAATGTTGAGAATACCAAGCAGGTTGCTGAGCTATCTGGCAGGCTACAGGCAATTGCAGAGCGAAATGGTACGCTGCCGCTATGGATTTCTATCGATCAAGAGGGAGGCATGGTGGCTCGTATTACCGAAGGGGTTGCCCTTATGCCAGGGTCTATGGCATTGGCTGCTGGGGATGCAGGTCCAGAGGGTGCTTATGAAGCAGCCCTTATTTCGGGTAAAGAGCTTCGCACGCTCGGAATCAATCTAAACTTTGCACCGGACTTGGATGTCAACAACAATCCAGATAATCCGGTCATTGGCGTGCGGTCGTTCGGTGAGTCGCCACAGCTAGTTGCTCAGTACGGGAGTCAGGCTGTACGAGGCTTTCAAGAAGCGAACGTTGTAGCAACCGCTAAGCATTTTCCGGGTCATGGGGACACCAATGTAGACTCACATCTCGATTTGCCGACCATTACACACGGTGAAGAGCGAATTCGGACTGTAGAGCTTGTACCGTTCAAAGAAGCTATTCAAAACGGTGTCGATGCGATAATGTCTTCGCATATTTATTTCCCAGCTTTAGAACAAAACAAGCTGCCTGTTACACTATCTAAGACGGTGTTAACCGGTCTGCTTAGAGAAGAACTTGGTTATGACGGTGTCATCATGACCGATTGCATGGAGATGCACGCGATTTCTGTGCATTATGGTACGGTTGCCGCCGCTGTGATGGCGGTAGAAGCAGGGGCGGATCTCGTCTTGATCAGCCACAGACGTGATCTTCAGGTCGGCGCGATTGCGGCGATCGAGCAAGCGGTGCATGAAGGGCGTATCGCTGAAGCTCAGATCGACGCTTCCGTCCACCGCCTGCTTGCGCTGAAAGCGCGCCGCGGGGTCATCGCGGAGCAGCCTCGTGCAACGGCTGCGCAAGAAGTCGGAACCGCGCCGCATTGCGAAGTCGCACAGCGACTCAGCGAAGCGAGCATCACGCTCGTCAAGGACGAGCAGCAGCAGCTTCCGCTGCCGCGTGTGCGGACGCTGGCGATCACCGTGGCCGCAGCCGTTTCGTCGGGTGTCGACGAAGCGTACGCAGGCGTCGCAAGCTTGGGAGCCGCGCTGGCTGAGCACGGCTTGGACGTGATCGACCGCGTGCTCCCACTAGCGGAAGTGAACGAGCGCCGCGCAAATGTGCTTGCAGAAGCGGCGGCTGCGGAGCAGATCGTCATCGGGACGTACAACGCCCGATTCCATCCTTCCCAGGTCGCGCTGGTGCGCGAACTGCAAGGGCTCGGCAAGCCGCTAGTCGTCGTCGCACTGCGCGTGCCATATGATCTGCTGGAGTTCCCGGACGTATCCACGTTCGTCGCAGCTTACGAAAGCCGCCCATTAGCGCTGCAAAGTACGGCACGAGCTCTGCTCGGTAAATTGACACCGCAAGGCCGGTTGCCTGTTACACTTGGGGCAGACTATCCTGCTGGGTGGAGATGGGAAGGCGCACAATTAAGTTTGGTTTGAGATTGAGGAATTTCAAATGGAGGGAGCTCAGTATCGTGTCCCATGTAGATATCGGCAAAATAAGCTTTTTCATCGAACAAGAAATTGCTGCCGGGCATATCCCCGGTGCGGTTCTCTCTATTATTCATAAAGGTAACGAAGTGCTCAAGGAAGCCTACGGCAGTCGCGTTGTTTATCCCGAAGCAGCGCCAATGAGAAGCGACACGGTGTTTGACTTGGCTTCACTGACCAAAGTAGTTGCAACGTTGCCGGCGGTACTTCAGTTGATGGATCAAGGGAAGCTATCCTTAGGGGATCCGATAGGGCTCTTCTTGCCTGAATTTCAGCCCCTTCAGGAAGAACCGATCCGGATCATGCATCTGCTTACACATTCCTCAGGGCTTAGGGCAGATATTCCGGGTATTCGAGGGATGATGCATCTGTCGAGGGATGAGCTGGTGGACATCATCTTAAACGAACGGCCACTATATCCACCAGGGACTAGAGTTGTGTATAGTGATATTGGGATGATATTGCTCTATCTCATCGTTGAATCCGTGACAGGTGAAGCGTTCGATACCTATCTCAAACGGGAACTTTATGAACCGCTCGAGATGTTGGAAACAGGTTTTTGTCCGATCTTCGATGATACGCGTTATGCGATTACCGAGTATTCCGAACAACGTCAAGCCTACAAATCAGGTATTGTTCATGATGAAAAGGCGGAACTAATGGGTGGTGTAAGTGGTCACGCGGGGTTATTCTCAACAGTCCACGACCTAACCAATTACGCGAAAATGATACGACAGCAAGGCATCTTTAAGGGGCGACGAATCGTGTCGAGAGCCGCGATCGAGCTGATGACGCGCAACTTTACCCCTTATAACCAAGAGCACCGTGGGCTCGGCTGGATGTTGAATCATCAGAGCAGCTTCTGGTTCGGCGGAGACTACGTATCCGAGTATTCCTTCGGGCATACAGGGTTTACTGGGACCAGTCTATTGTTCGATCCTAAGCAGGATTTGCAAATCATTTTGCTCACTAATCGGGTTCATTTCGGACGAACAGAACATATCTTGCGGATGCGGCCAAGGCTGCACAATCTCATACTTTCTGAAATCGAGTAACCCATAACCAAAGGAGATGAATTGTTTTGCTTCGAACACTTCTGAATCAAACTTCACTTACCATTGCAGGGCTCATGTCGGGTACATCTCTGGATGGGATCGATGTGGCCATTGTCCACATAGAGGGGCGAGGCGCGGATACGAACATCAAGCTGCTTCACTTTGAAAGTTTTCCTTTTGAAGACGAGATGAGAGAAAAGCTTAAGCTGTTATGCACAATCGAGCATTCCGATGTTGCACAAGTGTGCGGTATGAACTTTGCCATCGGCCAACGCTTCGCAGATGCTGTCCTCCATACGGCAGCTGCAGCTAACATGAGCATGGCGGA
Source organism: Paenibacillus sp. J31R109 (assembly GCF_059692055.1). Lineage (NCBI taxonomy): Bacteria > Bacillati > Bacillota > Bacilli > Caryophanales > Paenibacillaceae > Paenibacillus > Paenibacillus sp. J31R109. The sequence goes on along the minus strand of NZ_JCAUAR010000004.1, from coordinate 508,157 downwards.
TATTGACCTTATCTCTTCACATGGACAGACGATCTGGCATATTCCGATTGCGGATGAGACAGACCCTTTTCTACCCAAATCAACGCTGCAAATCGGAGATCTTTCCGTCATTGCCAAACAAACAGGCAGACCTGTTGTCGGTGATTTCAGGACAGCGGATATGGCGGTTGGCGGACAAGGTGCGCCACTTGTTCCTTACGGTGATTATCTCCTTTTCAAAGACGCAAATAAAGGGCGCATCCTTCAGAATATTGGCGGAATTGGGAATTGCACAGCCATCCCTGCTGGTGCCAGCGGGATTAGCGCTTTTGATACAGGACCAGGTAACATGATTATGGATCAAGTCGTATACGAGTTGTCCGAGGGAAGAAAGTCGTACGATGCCAATGGCGATTGGGCGGCAGAAGGCAAGGTAGACAAGGAGCTGCTTGAGAGCATGCTTGCACATCCGTACTTCCAAGAACCGCCTCCCAAAACGACAGGACGCGAACTTTTCGGAAAAGGGTATGCGGCTGCATGGCTCGCATCCGCATTGGAGCGAGGGCTTCCGCACGAAGATATCGTTGCGACCGCGACAGCTTTTACCGCATATAGTATCGCTCGCGGATATCAGGATTTTATTTTTCCACAGAGTGACATTGCGGAAGTTATTATCAGCGGAGGCGGGGCACATAATCGCACACTGCTTAACATGTTAGGTGAGCTGCTCCCTAACCAAACCATTCTTACCTCAGACGAGCTCGGCATATCTGCAGATGCGAAGGAAGCGATGTTATTTGCCTTGCTAGGCAATGCCTTCATCCAAGGTGAACCGAACAATATCCCTGCGGCAACAGGGGCGGAGAGACCGACAATTATGGGGAAACTAGCACTGCCATAGGATTTACAAGAGACCGAAGCCATCTGATTAGCAGGTGGAATGTCGGTCTTTTTTTTGGAGTAGGAGAAGTGTCTACTTTTTTGATACAATGTTTACAACTTACTAGCGTTTTATAAAGGAGAATAGTAGACATGCCGCCTATCCTAAAAAGTGTTCTTAAACTAATCGCAGTGCTAATCGTGATTGTCATGGCGTTTCGGGTTAATTGGCTAGTGGGGGTAGCTGCGATCGTAGTCATCCTCGGTTATTTTGTTTATGTGAATCGATCTGCTTTTTATGCACAGCGAGGTAATCTTGCTTATATGAAGGGTGATCGTGAACAAGCCTTGATTTGGATGGAAAAAGCCTATCTCTCTAAAGCATTTCTACCGAAACATCAGATTGGATACGGTTACTTGTTAATGAAGACAGGTGATCTCACCAAGGCTCAACAAATGTTCGAAGAGGTCCTGCAAATGACGAAAGCAACGGATATCCGTATTCAAGCGAGGCTCAATATCGCAACGGTATACTGGCTTCAGAATAAAAGGGACGAGGCTCTCCAGATTTTGCAGGGGCTATCACAAGAGGTTAAAAATACGCTGGTTTATGGGAATTATGGTTATTTTCAGATTTTGCTTGGCAACGTAGAAGAAGCGCTTACCTATAATCTCGAGGCCTATGCGTATAATGACAGTGATCTGACCATTATGGATAACTTAGCGCAGAACTACTATATGCTGGGGCGTCTAGAAGAAGCGGAAGAGATGTATACGAAAGTGATGGCGAAAACGCCTAAGCACGCGGAGTCCTATTATTTTTATGCACAAACGCTCCATAAACTCGGTCGCACACAGGAGGCTCGAGAGCAGCTTGTAACCGCACAGGAGAAGGAACTTGCGCTTGTTACGCCTTTAAGCAAGGAAGACATTGCGATGTTCGCTAGCGAAATAGGCAAGGATGAGGTATGACTTAACTACTTTAAATAACGTTACGGGAAAACGCTAATCCGTGCTAATGGACGACCAGCTGAACAATAACGATATGCAACCATCACTTTATTTCTAGTAAAAATGAGAAAACACGCAAGATAGGACGATGCCATCACCTTATCTTGCGTGGTCTTCCGAGAAGCGGAAACTAAAAAGGAACTTAGCAGGTACCATGTATCAATCCGCTAAGCTCCTTTTTCTTTCACTTATTTACTTTTCACACGTATATATCTGCCTCGTTCTCTCACTAACTTACTTCTGGGACAGCCCTTAGTGTGTTGGCAGCGAGTCGTTCGCTACAAGTCTTACTTTGTGGAGCTCACCTGCAGCAGGTGAGCTTCTTTCGTTGCATTGAAGTGGGTGAGTGTAAATAGATAATCACCTTTAAAGTAACTATTCTTATAGGCGCCAGCACCGGCGCCGACCTCCAGCTCCATCACACTGTAGCCAGCATCGTTTGGCTCAGTCAGCTTTTTGAAGGTCTCGATGGCTGGTTGCAGCAACGCCAATGGCTTCGAGCCCCAAATGCTAAGCGATGTCACGACCGCTTCCTTCGGGTTCGTCTTCGACGGCTCTACCAGCAGCGACAGCTGGTAGGCCGGGTAGCTCAGCAGCAGCTTCACGCCGACTGGCGCTGCTGCGCCCGCATTCGTGCCAGCACCTGCGGCTGGCACAACATCCCCGCCGGCGCCGTCAGCGGCCGGCTCCACACCGGAGGCGTCTGCGACAGCCGCCTCCTGGCCCGCGAGCATGACGCTGTCATCCTGCAGCGTCACTTCCGCCGGTTTGCCCAGCAAGTCTTCGACTTTCTTGCTGGACAAACCGATGAAGTTCGGCAGGCTGATCGCGCCGCCTGCCCAGAAGCTACGCAGCAGCGGCGCGCCGTCTGCGTCAAACAACGTGCCAAGGCCGTCATAGACGCCAGCCTTGAAATCGCCTTTATAGACGAGTTTGCCTAACTCGTCATATGCTTCCCCGGCGCCGGTTAAGGCGCCGCTCTGGAACGCGCCCTTGAGGCGCGGTACGCCTTTTTCATCAAAAGCCACACCTTCTCCGCCATACTGGCCTACAAGGAACTGGCCTTTATATTTCATCATGCCGCTAGGGTAGAACTCCGTGCCATCTCCCGAATAGCTGCCATTTTTAAAGCCGCCTTCGTAAAGGAGAATGCCTTTCGCATCATACAACTTACCAGCCCCGTTATATAGACTAGCCGAGAATTCACCTTCGTATTGAGCAATGCCTCCGGAGGAGAAAAGCTTTCCTGCCCCATTGTACATGCCCCCGTTGAAGCCTCCTTCATAGAGCAAATCACCGCTCGGAGCAAATAATTTGCCGGCACCGCCGAATACCCCGTTTTGAAACTCACCGATGTACACGACTTTCTGTTTCTCATTATATAGCGTACCCGCACCGTTATAGGCATCAGCGGTAAAAGCTCCTTTGTACAGGAGATGCCCTTGCTCATCATAGAGCGTGCCATTTCCGGATTTCAGACCTTTTTCATAATCCCCCTCATACGCGAGAAGGCCATTGGCATGATACAGTTTACCTTTTCCTGAATAAAGACCATCCACCAGATCACCTACGTAGCGTGCTTCTTTTTTGGGATCGACAATTTTGCCATTCCCAGAAAAAGTTGTGAGCTTAGGAGTGTTTTCCTGAAGCACAGGTACACGGTTCAACCATTTATTCACGATCTTAGGTGGGCGAATGAATATGAAGAAAATGAGAACTAGAATGAACAATACGATGAAAATAAGCAGTCTCTTGGAGATGTAGTAGGAGCCGATCAATACGTAGTTTTTCAGAGAGGATTCACGAGTTTGGAGCATCACTCGCATCATTTGTTGAAATTTAATAATCGCTAACTTAGGCAGCCTTCCAACGGTTAAGATGGCTTTCATGATATGTCCGATGAAAGGTGCTACGATAGGCTTCAGCACTTTTTCAATCGTTTTGATCGGCTCCAATACGCTCACTCCTTATTTCATTAGTGTCTCTAGCAAGTGCCCGGTTGCTCCAGCATCCTAGGCATATCTCATGGTTTCTTGTGAGAAAGCTCTCTCACAACTATCCCCTTCGCTCAGTTCCGAAAGCGTCGATTCATCTCCTGAGCCAACGGGATAGTGGCCATAATGAGACTGTCGATTGGAGCAGGGGCACGTTCGCAAAAATCGTGTTATGAAAACATCGTAGTTGCGCCCGGCTTGGATCTTAACTATCTATGGTACCTGAATCGTCATCTGACCAGGCTGCTGTATGGAAATAACGCCGCCCCAATTGCACATACATTTGGAACTGTTATTTAAAGCTGGCATGTTGGCGACAAGAACAGTGGGAGATCCGGGTGCCCAAGGTGCTGCTGTGACAGGGATGCAAGGCATTGGTGTCAATACGCCAAGAGCTGCGGCTGTTGCCGCTGCAACCATAGGATTTGATGGTGAGTTGCACATGCCAAACGGTAAAATATTTACCATGGGCTTATTATCCATGATGTTGGCGATAGGCATCGCGGTCATAACCATATTGGCAGGAAGTACCATTAATGAGCCAGGTGCAGCACCGAACGTGCATTGCAGCATCGCACCGCCGCATACTAGATTCCCCATTGTAGCAGCCCCTTCCTTAAAAAATTATTTCCCGTGCAATATTCGGCAAATTTCGCTTATCTCATTCTTTTATACTACTAGAAAAGGTTATAAGCGGCAATCTAATCCTATCTTCGATTATTTTCGCTATTTTTCCCTAAAGAATGGATGCGAGAGTCGTAGAGATATTGTACTATAAAGAGAGAGAAGTACGTGAGCGGAGGGGTTTATCCTGATTGGTTTAAAAATGGTGAAAATAGGGCTGGCTTGCCTGTTGGCAACATCCTCAATTATGGCTGTAAGCGTGAATGCAGAAGCCGCTGGGGTCAAGGCTTTGACCATGCGGGAGGCTATTGATCAAGGGCTTAAAAAGAATACCCAGCTTCGCGATGCCAGAACGGATGTTCTGAAGAAGCGGATTGAACTAGAGCAAGCTCAGCATACGGTAAACAATGAAGAAGCCAAAGCTTCCGGATTATTCGCCAAGCCTCATAATTTAAGTCAGGATATAAGCACGCGTACGAAGGTGCCAGATGCGAGGTCGCAGTTGTTTATCGCGCAAGAAACATTGCGGCAGCAATCAAATACAGCGCGATATGACATCGAGAAGGGCTATTTAACGGCCTATCAAGACTCTGTGGCGGAGGAGCGTTCTCGTAAGAAATATGAAGAAGCGAGAAAAGCGGTAGATACGGTAAAGACGAAGCGGAAATATGGTCTGTCCGATGCAGCTGAACAAGACAAGGTGGACAAAGCGCTTGAGAAAGCGGCGTCCGATTACAAACAAGCGCAATTGACGGCAAAGTCTAGCCGGTTGGCTCTAGGTAAATTACTTCAGCTTGATTTGGAAAATAGAGTGGATCTCTCCTTCCAGCCTGAGTACGCGGATTTAAATCAAAACAGGCTTCCTACTTACATCGCTATGGGTCAAAAATCGACCATAAGCCTCTCAAGAGATACAGAAACTCGGCGTTTGGCGGATGAAAAGCTGAACACGACTCGCAATTTATATAGCAGTAAATTTGGTCCGGCCCGCATGAGGGTGATGGATGGGTTATTCAAAGAGAAAGAAATGGATATGGAACTGTTTCAAGCGAGCTATGATGAAACGCTTGGACGAGTGAAAGAGGATTGGCAGGGCTTTTTTATGCTACTGGGGTTCATTCCAATTCCCAAGTCATTGCTGCAAGGTGAATTTGATGGACTGCGTTATTTAGATGACCTAACGAATGCGTTGCCTTTAGCGACGATGGAACAGAATAAGGCGCAGCTGCAAGAAGTGGAAAGTCGAAACGCAGTTATTGCGGATATTAGGCAATCCTTTTTAGAGGCGAAGGGAGCCGAAGAGGGCTATGCGCAAGCGCTGCGTGATCGAGATAATGCCCTTGCAAATTTGGCGAAGGCGAACCAAAAGCTCAAGCTAAGCTTAATGAAAGCAGAGGAGCTGCAGCTGTACAAGGATGCGGTTGAGCAAGCGGATCAACAGATTGTGGCTGCACAGATTGCTTATAAAATGGCGCTCGGCAAGCTCGATTTAGGAACAGGCGGAGCTGTGAATCGTACGCTTCGCGAAGGGATACTGCCGTATCGTGATATCGATGATGGCTTGTCGCCAATGAAACCGGAGAAGCCCAAAGCACCTGTGGGTACTTGGAAGTTAAAACCAGCGGTGGGGCAATTGCTTAGCGATTTCAGCATTAGTGTAAGCAAAAAGCTGGGTGCAACGGATTACGCCATTTTTACTAAAGCGGGTAAACGTGTTGGGAAACAGACTAAGATTAATAAGTCTGTTCGTAATTTAACACTGAAATTTAGTCAAATTGATCAGCTGAAGGTCGTGCTTTATAACAAAGGAAAAGTGATTCAAACACTGCCACTGGATGGCAAAGGAAGCACCGGACAGTTGGTTGTTCCAAGCACGGAGGACGGTGCGAGCACAGGTGACGGTAGTGGGACTGTCGGTGACGGTCAGGCAGGAAGCGACGGAAGTACTGGAAACACAGGTACAGACGGGAATTCAGAGAATGCCGGAGAAGGAGAAGGCGCAGGTGGAGAGGAAGGCTTGGGGACGGTTATTATTGGTTCCTATAAAGTAAAGCTGGAAGCCTTAACCCCAGCAGCTTTTCAAGCAGCTACTGCTACGATGGCAACATCTGGACAGGGCATGGTGTATCAATCTGATGCACCTGGTGCTGCTTGGATCGGCATGGACGACGCGTTAGATCCTGAAGCTTTAACTAACCCATCTAGTTCATCTGTCCTATCCCAAAAGGCTGTAGATGCGCTTAAGGTGACGGTTGAAATTAAGGAGCCTGGCACGATTGCATCGTTAGAGACACCTGAGCAGTTGCAAGGCAAGATAGATACGATGAAACAAGACATTGAGAAGCTAGAGGCTGCTAAGAAAGATGCTGTAGCAGCTATGAAGTTGAATGACATCGCGGATATTGCTGTGCAGCTGGAGGATGCGAAAGCCCAGCTAGGCATGCTGGAGGCGCTGCTCAAAGGCGACACCAAAGCCGCACTCGCGCAGATGGCGCTCGTGAACAACCCGGACGCGCTGATCGCAGCGCTGTCCGAGGAAGCATCGCCAGCTGAGCCGGGCGATGGCGGTTCTGGCGGCGAAGGACCCCCCGCCGCCGGGGATCAGGCCAGCGAGGATCAGCTGGCCTCCGAGGCCGAGCTCCAGCAGCAGAAGCTGGAGCAAGCCCTCGCCGCCGGCGAGCCGGAAGCCGCTGCAGCCTTGCTGCAGCAGCTTCTCGCGACGCAGGCGCAGCTGGTAGATGCGCAAGTAGGCGCATCCGAGGGTCTGGCTTCGCTCGAAGCAGCGAAGCAGAAGCTTGAGGCTGCGCTGAGCGCAGCGCAGGCGCAGCAGGACACGGAGCGGGTGGCGACGCTGACCCGCTCGCTCGAAGCCGTCGACGCAGCGAAGCTGTCGACGCAGAAGGCTGCGCTGTTCGCGAAGCTGGACGCGGTACAGGCCTTGCTGGCAGAGCTGCCAGCGGATTCGGCCTTACAAGCGCAGCTGGAACAGCAGGTCGAGAAGCTGCTGGGCGAGCTGCAGCTCCAGGAGAAGACGAAGTACGCGCCTGAGGAGCTGCAAGAACTTGCAGCAGTCGCCGAAAGCTTAGCGAGCATAACATCCATCCCTGCTACGGCTGATTCGGCAGAGATTCCTGTCACGATTCAACCTCTTTCGTCAGAAAACGTGCTTTCTTCCAATATTTCTATCAAATTCACGGCTCCGCCTGTTATAATAAATGGACAAGCCTATTTACCTATACGAGCTGTTTCCGAATCGTTCGGAGCGGCGGTAGATTGGGACCCTGAGAGTTTTACAGTCACCGTGAGTACGGAATATACAACAATTACGAGTTCAATTAACCAAGTTACCGCCTATATGGATGGGCAACCTATCGTGATCGATGGGCCATCCTTGCTGCTAGATGGTAGGACCTATGTGCCATTAAGATTTATTTCCGAGTCTTTAGGCCTGGGTGTTGACTGGAACGCAGCGATGCAAATTATTCAGATTACCAATTAAGAGGAGATTACAAGCGATGAAGAAATCGATTGCGGCATTGCTGCTCGTCTTGCTGCTACTAGGTGCTGCAGGTACTTATCTGGGCACTCATCAAGAGAGCATCCAGCTGTGGCCATGGAAAAAAAGCATGCCTTTCGATGGATTATCGAAGGCCATCTCAGACTCACAAAATAACTTATTCGTCATCGATAACGCCAAAAAAACGATTCATAAATTGAATGCCCAGGGTATTCTCCAGTTCTCCATTACAAGTGATACTGGGAAAAATGGAGAAGTGTATCGGTTTAACGATATGGCCGTTGACGATCAAGGGTATTTGTATACGATTCGTACCTTGTTAGATCCCTATGGGATCGCGGTGAAATCCGAACAGATTGTACGCTACAATCCAAATGGTGAATTTGATCGCAGTTTATTCACACAGGAGTATAGCGATTCACAGAACAAAAGATACCGACTTGGCTCTTTGCGCAATGTACAAGTGCATGAGGGCATGGTGTACTTTTTTAACGATGAAGTGAAGAAATTATCCTTGTATGAAACACCCACAGGGAATAGTTCTACAACAGAGCCTAAGCTTATGTATACGATTGCGCTTCCTGAGAACAAGTACGTATCCGAAGCTGATGGATTTAAGTTAGGGAGCATCTATTATTCCACACGCAGTGGTGAGATTTATCGTGCTATGAGTGATGGCCGCTCCGAGTTAATCTATCCGCTTCCCGGGGTAGATCGCACACGACGCAATTTCCCAGAAAGCTTGCACTTGGATAATCAGGGACGGCTCATTTTTATAGATTTTAATTCACGTATGATTACAAGGCTTGATCCGCAACAACCTTATGTATTAGAGGCACTTGTTGACGATGAGAAGGCCAAGGCAAGTGGTGCAGAGCTTGCTTTTGACACGACTGCTAGCAGTATTGGTCCGGATGGCAGCCTCATTATCGTAGAGTCTGCTCAAATCAATCGCCGACTGCCTGATGGTACGATCACACCTGCACTTATTGAAGCGGAGTTTAGTCGGTCTGCTCAAAACCATGCAATTCTGGTCTGGTCGATTGCTGTAGTCTTCATTTTGCTGGTGCTGTATGCAATTAGAATTGTGTTTGTTCACCTGTTTAAGAGACGCTTGCCGCTTATGATGAAGCAAGTTTTCATTTTAATACCGGTCGTAGCTGTCGCCATGATTCTTCTCTCTACCGTTATTTACAACAGTTTCTCGAAGAAAATGGAAGAAGAGACGTTCAGTGAGCTGATATTGCTTGCCAAGAATGGTCAAAATCTGGTGGATGGAGATAAGTTGGAAAGCCTCACCTCTCCTCTGGATTATCGAAGCGCGATTTATCAGTCGTTCCGCAAGAAGATACAATCTGTCTTCGAGAATAATGCGACGGATGATAACCAAGGATTTTACAAGGCTGTATACAAATATGAAGATGGCGTCATTTATCGTATTTTGGAAGACGATGATGGTATGCATATGTTTAATCCATTCCAGCAAACACCAGAGAATCAACAGGTTGTACTCGAAGGTAAGCCAGCAACAGGCCAATGGGAGGATTTCTCTGGAGAATGGCGCTATGCCATTGCACCAATTTTCAACTCAGCGGGTAAAATTGTCGGTGTTTTTGAAACAAGTAAGAATTTAGATGGATTGCTAAAGCATCGCCAATCGGTCCTAAATTCGATTATTCGCAATATTGCTCTTATCTCGGTTGGTTTACTGCTGGTGCTTGTGCTAATGACGTATGTTCTTCTCTCTTCCATTCGCAAGCTGCGCAATAGCGTTGGTGAAATTGCCAAAGGAAATTGGGATACAGTTGTCCAAATCAATTCACGGGATGAGGTGTCGGACCTGGGCGACAGCGTCAATACGATGGCTGCTCGGATTCGAGATTACATCACCAAGGTTGAGAATTTCAGTCAGTCCTATTATCGATTCGTTCCACAACAGTTCTTGCGTTTCTTGAACAAAGAAAGCATTCTAGATGTCGAGCTTGGGGATCAAGTAGAACAGAACATGTCGATTTTGATTTTTAACATTCGAGGATTTTACCAAATATCCAAAAAGCTGTCGCCAGAAGAAAATTTTAATTTCGTTAATTCCTTCCTCAAACGATTTGGTCCGTATGTCCGCAAGCACGAAGGGCTTATGAATAAATATTTGGGGGCAGGATTTATGGCTCTTTTCCCCAATCAAGCTGATGAAGCGCTGCTCGCTTGTGTGGAGATGAGGAAGGAGCTAGATACATACAACGCGCATAGATTAAAAGTGGGGTATTCGCCGATTGATTTCGGTATCGGTTTACATAAGGGGCCTCTTCGTCTTGGTATTATTGGAGAGGAACAACGATTGGAAGGAAATGTAATTTCCGATGGTGTAAACTTAGCGACCATGTTAGAGAAAATGACGGATCCGTTAGGATCATCCATTCTGATCACGGATTCCGTGATTAAGTCCTTGGTTAAGTCTTCTGACTTCCTCTATCGCGATCTTGGTTTGATACAAGTAGATGGTGTGAAAGAGCCACTTCACTTGTTTGATGTTTATCAAGGTGATGCAGATACGATACGCGCTTTGAAAGAGAAGACGAAAGCCTTGTTCGAGCAAGCGGTTATGTACTATCAGGTCGGACGTTTCTATGACGCTCGTGAAGCTTTCCTAATGGTTATTAAGCAAAATCGTCAAGACAAAGCAGCGCAATTGTATTTCTACATGTGTGATGAATACTTCCAACATGGTACGACAGGTGAATGGAATGGAACACTATCGGTTTCATAAAGAGGAGATTGTGACATGCAAGTGAGTCATTTGACTGTACATGAATTAACAACGGAGCAGGATGCTTTACGCATTACTGATTTCTATTTATCGCCAGTATCGTTTGATGATCAGCATCATACCCCAGGCGAACTGGAGCATTTTCGACATGCGCCGAAGCTAAGCTTAACCCAGCGCAATCACCGGCATTGGTTTATTGAAAATGAAGATGGTGAAATCATCGCGGTAACGAGCTGCAAAGAGAATGAACATCAGTCAGGCGGATTCTTGTGGGATTACTTGGCTGTGCATCGTGAATATCGTAGACATGGATTTGCGAAGGTGTTATTTCAAGCATTAGAGACGTTTGCCCGTGCCGCACAGGGGCGTTACATTTTAACCTACACCTGTGATTTGCCCGAATATATCCCCATTCAAAAGATGTTCAGAGCCAATGGCTTCGAATTAATTGGTACGTATCCAAATTATTACTATGAAGGTGAAGCTAGATTGGCCTTCTACAAACCACTGTCCCCTTGACAGATAGACTAATAGATTGGACCTGATGAGATGCAAGGAACCTTAAGAGGGTGGATAGGGCTGCGCACGGAAGACAGTCGTAAGCTTTGGATGATGCTGCCGATCTTTTACTTTAGCGGCATTGCAGAATCCTTGAATTACACGGCATTCATGGCACTTTTTAATCAGCGCTTCGGTGTGCAATATTTGCCCTATATTTATATGGTGGAAGCCGCTATTATGCCGCTGGAAGGCTGGCTCCTAGCCAAGCTGGCGAACCGTCTGCCAAAGGCCAAGATGATGAGTACACTATACGTCATCCTGATGGGACTGCTCTTCCTGAATGGTGCCGTATTGCTTGGATTTAAGCTCGGCGGCATTGACTATCGCTATTACTATCCGATTCTATTCCTCACTTCAAATTTTGTCGTGAGACAACTTACTTTACTCCTATGGAGTACTGCTTTCGACTTGTGTCCTACCCAACAGGCGAAACGACTTATGCCAGTGTTCATCGCTGCGACAACGACGGGGGGAATTACAGCAGGCTTACTCGCCCACCAGCTAGGGAAACTTCTAGGTACGGAAGCGGTGTATGCACTAGCCCCTATACTCATGGTGTTCGGTTTTGTCTTTTTCCGTCGAGCGCTTATGCGATATTTAGTCCCGTTAACCTTGAAGGAAGACAAGCGACTGAATAAAGCGCAGTTGGTCTCGAGCGCAGAGGAAGAGAAGCAGCAGTCCTCCGGCTACTATGCGAAGCAAATGCTGAAAAGTCCTTTTCTGCTATGTGCCGTTGCACTCATGACACTGATGCCCGCCGTTTATTTTATGATGGAGTATCAATACTTCACAGCTGCGGAGTCTAAGTTCTCTAACGAAGGGGATTTAACCTCATTCTATGGCTTAATTACGGCCATTCAGTTTACGTTCTGTTTGTTATTACAAACGGTATCAACGCGCTTAATGAACTGGTTAGGCGCCAGTAATATGCTATTAGGCATCACGCTGCTCTTCTTTGGCGGTTTTGGACTTACTGCCCTATTCATGAATCAATCGCTTGGCTTAGTGATGGTTTCGGGGTCATATGCGGTTTTCTATATTTTGTTGTATTACATTGCAGAGCCTTGTTATCAGCTTTTCTTCAAAATGATGCCGATGACCAAACGGGATGGCTACCGTTATTTCGCACAAGGGGTTGCTGCTTCTGGCGGTATACTCATTGGTTCGCTTTTTTCCGTGCTGCATTCGTTCGGTCTCCTTCAATTGTCGCCTCTTGCCTGGCTTGGTGTCGTGATCGCAGGAATATTGGTCGTTGTAGCTTGGTTCGGTAGAAATCTGTATATTCGGGAATTGGTTAAAAGCGTACAATCTTTGCATGGTGATTTATCGGAGATTGCCAGCTCTTTTATCGGGGGCATTCGCAGTTCCAAGGCTTTATCGGGGATTCTGGCCTATTTGAAGCATCCCAATGATTACGTACGGGAGCTAGCCTTAGAAATTATCGGTAAAGCGAAAGACTCGGCATTCCTGCCTCATTTGATCCAAATGATCGGAGAAGAGAGCTCGCGGATTCGCATTGCGGTATTACGTGCGATGAACTTGCAGGGGGCGACGATTCAGGACCTCGTGCAGGTCGCTTCTTTTTTGGAAGATGAGGATCCAGAGGTTAGGGCTGAATGTGTGAAGTTAATTTCGAAAGCTTCTCATTTGAGAAGCCAATCTCATTTCTTTATCCGAGTGAAGCTGCTAGATCATCACCCGAAAGTGGTACATGAAGGCGTCAAAGCCTTGTATGCTCTGGAAAGTGAAGAGAGCTTTGCGGCCTGTGATGAAGCGATTATCAAAATGCTGGATACCGGTGGAGAATGGGCTGTCTATGGCTGCCATACCGTAGCCGATCTGAAGCTGGATACGTATGCAGCTTGGGTCATGTCCTTACTCGATGAGGAACGTCCTGCTGTGAAAGTGGCAGCTGCGCATTGTCTAGGTAAGCTTCAACACGTCGAAAGCATTCCAGTCATGCTAGGGATGGTATCCATGGCAGATCAGGAGCTGCGCAAAGCCATTCTGCAAGCCTTCGTGGATATGGGCAAGAAAGCATTGCCTACACTACTTGAGTACAGTCACCATCCGAATCCTTTTATATGGAATGCCATAGTCACAACGCTCGCTGAGCTGTTGGAGGAAGACAAATTGCGTTCCTTGCTGGTGGAACTTTGCGTACAGCGACTGCAAGCATCGACACAAGAACGAGTGCTGCCGATTGCGCTCGAGGAGCTTGGTCTCATGGGGCTTGCTGAACTAGCGAAGGAGCGCTGTGGTGAGCTGCATGATGCGCTTATAGACGGGGCCTGGTCAGTCATGGCTAAGCTCGTTGATGAACGGATTATTATGACGCTGCGTGAAGCCATTCAAGATGCGAATGTTGAACTCCGTGAGAATGGTTTAGAAGTTCTTGCAGAAGGACTCGGCGATCGCAAATTGGCCTATGCATTATTAGACCAATTGAAACAAGAAGGCGTAGCAGTTGTCATGGAGGAATTACAGCCGCTGGTGCTGCTTCAAGAGGCTACAACATGGGCAGACAGCTGGCTGAAGGATATTGCTATCTACGCACTAAGTGCATTGGAGCGTGCAGATATGAAGGAAGAACGTAAGTTTTTAACGATGCTGGATAAAGTGATCTTTTTGAAGCAAGTCAGCTTATTCGCAGACTTGTCCGTTGATGAGTTAGGTTTAATTGCGGGAATTGCAACAGAAGAAGTTCATGAGGATCTAACCTATTTATTGCGGCGGGGAGAACCCAATGCGGCCATGTATCTTCTCATTGAGGGCCATGTGGAATTAAGTAATGAGACGGGAGTCGGCGAGACTGCGACGATTGGCGTTTTGGGACCTAAGCAAGCAGTAGGCGAAACAACGGCCTTAGACGGTTCGCCATCGTCTGTTACGGCACAAGCGATATTTGATGAGGTACGCGTCCTCACTTTGCAAGGAGAGAGTTTGTCTCGGTTAGTGAGACTGTATCCGGAGATCGGGATCGGGATGCTTCACGCTTCAAGTGCAAGAGTACGATTGCTGGAAAACATGCTTTTGAAAATGTCGTAGGAGTGATTGTGTGAGTAAGGAGTCCATCGTATTGAGCAACGATTTACAAGAGCTAGAACGTCTAGCAGCCTTTATTCAAGGCTTAGCAGGGACCCTCGGTATGGATGAGAAGTCCCTGTTTCAAATCAATTTGGTCTGCGATGAGCTTGTAACAAACATTATTCTATACGGCTACCCTTCTGGGTCAAATGGGATGCATACGATTCGTCTTGATGTTGGGCCAACCCCAGACGGTTGGGAGCTGTGTCTGATGGATCGTGGGATTCCTTTTAATCCATTGTTAAAAGCGACCCCTCGTACCGATTTAAGCATCGAGGAACGCGGGATCGGTGGGCTGGGTATCCATTTCGTCAGGCAGGTGATGGACGAGCTTCATTATGAACGTTTGAATGAGGAGAATGTACTGCTAATGAGAAAAAATCGAATCCAAGAGGAGGGTGTTTCATGAACATTACCGAGCAGCAGCAAGGTGATATTATGCTAGTTAGCTTACAGGGCAGATTGGATGGCAATACATCCGCAAGTTTGGAATCTGCTTTTGCCAAGTTAGTTGAGCAAGGCAACGGTAAATTCGTATTTAATCTGCAAGGGCTGGAGTATGTTAGCAGTGCAGGCTTAAGAAGCTTGCTATCGGCTGCTAAGATGGTCAAAGTCATTCAAGGCAAGCTTGCCCTAGCGCGTATGAACGAGCATGTCAAAGAAGTTTTTGATATGTCGGGTTTTAGCAGCATTTTTAAACTGTATGAGACAGAAGATGAAGCTGTTAATGCCATTAAATAATGAGTTGTGCGGTGCTCCACAGAATCGGAATCGTTAAGCTGACTAATGGATGGAATCGGGAAGGAGGCTGAGCTGGATGGAAGTTATACTAGGCATGTTGTGTTTTCTGGCTGTCATCCAGTGGCAGCAAGCGAAT
The DNA here is from genome assembly GCF_059692055.1 of Paenibacillus sp. J31R109. Classification (NCBI taxonomy): domain Bacteria; kingdom Bacillati; phylum Bacillota; class Bacilli; order Caryophanales; family Paenibacillaceae; genus Paenibacillus; species Paenibacillus sp. J31R109. The sequence continues at coordinate 492,861 of NZ_JCAUAR010000004.1, read as the reverse complement.
CGCAAACGTCAAGCAGCAGAGCTGGAGCTTCAGCGGACGATGCAGCTTTTTGATGTGAGCCTGGAAGTGAACTCAACGATTCGCAAACAAGATCTATTAGTCAAAATCATGGAAACCTCATCCCGAATTATGAATGCGGAGGCATCCTCCGTAATTCTAGTTGATGAGGAAAAGGGCGAGCTGTTTTTCGACCTTGCGCTTGGTGAAAAAGGGGACGAGGTGCGTGAAATCCGCCTCAAAATCGGCGAAGGCATTGCAGGCTGGGTCGCGCAGACTGGGAAGTCGGTCAAGATTGACGATGCGGCTGGGGATGAGCGCTGGTCGTCGAAGGTCGCCAAGCGTGTCGATTATCCTACACGTAATATGCTCTGTGTTCCACTTGTCAGCAAAGGGAAGATCATTGGCGTGTTGCAGGTTCTGAACAAACGGGGCGATGACCCTTTCACGGATCGTGATTTGCAGCTACTAGAATCCATTGCTTCACCCACGGCGGCTTCGCTCGAAAATGCTATGCTGTACGATGCTTTGGAGAAGTCTATACATGCATTGAAAGTAACGACGGCAGCGAAGGAACGCATGGAGAGTGAACTGCGGATCGCAACCGATATTCAGATGGGTTTTCTTCCACGAAAGAATTTAAGCTTGCAATGTGGTGGGAATCTGGATGCTGAGATTGATATTGGAGGCAATAGCATGCTTCTTCATGCCCAGGCGGAGGCGCAGGCGATTATTCGTCCAGCGCGTGAAGTCGGCGGTGACTTTTATGATTATTTTCGCATCGATGAGAATCGCATATTCTTTGTGCTTGGCGATGTATCTGACAAAGGGATCCCAGCCGCTCTATTCATGGCGGTGACGATGACGCTGCTCAAAGGTAAAATGTCCGCGGACTTGACGCCAGGTGATCTGCTAACGGCTGTCAATCAAGAGCTCTATAAGGATGACTCCACGATGTTTGCGACGATTTTCTGTGGCGTATTGAACGTGGCGACAGGACAGCTTCTCTATAGTGACGGAGGCCATTGTCCGCCATACATCGTGAGGGCTGGCGGTGAGGTGGAGCTTTTGAAAGGGAAAAAGGGACTCCCACTTGGCGTTATGGACGACATGGTGTATATGGATAACGAGGTGACGCTAGATCTAGGAGATCGCATCATTGTGTATACAGATGGCATTACGGAGGCGGAAGACCGACTGCAACATCAATATGGCTTTGCCCGACTCCAAGATGTATTGGTGAGGGAACAAGGCAGTAAGCCTGAACATTTGCTTGGTCAAATGGTGATGGATGTGGATCTATTCGCAGATGGCGCTGTCCAATCGGATGATATTGCCGTGCTCATTATTGATCGCAATCCGATCAAAGAGTAAACTCCGCTGAAAAGCGTTGTGATAAAGTTTCATGTTTCCATTAAAAGCTCGCTAGGAGGGTTATGCCATGCAAAAATCCCATATTAACCGGCAACCAGATTCTTCTTTGCATACGAATCAAAAAAACAATAAAACAAATTCTTCCGTATCTTCCGATCTGATGAATATTCAACGATCTATCGGCAATCGCGCTGTTGGCAATATGTTGACGATTCAAACGAAAATGACCGTTGGTCCAGCCGGGGATGCATATGAGCAAGAAGCTGATCAGATGGGCAAACAAGCGGCTGACCATATTGCTGCTTCTGAGAGTAGTGGAGCTTCTAAGCCAGATGTTCAACGCTCAGAAGGCGGCGAGTCGGAGGATGAGGAGCTGCAGATGAAGCCATCATCGGAGTCGATTCAACGCTCAGAAGGCGGCGAGTCGGAGGATGAGGAGCTGCAGATGAAGCCATCATCGGAGTCGATTCAACGCTCAGAAGGCGGCGAATCGGAGGATGAGGAGCTGCAGATGAAGCCATCATCGGAGTCGATCCAACGCTCAGAAGGCGGCGAGTCAGAGGACGAGGAGTTGCAGATGAAGCCATCATCGGAGTCGATTCAGCGCTCAGAGGGCGGCGAGTCGGAGGATGAGGAGCTGCAGATGAAGCCATCATCGGAGTCAATCCAACGCTCAGAAGGCGGCGAGTCAGAGGATGAGGAGCTGCAGATGAAGCCATCATCGGAGTCGATTCAGCGCTCAGAGGGCGGCGAGTCGGAGGATGAAGAACTGCAGATGAAGCCATCATCGGAAGGTGGTTTTGAAGCGGATGCAGGGATTGAATCGCAGATTAAAGCGAAGCAAGGCAGCGGCAGCAAAATGGATGCAAGTATTCAAGCGAAGATGGAATCGGCTTTTAATGCAGATTTTAGCAACGTAAATATACATAATGATTCAGAGTCATCCAAGATTAATCGATCCATAGGGGCAGAGGCTTTTGCTACTGGGAATGATGTTTTTTTCAGAGAAGGTCGATACAACCCAGACACACGTGAGGGGCAAGAATTGTTAGGTCACGAATTAACTCATGTTGTTCAACAACGAGGCGGCAAGTAAATCAAAGAAGTAAGATTAAATAACGTGAAGGAGCATGGTAGAGATGCCCCAAGCAAAACAAAGCCAGACCAAACCAACGAGCCCCTCGCATCAGCATGCGCAGCAATCGCAATCGGGTCCAACAAGTACCACCGCCTCACAAGTGTCACCCATGGGGACGAACATCTTTATGCAAATGCAGCGTACAGTAGGAAATCGCGCAACCCAAGCGTACGCGAATCAGATTATTCAGCGTAATCCTGCACCGCAACAGGTGCCGGTGCCCACTGTGGCACCGTCAGTAGCCTTCCATCGCCGCAGGTCAGGTACAGTCCTCCCGCCAAGACCGATGGCACCTACAACTACACCGACTACGGTGGCACCGCAACCGCAGACAACAACCCAGACACCAACACCGACAACGGTAGTTGCACCAACGGGTACAACTCAAACACCAACACCGACAACGGTAGTTGCACCAACGGGTACAACTCAGACACCAACACCGACAACGGTAGTTGCACCAACGGGTACGACCCAGACACCAACGCCAACAACGGTGGTTGCACCAACGGGTACTACCCAAACACCAACACCAACTGTAGTTGCCCCAATTGTGCCTTCTGCTTCCACTTTGCATCCGACAGGTGACGATACCAAGGATAATGCGGACATGGTTTCTGGGGTTGGCGGAACTTTCTCTGATAGTTTCGGTAAACGTTCCGATGATTTTAAAGATTCCTACGATAAAACGAAGGATCAAGGAATGGCTCAACAGTCAGCTACCATGGGTGCAGTAGCATCTACTGCAGATCTTGTAAGCGGACCTTTCCAAATTATGAGCGCTATTCGAGAGACGCTCTCTGTTTCAGGAGATACGAATCGAACGGGTCATAACAAACGTTGGCAGTATGCTGGCACAGGGTCGTCAGTTGTCGAATCAACCAGTAAAATGGTGAGCGGCGGAACTGGCTTAGTGGATAAGGCTGCCAAATCAACAGGCCATACCAAAGGGATTGGCAATTCTTCCTCTGCCAGTGATTATACGGGTACCGTGGCCGAAGCGATCTCCGCAGTGAAAAATACCATTATGGCTGTCAAAGCTATTTACGAAATGTACAGTAAGTACTCCGAAAATGGCGGCCTTGATAAAGGTGAAAAAGCAAAAGGCGTTCTCGAGATCATTAGTAACGCGGTCCAAGCTGCGCAATCTGGTGTCAAAGTGGCGAAAGGCATCATGGAAATCATGGAGACGAGCACGGCTAGCTTGCTAACTGTAATACCAGGCGTCAGCATTGCTGTAAGTGGTGTGAAAATTGCCATGAAAACGATAGACGTAATCAAGGCTGGCTTAAATCGCAGAGCTATGACGACGATGAAACGTGATTTTAAAGGCAAAGCAGAGTATGCTGATATCCTCAAAGAAAAACGCTGGTATACACGAAATGCAGGAGTAGACAAAGCGAAGCTAGCTGCGAAAAAACTTCAGTTGAACAATGATATTGCGACAGGTGATCCAATTAAAGTAGCAGCAGCTAATCAGCAACTCGATGAAATCGCGCAATATGAATTAGCGAAAGAAATGAAAAATATTAACGTGAAGCGGACAGACCGAGGAGCTATTCAAATTGGTCTTGAGCTTGTGAAGATTGCTGGCGATATCGCGACACTCACAGGCGTAGGTGCTCAAGTAGGTACGCCGCTGAAAATTGTTGCTTCAGGTATAGGTGCAGCAATGCCAATTGCGAGAACACTGAAGCAAGCTGGGCGTGATCGCGCATCGAAAGCTGGCGCTTGGGGAATTACTAAGGCAGTCTTCAATGCTGATAAATCGACTGAGAAGAAGCTGGAGAAACGTGCGCATGATACAGATCTTATCTTTGATATGTTTGCGAAGCTCCCAACGTACGACGAAACGGATGCTGCTATAGTTACTCGATATAATCAAGTAAATAGCTTTGTAGAAGCGGCTGGCATCAGTCTTTATACGTTAGAAAAGTTCAAAGGTGATCCAACTGAGTTGAAAAAAGCCATTGTTGAAGCAATGGGCAAGAGAGAATAGGAGATTAAACACATATGTTGACTGAGCTTGCACATGCGCGCCATTTGGCGCAACTAGGGCAATTGAAAGAGATTTTGGATGAAGCTGAGCTCGCCACGAACTTATTAGAGAAATCCGAAGCGATTCCGCTTCATGTGCTTATGGCTGGATTTCAAGAGGATAGTAAAGGACGAGACCGTTTCCTCCACTTTAGTTTTTTACCTTTAAATGACGATGACATTGTTGCTATTCAACTATTGCAGATATACAATACACTGCCGTTTCATCTTCAGGCAAGTGCTCGTGAAGAGGTCGCTGCGCTCTTATTAGAAATTAATACGCGGTTACCGATAGGTCACTTTGGTGTGAATGAGGAAGGCGAAATCCACTATCGTTATGTGTATAGCCTATCAGCTTCTCGCACGTTTGAAGGTGATGAAGTACTAGAGATTCTCACTTTGTTTGTGTACATGTGCGATATGTTTGCAGAGCATATTGAGAAAGTTGCCACGGGTGAAGCGAAAGCGGAGGAAGTTATCAACACTTTGAGATCTTAAAATAAACAGAACGACCTCCAAACCTATTAGGGTTGGAGGTCGTATTCTTATTTCCTCGGAAATATTCGACTTATTTCACCTTGTTTTGCAACAGCTCAACGAATTGCTTGCCGACATCTCCCATTTGACCGCCTGCTGGGCGATTGCCGCCACCGAAGCCGCCGCCATTCTGCTTTTGGCCGTCGGCTGGCTGCCCATTTCCTGTCCCGCCCGTGGCATTAGCTGTTGGCGAAGGGGACACAGCTGGTGTCTGCGCTTTGCCTGAATTGCCATTACCGCCATTACCTCCACCACCACCAGTGCCACCATTTCGATTGCTCGGGCGTTGACCATTTTGATCCGAATTGCCTTGTCCATTTGGTCCGCCATTACCGCGATTACCCATGCGTGATTCTGCATCTGTAAGGAAAGCCTTCTGAGCATCTGTAAGATTAGCTAGAAGCTTGGTTTTATTATCATCACTAAGCTCTTTCTTCGCGATGATATCCTCAGCGACTGGCAGCATAGCTTGCGCTTGCTCCTTTGTGATGGTCAAGCCATCTGCTTTATCCAGCATCATCAACATTTGAAACGTGCTGAAAAGTTGTCGCTGTGCAGGGTCCATGGCAGGACGGTTTTGTTGGTTATTCTGTTGGCCATTTCCAGCTGCCTTCTCTGTTTGCTGCCCGGATTGGGCGGTGCTAGCAGCTGCAGTTGGTTTGTCAGATTGATTGCCGCATCCAGCTAGAAGAATGGGGATTAGAATGCATATGCCTGCTAATTTTTTCATATTCATACGTGTATGTATCACTCCTATTTTTGTATTCCACGATGTTATTGTACGATGGTATTATGAAAGAATAGCGAATAAAAGCTGAAAGTCAGCTTAAAGTTAGTGGATGAAATGATAGGAGGGAGGCGCCAAATGGAGTACAGAACGATTGATGTGGAGAAGGATAGAGAAACGATCATCGCTTTTCGGAAAGACTCCTATGTGGTGAGCTTCGGGAGTGAAGAAGGTTTTGGGGATGAAGATGAGTACGTGAGAAGGATTGCTGATCGCGCTAGGCGCTTTCCAGAGGGGCTCGTGTTGATTGAAGATGAAGATCGGCCAGTTGGCCAATTGGAGCTTCAAATTGTGTTTTATGAGGGCAGTTACATTGGTTATGCTAACTTGTTCTACCTGATTCCATCCTACAGAGGGAAGGGATACGGGCGACAACTAATTGCTTACGCCGAAGGCTTCTTTGAAAAATATGCGGTAAAATCGTATCATTTGCGCGTGGCTCCAACGAATGTACGTGCGCTGCACTTATACGAAAACTGCGGTTTTCGCCTTTTAGAAAAGGAAGAAGATCAACCCCATCCTGTCTGGCGAATGGTGAAGGATCTCTAAGATCACTAGTAGCAAATATGTGACTTGAACTATTTCTTGTATCCCGTTAAAAAATAATGAGGAATAGAAAAAGCAAATGGTTAGGAATCTTGTCGGCTTTTGTTATCAATGCAATAATGTTGGGATCCCAACCGCTCAAGTCACAGAGATTGGTTCGATTCCAGAAGGAATGGTAAGCCAGCTCACTCCTGTTTGCACTTATGCTGTCCGACGTCACCTGAAAGTGAGCTAGAGATTTATACGCCTATCGAATAGAAATAGTCGATGATAGAGGAGTGACCCTGCAAACAATCGTTTGTGGGTCTTTCTAACGTTCTGGCATGAATCTCATAGTTACGGAACCTTCCTACTCTAGAGGCGTAATATTTGATGACACCTCCTAGTAAATGGATAATCACGGATACACTATTTGTTGCAAACAAATTTGAATAGGAGGAATACGATGTCTCCATTCTTTGCTTTTGGTTTCCTAGCTCTTTTTTTACGATTGGCATTAGGTATGTTATTTAGAAAAAGGATGGAAAGTAGAGGAGAAAAAGCTATGAAAGATTACAGACAGAACGGATACCTTCTTGTAGGTGTTGGAATTGTGGCTATTCTCGCTGGTATTGTTGACACTTTTTAAACCCAAACTGGGAACTAGAACTGAATAAAGACACGGAAGTAGCCTGGCACGAAAGGGGTATTGTAACAATGAAACGATATGTAAATACAGCACTTATTCTTAGTGTTGCTGCATTAATTGGTGTCATTTACATCTCACAGTTGCTTGGTATCATCTGTGGAATTATTAGTATAGTACTAAGTCTGCTACATATGAAGACTGAGAAAAAGAGATGTATAGTTGCTATTACAATCAGTTCTATTACAATTTTGGTACCTATGGTCTATGTACTAGCCCTAGTTAATTCGCTCGACGGATTTTAATGATAAATACTGGCAGGTATTGAGCTAACGAAAGAACTATAGTTGAACAAACGTTAATATGCGAAGTTCGTAATTAAGGTAGTAGATGAAAGACATGCAAAACTATGAAAACAAATAAAGAGGTGGAGCTTTTTGGAATGTAAATACCTTGTAAAGGAGAAGACCATATAATAGGATATTTTTACGTGCGCATAGCGGCTTATTTCATTCTGACATCTCGTTAGATGACCAGTGTGCAGGGCGTGTTAAATGTGCAGGCAGCTTCGTGTGGGTATCGCCTTTGGCAGCATTCACTTGAAACTGCGTAAGAAATAGACTGTCACTCAGATCAGCGCCTCTGAGGTCAGTATCCCGTAAATCAGCACCGATGAGATCTGCTTTTCGTAGGTCTGCCCCACGCAGATCTGCTGCAATTAAATAAGCCCCTCGCAGGTTGTTTGCTCGCAGATCTGCGCCTTTCAGATTAGCACCAATCAGATCGGCACCTCTCCCATAGCTTTTACGGCGCCCCTTGGTAACGGGCTGCTGTTGGAGCTCCTTTTCACGAACGCTTTCACTTGTTTGAAGAAGCCGAACATTCACGGCGGCTCGATGTGCGGCAACATCCAGCTTGGCCAGACTCTCTGGATTTAATCTTGTAAGACGCTCGGTTTCATCATACAGTAGGCTCAGCTCACTATGAAGCTCTTCCGTTGTGTGTACGTGAAGAGCTTCTGTCAAATACCACATCAGCTCCTGAAGCTGTTGCATCAGAGGAAACACCTCAAACATTTGCTTCGCGCTCTCAGGCGCTTTTCGCCAATCTTGTCCGCCAAAGGTGATCTGCGAAACCTTCTGGCCTGCGCCAAAGCAATCATAAACCGTACAACCACGAAAGCCGATCTGCCGGAGCTGGGTATGCACACCGCAACGAAAGTCGGACTGCAGGTTCGTACAAGGCTGTCCGGCATCCTTATGATTAGCAAAATCCGTGGAAGCTGCGTAAGGCAGGGCAACACAACATAGGCCAAAGCAGTGCTCGCAGTCTCCTTGCAGATGTAACCGGTCACCAGCGATATTCAGGTCTGCAGTTTGTTCGTTCTCTATCATTCATCACGATCTCCTTGTCACATACTCATTTGTATATTATACAACGTAGAAGCCATATGCAAAATCGAAGAGTTATGCTATAACTGGTGAAAAAGCTACTTATACGAACTCTGTGAGAAGGAGACATCCATGAGCACATTAACGAAGGCCATATTAATTGCGGCTAAAGCACATGATGGGCAAGCAGATAAAGGGGGCAATCCTTACATTTTGCATCCAATTCGACTAGCCAGCAGAGCAAAAACGACCGAACAATCCATTGTTGCCGTTTTACATGATGTTGTGGAGGATTCGAGCTTTACCCTATTTGATTTGAAAAAAGAAGGCTTTAGTCTACCTATCTTAGAAGCGCTAGATTGCCTTACGAGAAGGCCGGATGAGTCGTATGAAGGATTTATTAAGAGAATTAAAGTTAATCCATTAGCGTCCTTTGTGAAGCTTCTGGACTTAGAAGATAATTGTGATCTGAGTCGCATTGAACATCCTACTCGTCAAGACTATGAAAGAATCGATAAGTACAAAAAAGCGATAGCTGAATTAAGATATGGAAGCTGACACCTTGGGTGTCAGTTTTTTTGTCGAAAAAGACTTATAGTGAGCGGACATCAATCGACATACGAAATGAGCTTTTTGCAATATGATAAATGTATGTATACAAGCTGACTATATGAAGAAAGGGTTGATCGCCATGAATAACATAAAAATATCCTCAAAAGGTATCGAAAAAGCGCTTCGTAAGTTTGATTATTTGCAAGCTATTGCCGAATATATTTGGAACGGTTTCGACGCTGAGGCTACGGCGGTAGACATAACCCTTCATAAAAACATACTAGACGGCGTAGATCAAATCATCATTGCTGACAACGGTTACGGTATTAAGCTGAAGGATTTAGAGGGTAAGTTTACGCCTTTCTATGAATCCGAGAAGAGTGTGGATCCTGACAAAAGAGGGAGAACGACTTCGGCGATGCATGGGAAAAATGGGATAGGCCGCTTAACGTTTCACCATTTTGCTTCCGAGGCGATCTGGCAAACAACCTATGAGGATGGGCTATTGCTCAAAAATACATACAGCATTAGCATTCATGCGAAGCAGTTGGATGCTTATCATGTGACGAAGCCTGATGTAACCGATAAGGATAGAGGGACGATCGTCACATTTAACCATATTATTAAAGAGTTCGTCGTAGAGGATTTTTTAGCATTTTTGAGCAGAGAATTCGGATGGTTCTTAGAATTGCACGCGGACAAGCCCTACACGATTCGAATTGATGGGGTACCGTTAGATTACGCAAGCTTGATTGCGGAAAAGGAAAGCTTTACATCTGTGCATCCGATGTCGCAGATGAAATTTCGCATCACGTATATTCGTTGGGAAGATCGGATGAATCATGAATATTCGAAGCTGTATTTTATCGACTCGAAACAGAAAGAGCAGCATAAACAACCGACAACGTTTAACAATAAAGGCGATGCCTTCTACCACAGTGTATATATTCAGAGTAAGCTGTTTGATCAGTTTGATTTTAGCTGCGAAGATCTGAGTGGACAGCAGTCGTTCACCTTCGGTGCAAGCCGAAAAAGCGATGCTTTTCAATTCCTGCTAGATGAGCTGGGCACGTTCATTAGTGAGAAAAGGCAGCCTTACCTGAGGAAATTATCCGATGCTGTCATCAAGGAATTTACGGAAGCTAAGGCGTTCCCAGCGTTTACCGGTGATCCGGAAGCGGCGGACCGCAGGGATGAACTAGAAGCTGCGATACGTGAGATGTGTCATGCGGAGCCCAAGGTATTTGCTAGATTAAATCCGGAACAAAAGAAAGTGCTCGCACACTTGATCCATTTGGTAGGGTCAGAGGAAAGGCAACGGTTGATGGCAGCACTATAAGCGGTATCGATAGCGTCGTGTAAGCAGCTGCGTCCTCAGTAGGCGTGGCTTTTTCAATTGGGAAAGACAGGATTATACAGGGTTTATCTCGAATAGTTGGATACAGCTTTTTTCTGAGAGAAACGAGAGGCACGGATGAGAGCATGCTTTTTGAGCGGCAAGGAGGGTTAACGATGCAAACCGTCTATCTACTATCAGGCGACATTCGGAGTAACGAAAGATATAGACTGAATCCAAGAGTATGAACGGGCAAGGCAAACAGACATCATATCTAACAAAGGAGCCCCTCTTAATGAACAATCACACACCAGGGCTACACCACATCAAAGCAATGGTCGAGAAAAAGGTCACTTGGCTTGAGCTGTTTTACGATTTGCTTTTTGTAGCGGCCGTTTCCAAAGCGAGTCATGTCTTGCTGCATGTACATCACGGCACGATCCCACTGGAATATTTGAGTAAATTCGTACTGATTTTTATACCGATTTGGTGGGCTTGGGTGGGACAGTCCGTTTTCATCAATCGGTTTGGGCGGGATAGTACCTCGCATCGTGTTTTTCTTATTCTACAATTGTTTTTTGTGCTCATTATGACGGCTAGCTTATCTGTCGATTTTGATCAGTACTTTGTGCCGTTTCTTATTGGCTATCTAGGATTGAGAGCGATGACCGCTATTCAATACTTGGCTGTTCATCGAAAAGAAGAAGAACATCTACAAAGCACCGCGTGGTACTTAGGGAGCAGATTCTGGATTGGACTTGCCATTTCAGCGCTTTCCCTTTTCTTCGATTCTTGGATTCGATACGCCGTGTTATACGCGGGAATTATGGTGGATATCCTGCTTCCCTTAATGGGGCGAAAATACTTGGTGAGAACGCCGATTAACACGCATCATTTATTAGAGCGATTCTCGTTATTTACGTTGATTTTGCTTGGTGAGTCGGTCATTAGTATTCTCACGGTCTTGCAATCCAGTGATTGGACATGGCAATCCATCGTTTTCGCATCCCTCACCTTTCTATTGATCATCGCGATGTGGTGGCAATATTTCGAGAATGTGGAAAAGAAAGTGAACAAAGCGCTGGAAACGGCAGGGCAAACCATCATCTACGGCCATTTATTCATTTATTTATCCTTGTGTATGATTGCCGCATCCATCCAGCTGCTCTTCTTAGAGCAATTGCATTATGGCTTTATGTTAAGTTTTATTTTCGCTTCCGTGCTATTGTACTTTTTCTCAACATCGCTAGTTTTCCACAAGTATAGACATGCACATCAACGCTTAGGGATAGCGCACTTGGCGGCATTTCTAGGGTTGTTAGTAGTATTTCTTGGGTTAGATCTCATGTTTGAGATGCCCAATTATGTCATCATCGGTGAAATGATGTTATTTTTTGTTGTATATGCCAAGGGAACGACTTGAGCTATGACTGGGAGGGGAAGATGATATGCGCATCGAAATTGACGCTGACCTTACACTCAAATCACTTGAACCAAAGGATGCAGAAGCCTTATTTGCACTAACTAACACTTGTCGGGATTACCTGAGGGAATGGTTGCCATGGGTGGATGCGACCCAGCATAGTGATCATTCAAGAGCATTCATCCAACACTGTCAAAATCAAGAGGCATCCAATAATGGCTTCAATGCAGGCATTTGGTATAAAGAAGAGTTCGCAGGTTGCATCGGATTCCACCCGATCAATTGGGCTAATCATTACGCGAGTCTGGGGTACTGGTTAGGGGAAGGCTTCCAAGGTCATGGCATTATGACACGGGCCTGTCAATGGTTTATCAATTATTCGTTTAACGAATTGGGCTTAAATCGAGTAGAAATTAGATGCGGCGAAAATAACTTCAAAAGCCGATCAATCCCAGAGAAATTAGGATTTACGAAGGAAGGGCAGATCCGTGATGCCGCGTGGCTTTACGATCATTACATAGACCTTGTTGTCTATGGCATGTTGAAACGTGAGTGGCGAGCAGCAGAGGAATGATTGGAATGGGGGCAGTGGGTCGAAACATCGACTTGCGGCCCCCATTTGTGGTTGTTTGGAGGCTGTAAGTTGAAGAAGTCGAGTTACGGCGGCAGCATGCGGTGAGTTTAGTGCCGTAACTCGAAAAATTCGAGTCGAAAAATTCGAGTTACGGCGTCAGAATGAGGTCACTTGAGTGCTGTAACTCGAAAAATTCGAGTTACAGCGGTAGCATGAGGTCACTTGAGCGCCGTAAGTCGAAAAATTCGAGTTACAGCGGTAGAATGAGGTCACTTGAGTGCCGTAAGTCGAAAAATTCGAGTTACGGTGGCAGAATGAGGTCACTTGAGTGCTGTAAGTCGAAAAATTCGAGTTACGGCGGCAGAATGAGGCCACTTGAGTGCTGCAACTCGAAAAATTCGAGTTACAGCGGTAGAACGCGATCACTTGTGTGCTGTAACTCGAAAAATTCGAGTTACGGAGGCAGCATGCGGCCACTTGGGTGCTGTAACTCGAAAAATTCGAGTTGCAGTGTCAGAACGAGGCCACTTGGGTGCTGTAACTCGAAAAATTCGAGTTACGGAGGCAGCATGAGGTCACTTGAGTGCTGCAACTCGAAAAATTCGAGTTACAGCGGTAGAACGCGATCACTTGAGTGCTGTAACTCGAAAAATTCGAGTTACGGCGTCAGAATGAGGTCACTTGAGTGCCGTAACTCGAAAAATTCGAGTTACAGCGGCAAACAAGTCGCTATGCGGCCTTACGCTCCGTCTTCGTCCCCGAGAATTTGTACCATAGAAGCATCCCCACCGAACAGACCCCCACCACAATGAGCAAGCCATACACATGTTTGTACGATTGAAGCAGCGGCGTATTCTCTTGAATTTCAAGGAGTATGCCGCAAATGGCAACGGACATGGCCCCGCCAAAAAACTGTATCAGTTGCAGCAGTCCCATGCCTGATCCGATTAGCGGTTTGGGCAGTATACGTGACGTTTCATTGTTCAATGACGATACTGTTGCGGAAAATGCAGGTGAGAAGCAAAGGTAGCCAATCATAATGACCAGTGGCGAAGCACCAATAAGCAGCGAGAAGGCAATCATCACTAGGGTTAATAGCCCATGTCCGATAATCAAAAACCGCATATTGCCGAATCGATCAATCCATCGACCGACGAAGCGGGTTAAGAATGCGGACAAAATAGCTCCAGGAGCAATCGTCAAACCGATGGTCATTGCCGACTGATTGAACACCTTAGCCAGGATTAATGGCATTAAGAATAAATTGCCAAGGTTCAAGACCAAGATACAGAACCCGATCACAACCAGCTTCCGATATGCGGGATTGGTCAGCAATAAGGGGTTAATGAACGTGTCGTTGGCTCGCCGCAGATGCCACACATGGACACCGAGGGAGAGGGCACTGATGGCTAGCCACACGCCAGAGATCTGTGTCACAGCGAGTAACAAGCTCGCGGCATTGACGACCGTCAACAGCGCCCCGAAAATGTCGAAACGGAACGCCACAGGCTGCTCCTTGGGGAGCAATCGTAAAAGAATAGGAAGAATGACTAAAACCAAGCAGGTAATCGCGAACAACCCATTCCAGCCCCAATATTCGCTGATGAAACCGCCAACGATCGGGCCGAGCCCGAAAGCCATGGCACTCCCCGCCGAAATCATTGCAATGGCCGAGCCTCGACGCTCAAGTGGGATGTAGCGGCTGGCGAGTACGAGCCCAAGACCGGCCATAACCCCTGAGCCTGCGGATTGTAGAATGCGAGCAGCCAGCAAGGTGTGGAACTCGCGTGCGAACAGTCCAAAAACGGAGGAAAGTCCAAGGATGATAAGCCCAACGGTTAGCAGCTTGCGTATGGGAAGTACATCGGAGAGTCTGCTATATAGGACTGTGGATAAGGCATAGCCAATGGAATAGCTAGAGATGACCCAAGCTCCGAGATCCGCAGTGATGTGGAGATCTTGAATAATACTAGGAATGGAGACGTTGAACATCGTCGTATTCATAACAACAATGAACAAGCCTATTGTCCAAACGGGCATTACAATTTTATCGTTCATGTATATCCATCCTGACTGGCGCGAGAAGTAAGTACAACTTCTTATTATAAACCTACATCGTCCAATAACCAAAAAAAGAAGAAGGGCAGACGCCAATTGACAGGTTCGAAAATCGGAGGTATTATTTATTGTATATTTAGATAAATATCTAAATAAGGAGGGCGCCCATTTGAATGAGGCATTTAAAGCGTTAGCAGACCCAACTCGTCGTGAAATTTTACAGCTGCTTAGAGAAAAAAGTATGAATGCTGGCGATATTGCTGATCATTTTAAGATTAGTAAGCCGAGTATCTCGCATCATTTGAACCTGCTGAAACAAGCGGGGCTTGTAATGGATGAACGTCAGGGGCAACATATCATGTATACCTTGCATACTACGGTTGTTGAAGACGTCATCGGATGGATGTTTAACATACTTAACAAAAAAGATCAGGAGGAACAGTCATGAAGAAATGGAGAGAAATTTTATTATATGTGATTAGTCTATCCCCAGTTTTAGGCGGATTAATCCTGTATAATCGTCTTCCAGACACGATGGCAAGTCATTTTGGCGTCAATAATGAAGTAAATAGTACGATGAGCAAAGAAATGTCACTTTTCATGCTGGTACTGCTAGGTCTGCTGCCGTTGTTCATGCGAATTATGAGAGCTATTGATCCGAAGAAAGCGAATTTCGAGAAATTTCCCGCTGCTTATGAGGTTACGCGGTTCGGGGTTTCCATTCTTTTAGCTATCGTAGGTTGGGGGATCATCTTCTTTAACTTGGGCTATAACCTGGACTTTAAGAAAATGACAATGATATTACTAGGCTTGCTGTTTGCCGTGATGGGGAATTTCCTAACGCAAGTGAAGCCTAATTACACATTTGGCATACGAACGCCATGGACGCTCGCCAATGAGGAGATTTGGAGGAAAACGCATCGTTTAGGTGGACCGCTTATGATGGTGGGGGGAGTCATTTCGCTGATCGCTGCTTTCTTAACGTCATCAATCGCAATCATTATTTTTGTAGCGGCCATTGTCATTAGTTCCTGTATTCCTATTCTCTACTCTTATGTGATATTCACTCGGCTTTCGAAGTAAATAGGTTATGTTTGAGGCTGCCAGCGATGCGCTGAGCAGTCTTTTTATTACGCCGGTCAATATTTCTTGAAAATCGACAAAAACTTACAATTATCGCTATATACACATCCTGATTTGCTACCTATAATAATCAATAGGAAATGCGCCTTAAGTAGGGTGTCTAAAGTAATAACAGGCTGGATAAATAGTAGTATACATACGACTAATCGAATTGAAAAAGGCAAATCATTGGAAACAATGAGACGCAAAGCCATGGCCTAACGCATACCTCTCTGTATGCTATGGTTGACAGGTTGCCGAGTTTGAAGGGATCATCCTTAATTCGGGGTGGTCTCTTTTTGTGTTTCATCAACATTTTCTAGGGGGAAGCTTGTCATGAAAGCAAAAAAACGTGTCATGCAATTCATTGTTATCGGAACACTGATCTTGGCTTTACTCGTACATGGCTTATCGAGCTTTACACATGGAGCTATGCATCATGACGCAATGACAGCATCTTCTCCCGCCTCATCGTTCCTGTTTCAATGGTTATTTTGGTTGCCAATCGCGTTAGTTACGCTTAGCATCATAATGTACAGTTTCAACAAAGATCATGGTTGGCTGCCATTTTTACACACATTATCACTCACTTTGTGCAGTTTCTCAATTATTGCCGGCGGAAAAGGTATGGTGGAGTATCATTTTTCAATATTCATGGTGCTAGCCATCCTCATGTATTATGACAACATCAAGCTGCTATTGTTCAGCACAGTCTTATTTGCAGCACAGCATTTGTTAGGCTATCTCTTCTTTCCAGAGCTGGTGTATGGTGCTCATGAATACGCTTTCTCGATGGTGGCTATTCACTTAGTATTCGTTATTCTATTTATTGGCGCGGTCATCTACCAGTTAGCTTCGAATCGAAAGGCGACAGAAGCATTTGAACACGCTCAAAAGGGTCATATGCAGCAAACTGTGAAAGACATCATCAATCGTCTTTTTGATACGTCACAAGAAGTAAGGATGAACTCCAACGGACTTTCGGTCCAGTCCTCTGAATTAAACCGCTTAACTTCCGAGGTCGTCCAGACGATGCAAAAGGTGGAGCAAGCAGCCATCCATCAAGAGCAAGGGGTGGAAATTAGCAGACATGCCGTTACCGAAATGTTAAAAGATACGACGCTCATCGCAGAAAACTCATCCAACGTATCGGATATCTCGAACGAAGCTGCACAAGAAGCGGAGAGAGGCAATGAATTGATCCAATTCGCTGTTCACCAAATGCAATCGATGAATAGTACTATTCATACGACAGCTGAAAAGGTAAAAGTGCTCGGTGAACGCTCCGAAGAAATTAATCAAATCGTTAACTTGATTACAGATATCGCTTCACGGACGAACCTGCTTGCCCTGAATGCTGCTATCGAGGCTGCACGGGCTGGCGAACACGGAAAAGGCTTCACCATCGTTGCTAGTGAAGTCCGTAAACTAGCTGAGCAAACGAGCGCCTCTGCCAAACAGATTGCAGATCTCATTCAGGATGTTCAGTCGAATAATCAAGCGTCTATGGCATCCATGGATCAAGTGATTGTGACTTTCGAACACGGAAACGATGCCGTCGTTGCAGCAGGGCGTGCTTTTGAACTTATAGCCAAAGCTGTATATGCCATCGCTGCACAAACGCAGGATATTCGCGGAGCGTCTCAGCAGGTGTCCGCAAGCACACAACAATTCAGCATGACGATGGAAGAAATATCGCATCTCTCCACCCAGTTAGCTAAGAACGTGAAATCCGTCAGTAAACGGACCGATCAGCAGGATCAGCTCATTTGTAAAACATCGCAGCTAGCAGATTTATTAGGCGCGCTAAGCGATAAATTGAATGACATCATGAAGACGACAGAGCAGTCATTCGCCCAACCCTAGAGTGGATAGTTTACATCTGTTTAACACCATTAACGGTTAAACTTGGGGTGTCACTTTTCAAAGCATATTTCCGATTTAACAGAAAGCCAAAGAGGGAAGCAAGTGATTGCTGAAACAGCATCCCAAGCACAACTGGAATCGCCACGGGTGGCGGGAAGTAAGCGACAGCGAGTACCGCGCCCGCACTAATATTTCGCATACCACTGTTAAACGTAAGGGCAACCACGACATCTTGTTCCCAGCGGAATAACTTGGCGACAAGCCAACCCAACATGTAGCCCAGTGAAGCCACGAGGAGCACGAAGCCTGCCAATCCGAGCAACTTCGCGTTAAAGTCACGTAAATAAGGTGCAATAACGGAGCTATTAATGGCAACGACGACGCCCATGAAAATCTTAGAAAAGGGGCCTAAACGGCCACCCCATTGTTCCTTAATTTTGCCTCGTGTCCATTGATTCAACAGCATGCCGATGAGAGATGGAACGACGATCATGAAGAATAAGCCTTTCATCATAGCGAACGTATCCAGCTGCACTTTGGTGCCGACGAGTACAGAGAGCGTATAGGGTACGACGAAAGGTGAGAGAATCGTATCCATCAGAATGATCGACAGTGTCAGCACGATATTGCCTCGATAGATCGCCACCCACACAAAGCTAGTAATTCCTGTAGGAATGGCTGCAGCCAAAATAAGGCCCGTAATCGTCAACGGTTCATGACTATAAACGACATGCCCGAGACCTAGCGCGATGAGCGGCATCCCGACATGCAGAATGAATAAAGTAGTTAGCAGCGGAAGCGGTTGAACGACGACTTTGATGAACTCTTTAAAGCTGGAAGAGATGCTGCCTGAAAAGGTCATAAAAGCAAATAACCACGGCGATAGATAAGTAAATCCAGATAAGTGACTTCCAAGTAGAACCCCAATAAGAACACTTAGGGGAGTGATGAGGGGCAAAATCTTTTCTAATTGTCGATTCAGCTGAGGCAGCATCTAGGTGTACATCCTTTCATGAACAACCTGACACGCAGGCTGCTAGGTAGAATATATGAGAAGAAAGCTTGATGAGTAGTATTGGATTTCATGAAACCAACGATAAACGCATGTATGACTTGCCGTCAAGGAAAATTGCGAATAGATGAAGGTTCATGACATAAATAAAAAGCATGCCATCCAAAGATGACATGCTCGGAGATCAAACCTATTTATTTACCAAGTAAAATTTTGGTGTATGGTGAATCGATCGGCAGCATGATAACAGGCTCCCCTTTAAATGACACCAAGTAACTATCCAACGTACGATAGAAATTGTAGAAGGCAGGGTCCTGGCCATACGCAGTGTTGTAGATTTTGGCTGCTTCTTGCTCGCCTTCAGCTACGATTTTCTTCGCATCTGCTTGGGCTTGCGCGATCAACTCACTTGCCTGTCTGTCGGCTTTGGAGGTGATTTTTTTGGACTCCTCATCACCCTCGGATAAGTACTTCGCCGCGATCGATTGACGGTCAGAGATCATCCGTTTATACACGCTTTGCTTATTGGAATCTGGAAGATCCGTGCGCTTGATGCGCACATCGACGATTTGAATACCGTAGTTATCACGTTCCATTAACTCGGAAACTTCCTTCGTAATCTCATCGTTCAAATTACCACGTTGTGTGTTTTCGCTAATGATATCGCTGTAATTGATCTCCGACAACTTCCGTCTGACGGTGTTGTACACAGCAGCATCAATACGCTCTTCTCCGCCGGTAATCGATTGAATCGTACGTAAGAACTGTTGTGCATCATCGATTCGCCATACCGTATAGTTATCGACTTCGATTGGTTTTTTATCTTTGGTCAAAATGGAAGTGGGTTTACTATCATACACCATTTGATATTTAGGAAGCGTACGAACCGATTCAATGAATGGAATTTTAAAATGAATGCCAGGCTCTGTTTGGATACGAACCGCTTCTCCAAATTTGAGAACGACGCGATATTGCCCCTCTTTGACAATAAACAGAGAGAGCAGGAAGAGAATAACGATAACTACACCAAGGATGGATCTAAGAATCCATTTACGTTGTAAGGTCATTTCGCAGCCCCTCCTTGCGTTGTACCGGTTGCAGTGCCAGTTGCAGTACCAGGTGGGCGCAACAGCTCGTTAATCGGTAAGTATTTAACCGTTTCGCCTGTGCTGTCGCTGATGAAAATTTTGGCATTCGGCAATATTTTCTCTAACGTCTCGATGATAAGCCTGCTCTCTGTAACTGATTTATTGTTCGCATATTCCGCATACAGGGCGTTAAACTTCGCCACATCCCCCTGCGCATTCAAAATCCGTGATTTCTTCTGAGCTTCGGCATTTTCAAGCAGTGCTTGAGCGTTACCGCGCTCCCTTGGCAGGATATCATTTTCGTATTTCGTCGCCACGTTAATTTTCGTATTTTTCTCTTCACGTGCATTGGTTACATCTTTAAAAGCATTTTGCACATCGCCCGCTGGCGGCTCGATATCTTGGAACTTCAAATCGACAATATGAATACCTGTTTGATATTTGGTTTGCATGTCAATCAATCGCTCTTTGACCTTGCCTTGGACCTCAGTTTTACCTTCCGTGATGGCAAAGTCTAGCGCAGTAGCGCCAATAACGGAACGAATCGCTGCACTTGCGGAGTTACGAAGGAACAATTCAGCATTATCAATATTGTACAAGTAGTTGCGCATGTCACTGATATTCCATTCCACAACGGCATCAGCGGACAAAATATTTTCATCCCCCGTAATCATCATCGCTTCTTCTTCTACAGGAGTAATTTTACCACCTGTTTCGCGGAAGCCGATTTGGATTCGCTGTGTCATTTTAGCAGGAAGGACAATGACCTGTTGAATCGGAAAAGGAAGTTTAAAGTGCAGCCCTGCTTCCTTCTCAGTCGTATATTTGCCTAAAGTTAGAATGGCCGCTTTCTCATGCTCCTGTACGGTGTAGAAGGTGGAAGATCCGAAAATAAGGGCGAGAACGATGACAAGGCCGATAACAATTTTGGTCATCAAGCCTGGCGGGAGGGAAGAAGAGGGTCTTCGTCGATCGGGTTCTGGCAGTACAAATGGTTCCATGGCAAACACCCCTTAATATAAGATTTACTGATATGCTATACGGGAAGTTTTGGAAATGGTTTCAGGCAGATGAGGTAATTCTCACTAAATTGAGAAAGGCTAGGCTAACTGCAAGTGAAAATGGAAAATTGGTATTTCCAAGAGTTGGCTGCCATGCTATGATGATTAGTAATTGCATACGAATGAATCCCTAGGGGCGCCGAGAGGCTGAGACAGTGTAGACTGAACCCTTTGAACCTGATCTGGTTTATGCCAGCGGAGGAAAGTGGAACGAGCTTTGGAGCCGATTTAATCGCTATTTATGATTAGGCAACCTACAACCACTTTTCTAAGGAAAGTGGTTTTTTTGTGTTTCACGACGATGTCAGGATCTTTGCATGTAGATCAGTTATAAGTGAAATTGGCTGGAGAGGAAGTGGGGGATCAGTGTCGGAGAAAGAGTTGCATGTCATATCGGACGGGAAACTTTCATGGTCTGCGCTGGCAACAATTGCGCTTCAGATTTACCCGTATGTCACGGCGATCCATATCCGGGAGAAGATGAAGTCCTTGGACGAAGTGTTTATCGGCGTGCAGTACTTATTGGAGCAAGGGATTCCAGCTAAGCGTGTGTACGTCAACGGTTTTCCTTCTATTGCTCTAGCCTTGCAGACAGGCGGTGTGCAGCTCCCAGGCACAACGCCATCGCTTGTTATTCAAGATGAATTATGCCGGGGGATACAACGAATCGGAGTATCTGTGCATCATTCAGACGAGGCAAAATGGCGTGAAAAAGAGGGGGCCGACTATGTCATGTTCGGTCATATCTTTGCGACAAACTCTAAGCAAGGATTGCCGCCTAGGGGCTTGGAGCAGTTAAGACAATTAGTTAACGAGATTAACATTCCTGTTATTGCGATAGGCGGGATGACACCTGCGAGGGTAAAATCCGTTCTGGATGCAGGTGCATCTGGGATCGCGGTGATGAGCGGAATATGGGAAGCAGCGGATCCTCTCGGAGCCGTACTGGCCTATCAAGATGAGCTTAGACAGATTGAGGTGAGTTGAATGTCAGTAACAAGATCCCATGTCATCATCATTGGCGGTGGTGTGATTGGTACATCTATTGCCTATTATTTGGCGAAAAGAGGGCAAAACGTCACGCTGCTAGAGCGCAGCCAGCTAGGCACGGAAGCCTCGGCAGCCGCTGCAGGCATGCTCGGCGCACAGTCCGAGATGGAAGACACGGGCGCCCTGTTCCAGTGGGCGCGCCTAAGTAGATCGATGTTCCCCGAGCTGAGCGGGGAACTTCGAGAACTCACGGGCATCGACATCGGTCTCGTCCGTGAGGGGCTCTTGAACGTCGCGCTCAGCGACGATCACGAACAGGAGCTGCGCGCGCGAGCGAAGCTCCAACGTGCAGCGGGCGAGCAGGCCCAGTGGCTCAGCGCCGCTGAAGCCACAGCCCTAGAGCCCGCGCTGAGCGCAGCGACGCGCGGAGCCCTGTACCTGCCCGAAGATGGGCAGGTCGACGCTCCGCTGCTGGCGGCGGCATTCGCGCAGGCGGCGCAGGTGCTTGGGGCGAAGGTGCAACCGTTCGCCCAGGTGCAAGGGCTGCTGACCGCGCAGGAGCGCGTCATTGGCGTGCAGACAGCCGCCGGTCCGCTCTACAGCGACCACGTGGTCGTCGCCGCAGGCACGTGGAGCGGTCAGCTGCTGGGGAGCATCGGCGTCGAGTTGCCGATGTATCCCGTGAAGGGCGAGTGCTTCTCCGTACGGACGCCGAAGCCTTTATTAAAGAAAACCCTGTTCTCGCCAGGGTGCTATATCGTGCCGAAAGCCGGCGGACGGCTGGTGGTCGGCGCGACGGTCGTGCCGAACAGCTATGACCGCAAGGTGTCGCTTTCGGGGTTGGCAGAGCTGATGGAGCGCGCGAGGGGGCTGATGCCTGCTCTCGGCGACGCAGAGTGGGAGAAAGCTTGGTCGGGGCTGCGTCCGCAGACAGCCGACGGGCTGCCTTACATCGGCAAAGTGCCGACGATGGAGGGCTTGTATACAGCGTGCGGGCATTACCGCAACGGGATATTGTTGAGCCCGATCACCGGGAGAGTGATAGCGGATTGGATTGTTGGCGGAGATGGCGCAGGTGAACAAGGGAATCGTGCGATAGCCCCTTGGCTGGATGCCTTCAGCCCGGATTTTTCGCCAAATACGAAGCGAGTGAGTCAGCAGGATCAGGACACATTTTCAGCGACAGGAAAGGAATGGATAAGCATTGAAACTGCACATTAATGGTCAACAGGTTGACGTGCCTGACACGATTCGTACAGTTGTGGAGTTGCTGGCACACTTCGATTTAAGCGACAAAATGCTCGTGGTCGAGCATAACGCAGCCATTTTACATAAAGAGGATCACGCTGGAGCTGAGCTTGCAGAAGGACACAAAATTGAGATCGTTCATTTCGTTGGAGGAGGATAAAAACATGTTAAAAATCGGTCCATATGAGTTTCGTTCACGTTTATTGCTAGGTACGGGGAAGTTTCCTGATTTTCAAATTCAAAAACAAGCGGTGGATATCAGCGAGTCCCAAATTCTGACGTTTGCGGTACGACGGATGAATATATTTGAGGCGAGTCAGCCGAATTTCCTGTCGATGCTGGACACGTCGAATTTCACATTGCTGCCGAATACCGCTGGTGCCAAAACAGCTGAAGAAGCCGTCCGCATCGCACGTTTAGCTAAGGCTTCAGGCTTGTGTGACATGATCAAAGTTGAGGTTATTGGGGATGAAATGACGCTGTTACCCGATCCAGTTGAAACGCTGAAAGCATCAGAAATGCTGCTGGAGGAAGGCTTTATCGTACTTCCATATACATCGGACGATGTGTTATTAGCTAAACGTCTGCAAGCACTTGGCGTACATGCGATCATGCCTGGTGCATCACCGATAGGCACGGGTCAAGGGATCATTAATCCGTTGAATCTGAGCTTCATCATCGAACAGGCGACAGTTCCTGTCATCGTGGATGCAGGGATTGGTGCACCTTCAGATGCGTCTTTGGCAATGGAAATGGGAGCTGATGGTGTGCTGCTGAACACAGCAGTATCCGGTGCGAAGGATCCTGTCAAAATGGCATATGCCATGAAACTCGCGATCGAAGCTGGACGCGCCGGTTTCGAAGCAGGCCGCATTCCGAAGAAGCGTTATGCGTCGGCGAGCTCTCCGATGGATGGATTGAGCCGCGTATAGGTTGTGACTAGTGCTCGCTGAGGCGGGGGATGACTCCTACACCCATTCATGTGGGCACTATCCCATTGGCTCAGGATATGGTTTGACGTTTGCTGACCTGAGCCAAAGGGATAGTGGCGATATAGATATCTGATTGCGAACATAGATGGATGTAAAAGAGCTGCTGAGATGATGGGGATAGCGAGTGAGAGAGAGGGAGACTATCATGGCGATTTACAAAGCATTGACGATTGCCGGCTCGGATAGTGGCGGTGGCGCTGGCATTCAGGCTGATTTGAAAACATTTCAAGAACTCGGCGTGTACGGCATGTCCGTGATTACGGCTGTAACGGCGCAGAATACACTCGGTGTGCAAGGGGTTTACCCGATGAGCGCGGAAGCGATCGAACGCCAATTAGCGTCTATTGGGGAAGATTTGCGACCGGATGCTTTGAAAACAGGGATGCTTTTTAGCGGCGAAATTATTCGTGTTGTAGCGGCGGCAATTCAAAAATTTGGTTGGAGTCAGATCGTGGTTGATCCTGTGATGATAGCCAAGGGTGGAGCTTCGCTCTTGCAGCAAGAGGCGATAGACGCGATGATTCATGCGTTGTTGCCACTAGCTGATGTGGTGACGCCGAACATCCCTGAAGCTGAGGCGCTTAGCGGGATAACAATTACGGATGGGGATTCTCGTCAGAAAGCAGCTATACGCATCCATGAGTACGGCTGCAAGCATGTGATGATCAAAGGCGGCCATGAAGCAAATACGGAGCAAGCAACGGACTTGCTGTATGATGGAGTTTCCTTTACCGAGTTTACTTCAAAACGATTGGTTACACAGCACACACACGGAACAGGGTGTACATTTGCAGCTGCTTTGACGTCCGGATTGGCGCAGGGACACACGACGAAGGCTTCTTTACAATTGGCAAAAAGCTTCATCCAAGCTGCCATTTCGGAGCCTTTACATATCGGAAGCGGGCATGGCCCGACGAATCATTGGGCCTATCAGCAGGGCATTCGGGCTGCTGACATGAAAAATACGGCCACACGAGGTGTACGATGAGCATGGTGTTAACTGCTGAGGAGCTGCGCAAGGCGCTGCGTTTGTATTTGGTGATGGGCAGCCCGAATTGTGGCGGGGCTGACCCGTATGAAGTGCTGGAAGCCGCCATCGACGGCGGCATCACGATGTTTCAGCTGCGCGAGAAGGGCCCCGGCGCCCTGCAGGGGCCGGAGCTGCTCGCGCTGGGCGCGCGGCTGCGCCGCCTTTGCGCGCAGCGCGGGATTCCGTTCATCGTGAACGATGATGAACGGCTGGCTCTAGAACTTGAGGCCGATGGTATTCACATCGGCCAAGAGGATGCTCCAGCCGCCGCGGTGCGGAAGCGGCTGCCGAACATGATCGTGGGCGTATCGGCCCACGATCTGGGCGAAGCCCAGTCGGCGCTGGCGGAAGGCGCCGACTACCTTGGCGTAGGCCCCCAGTACGCCACGCGCACGAAGCTCGATGCGCGTGAGGTCCAGGGGCCAGCCGTACTAACGCGGATGCGCGTAGGCGGCATCCAGCTACCGCTTGTGGGCATCGGTGGGATCGATGCCACCAATGCCGGCGCCGTCATCCGCGCTGGGGCGGACGGCGTGGCGGTAGTGAGCGCCATCGCGGGTGCGCGCTCACCGCGTGAAGCTGCGGAGTCGCTGCGTGTGCTGCTTAGCATTGCACGAACGAATACCGACTGACAACACTTTCTCATCTCATCCAATTACCGAATATCAACTGACAAAAATCATTATTTGTTATCTGCAATTAAGTGGATGAAGCGGTAAGAGAGGTAAGAGAGGTAAGAATAATAGGATGTAGCAGCGAGAAGTGAAGAGCAGACACGGATGTTACGATGAGAAGTTGTGAATAACTGCCAAATTACGAATAAACTTTAATTTTCTTGGAGACGTTTCTACCTTTATTGGTGACAGAAACGTCCCTTTTTGCTACCATAGTAGAAAGCTTAATTTCGGTAACCCTTTAAAGCGGTGAAATGTCGCATAGACAAACGTCTGGTGCTGAATCAAAAGGTATCGGAAACCGCAATTGACATAGATTCTGTTTAGCATTATGATACGGTTAAAAAGATTTGACCGTCGTTTAATTAATCTCTTTAAGAGATTAAAAGTTGACCAAGAGGCACATGTTGCAAGGTTTTGCGAGAGAAATACTCGTTCTAGCATCTAGCACATACGTCCAAATTGGAACTAGAGAGGGAGGTCGGATCCAGATGAAACTGCAACCTGTTTATATCATTGAAGAACTCGAACAACTCAAAACGATTAGTGATCCACTTCGTGCTAGGGTACTGCTTTATTTAATAGAGAAAGCTTATACCGGGCAACAACTGGCTAAGTTGTTAGGTATGGCGCGCGCGAAGGTGCATTATCATTTGAATGAGCTGGAGCGTCATAATTTGATTTTTGTTGTTCGTACGGAGCTGAAGAATGGTATTGTGCAAAAATTCTATCGTGCCGTAGCACGCGGATTTGTGCCTGGGGAGAATTTGCTTCCGTATGTTTCTGAGGTGGAAAATTATTATCGAGAACGTACTTTGAGCGTACTTGGACATGCTAGAAACAGAGCGATTCATGCGCCTGAAGAGGCGTTTCAAATTCCATCACCCGATCGATCCCAATGGCCAATTCTCATGACGCAGGTTGAAGTCCAAATGAGTAAAGCGAAATTTACGGAATGGTTGAGGAAGTTTCGCGCTCTAATTTATGAGCTTGATGCTGAACAAGAAGAGAACGGGGATTGGTTCTATTTGACCACGGTTGGCTTCCAAACGCATGAAAGGGGCTTTGACCCGATCGAACCCGCGAACGAAGAGGAGAGATAACAAATGTTGGATCCTAGACTAACAAAGCTAGCAGACGTATTGGTGAATTATTCAGTTAAGGCACAGCCAGGTGAAAATATTTTAATCGAAGCTTACGGCATTGATAATGCGCTTGTGAAGGAAATTGTGAAGAAGGTACACGCCGCTGGTGCGCATCCTTTTGTAAACCTACGTGATCATGCTGTCATTCGTCAGCTGGTGATGGAAGGTACAGAAGCGCAAATGCAGATTTGGGCTGACGCTGATGCTTTTCAAATGAAACAAATGCAAGGCTACATAGGTGTACGCGGTGGAGCTAATATCTATGAACTGTCGGATATCCCAGCAGATCGGATGAAGCTTTATAACTCGGTGTACTACCAACAAGTTCATTTCGATGTTCGCATCAAGGATACAAGATGGGTTGTTCTACGTTATCCAACGTCTTCAATGGCGCAGCTTGCTAGCATGAGCACGGATGCGTTCGAGGATTTCTATTTCAATGTGTGTACGATGGATTATGGCAAAATGTCTAAAGCGATGGATCCTTTAAAAGAACTTATGGATCGCACAGATAAAGTGCGCCTCGTTGGCCCAGGAACGGATTTAACGTTCTCCATTAAAGGTATCGGCGGCGTGAAATGCGACGGAGAGTTGAACATTCCGGATGGCGAAGTGTACTCAGCTCCAGTGCGTGATTCCGTTAACGGGGTCATTTCTTATAATACACCGTCACCGCATGACGGCTTTATCTTTGAGAATGTAGTGCTTCATTTCGAAAATGGTAAAATTGTTAAAGCGACTGCGAATGATACGGATCGCATTAATGAGATTTTTGATATGGATGAAGGTGCGCGTTATGTTGGGGAGTTCGCGATCGGCGTGAATCCATATATTCAGCATCCAATGAAGGATATTCTGTTCGATGAGAAAATCGACGGAAGCTTCCACTTCACACCTGGTAATTGCTATGATGATGCGTACAATGGCAACAAATCCTCGCTTCACTGGGATATGGTCAATATCCAACGCCCAGAGTACGGCGGCGGCGAAATTTGGTTTGACGATGTATTGATCCGTAAGGATGGCATCTTCGTATTGCCTGAACTTCTAGTGTTGAATCCAGAGAACCTGAAATAGGGTTCCCGTGTATAGAAAAAGGTTGTCCATCGTCATAGACGTGGGCAACCTTTTTTTTGTTGCAGACAAGATTAGGATTTCATGCTTTTTAATTGCTGAACAAGTTTCTTAGGTGCAGTCCGCGCATACCCTTCGACGATTAGATCTTGAATTTCGGTCCAAGGCACGAGGTCAACGTTCCAGATACTAACCCAGCCATGACGTCCGATGTAGGGCGTCTTTTGATAGGCTGTGCCCTCTTGACCTAGCAGGAATTCTTGGGTCGTAAGCTCGGTTTTGAGCGCTGTCGAGACTTGACCGTCATTCTCACCAAGCATGATGAAGGGCTTGTCTTTCACACGAAAAGTCGTATGGCCAAATTCATCTACTTTTTCTTCGACTTCAGGGAGCATGGTGCAAAAGTCTCGAATTCTGGCTAGATGCGCCAAACTCGATGGGGATTGAAGCTGATGGTGGGACACAAGGTTCAACTCCTATCAGGGATTTAGATGAGTGATTATATTCGTCGTTGCTGTGACTGGTACTGCCGAGGCGGCAGTCCGACGGCTTTCTTAAACGTCCGAATGAAGTTCGAGTAATCGTTGAAGCCCGCTAACTGACAAGTGTCAGTGACCGTAGAGCCTTCTCGCAGCAAATGCTTAGCCCTTGCAATACGTTTGAACAGGATGTGCTCGTGAATCGTGCTGCCTGTATGTTTTTTGAATAGTCGGCATAAGTAGGAACGATTCATGAAAACGACTTGCTCCAGAACTTCTAGCGACAGGTCCTGTTCCAAGTTTTCATCAATGTAGGTAAAGAGTGAGGAGAGCTTGTCCGGCATCATGACTTGTTCTTCTTGTTTACCTTGATTTTGAAAGATCCGATTAATAAAAACGAGCAGTTCGATAAAAGTGGATACGTATAAAATTTCGGAACCAGGCAGTGCCTGCGGACGGCGATGCATCTCCATGCGATCATAGAGCTTCATGATGTCGTCAATTTGCGGCGGCGTCAGTCTCATTCGATTTTGCTCACCAAATACCCGGTTATCAAAGCAGTCCAGCAGATTAAACTGTGGAGAATTGAATTGCTGGAGGATGGCAGGATTGAAGTGAATCACGACGTTCTCGTAACGCTGTTTTTTGGACTGAAAATTAGGCCGATGGAGCTCGTTGCTATGCATAATCAGAAGGTCGCCATACTGTAAGGGATAGACTTGCTTTTCGATAAAATAATGAACGTCACCTGTAAGGAAAAAGTAGATTTCATATTGGTCCTGATGTTGGTGGAAGTCCAGTGGGATCGGATTATGGGTCACCGCGTGTCGAAAAGTCAATAACTGATGAAGATTCTTGTACATTTCCTGCATATGAAGATCTCCTTGTCTGGAGTTGGAGTCAATATAAGCAAACTTTTGCCCAATTAATGCAATGAATACGTTTTTATTATACTGCAAAATATAGGAGAGATAAACATTTAACCTAATCTTGCTTATACCTAAGGAGGCTTATATATGAAATTATCCGTATTTACTGTAGCTACCCCAGATTTGACACCAGAAGAGCTTGCTAAAGCGGCTGCTGCTGCTGGTATTACTGGCATCGAGTGGCGCTTCAAAGATATCCCTGCAAATGCGATTGGACAAAAGCCTTCCTTCTGGGGAAATAACCTATGCTCGATCGACCCAGCTGCGTCTGATGCAGAACTGGAGCGTTTTAAGCAGGCTGCATTGAATGAAAATTTAGTGAACCTGAGCATCACACCTTATTTGAATAACTGTGATGTTGCGGAAACAGAGAATGTGTTTAAAGCTGCTCAAAAGGTAGGCGTACCTTTCATCCGTGTGGGTGTACCTGGTTACGATAAAAGCCAAAACTACAATGATTTGTTCGCCAAAGCGGTGGACTACCTTCACCATGTACAAGAGCTTTCGCAACAGTATGGTGTGAAAGGTTTAGTTGAAACTCATCACAATACGATTACAGCGAGTGCTGGATTGGCGCATCGACTTGTATCTGGTTTCAAACCAGAGCACATTGGTGTCCTTCACGATGCAGGTAACATGGTGCATGAAGGCTTCGAGAACCACCGTATGGGCCTTGAATTGCTAGGACCTTACCTTGCACACGTGCATGTCAAAAATGCCGCATGGACGCTTACAGGCGAAGAACAAGTCGGCATTAAGCTTTGGAAAAGTGACTGGTCACCGATTGATGCGGGTATCGTGAACTGGAAGCAAGTGCTTGGCGATTTGAAAGCAGTTGGCTACGATGGCTACCTTGGTATCGAAGACTTCAGCTGCCAATTCGGGACAGTTGAGATGCTGAATAACTTCTCAACGAAAGTGAAGCAATGGCTGGCTTAATGACCTAAAAGAAAAACCTTCAACCACAGACATGTGGGTTGAAGGTTTTTTTTTGTTACGTTGATTGCGTTGGACGGAAGGCAAAGATGCAAAAGTGCATCTTTTTCTAGGCAAAGTAGGTTAAACCTGTTTAAGACATGCAAAAATACATCCTTTTGAATCGAAAAGCCCTAAAATGAGCTGAAATCACAGAAAATGATGCATTTTCGCATGAATTTGCTCTTTCCGAGGGGGAGAACAGGAAAATTGATGTATTTTTGCATCTTTTGCTGGTAGGAGGGAGAGGGATGGTTGCAGGTTGGATCACTGAGATCAGAACCAGAACCAGAACCAGGAAATCGATCACTACTACTCAGCCGCACCCAGCTTCACAATCGCTCGAATCGCTGCATCAATCTCCCGCTCAATAGCCCCAGAAACGACATCTGTATGCGGATTGTATACTTCACGCAGATCAGCGTCTGCATAGCCATCCAAAGCGACGATGGCACCCGCACGCACGCCACGCAACGTAGCGATGACATAGAGGGCAGCAATTTCCATCTCAACGGCCAAAGCGCCAGCTTGCTTGTATTTACGATGCGGGAATTCCTCGACACCTTGGAAGAAAGCATCCAAGGTAACGGTAATCCCTTGCTTTACGAGTCCGTCTGTTTCAGATGCTGCTTCATACAGCGCGCGTGTAACAGCGTGATCAGCTACCGCAGGGAAGCCATGAGGCACTAACTGGCGAGTTAAGCCTTCTTCACGTACCGCCGCGGTGCTTACAACGAGGCTGCCAGGAGGAACATCGGCTGAGTAGGATCCAGCAGTTCCGACGCGAATCAGTGTCTTGACGCCGCCTTTGATGAGCTCCTCGAAGCAAACGGCAGCGCCAGGGGAACCGACACCATGGCTCACAACGGTGATGGGCACGCCATCCTTTTCGCCAACAAAGGTGCGATATTCCCGGCTGAACGATAGCTCGCGCGCGTTGTCCAGCTTGCGAGAGATAGCTTCGGCACGGAACGGATCGCCGCACACAATAGCATAGGGAGTCAAATCTTCAGAATTGACTTGTAAGATGGATAAAAGCAACTTAATCGAACTCCTTTCTGACCCACTCATCTTCTGGGATGGGGATGGCTTCACCGGAGAAGCGTTGTTCTTGGAACGGATCTGCGACGTTATGGAAGCCATTGCGTTCCCAGAAGCCTTCGCGATCTTCCGCCATGAACTCGATACCGCGAATCCATTTCGCACTTTTCCAGAAATACAAATGTGGAACAACAAGTCGGAGCGGCCAGCCGTGTTTTAGCGTAAGCGGCTTACCATCGAAACTCATTGCCAGCAAGATATCGTCACCCATCAGATCAGCGAGCGGCACATTCGTTTCGTAGTCTTGATCTGCATGCAGCATGACAAACTTTCCTTCTGGTTTCACATCGATTAGTTGAAGAAAATCTCTGAAACGCACACCCTCCCAAACCGTATCCAGCTTGGACCAACGGGTCACACAGTGAATGTCGCATTGGATTTGTGTACGAGGCAGGGCCAGTATGTCGTCGTAGCTGAATGTTTTCTCTTCGGCTACTTGACCAAAAACACGCAAAGACCATGTGGACATATCGTAGTTAGGCACTTCACCCTCATGTAAAATAGGGAATCGATCGGTGACCGCTTGCCCCGGTGGAATTCTACCCGCAAGCTCTTGTGGAACTTCTACAGCGGGAATCTGCATGCGCTTGATGCGCTCCGCTTTGGTGTCTTTGCTCATCTGTTAGCCTCCTAAGCTTGCTTGTTTAATCACTTATCGCGAACTGCCATTGGCTTTCTGTGCATCTGCTAGGTAGTTGTTTTTGCGGAAGAACAGCATAGCAAGCAATGTCACGATATAAGGCAGCATTTGTGTGAAATGCGTAGGTAGTGAGAATCCTTGCAGACGGATACTGAATGCATCCATTAAACCAAATAATAAACTGGAAGCCATAACGCCAAGTGGATTAGCTTGTCCTAACATCGTTGCAACAAGCGCGATGAAGCCGCGGCCTGCCGTCATGCCTTCAGTGAACATCGTCACTTGTCCCAAGGAGAGCTGAGCACCTGCTAGTCCGCAGAGAACACCACAGATCAGGACGGCGATATATTGCATTCGATTGACTTTAATGCCGAGACTTTTTGCGGCAATCGGATTTTCTCCGACGGCAATCATGCGGAAGCCTAGAACCGATTTAAATAGCAAATATTGAAGCCCGAACACGAGCGCAAAAGCAAGATAAACCAGCGGGGAATGTCCGGAAACGATCCCGCCAATGAAAGGGATATCCTGAATGAAGGGGATGTCCCACTTCGGAAGCCCGATCATATTTTTATCATAATAAGCGCCTTTTACATTAAAAATAGCTTTTAAACAAAAGGCTGTTAAGCCTAGGGCTAGAAAATTGAACGAGATACCAACGACGATAACATTGGCTTGCAAGTGAATACTCATATAAGCAAATATCAGTGAAAACAGCATGGTTACGGCTATGGCGATGAGCACGGCAAGGAATACGTTGCCTGTGTAATAGTTGCCAACAATCGCCGAGAAGGCGCCGACCAAGACGAAGCCTTCCAAACCGACATTAAACAATCCGACCCGCGAACAGATCGCTCCGCCGAGTGCTGCAAGAAGAATAGGAGCGACCATGCGAAACATGGAGTTAAATAAAGATACATCAAGAAGATGCTCCATCGCTCTTGCCTCCTTTCCGACGTTTCCATAGGGTAAAGCTGAATTTAGCAGTTACAAAGAGAATGAGCAATGATTGAATGACACTGGATATCTGCAGTGGAATGTCTGTATTGCGTTCTACCCCCATGCCTCCGGTCTGCAAGGCAGCAAGGAGCAATGAGGCGATAGCCGTACCTAGCGGATGAGCCCCTGAAAGCAGAGTCGCCATAATGCCTGACCATGCGTAGCCTGGATTGGAGATCATGCCATCCGTATAACGATACTGCATACCGAGTACCTCAATGGCTCCAGCAAGCCCGGCAAAGCCACCGCTGGCGAACATACTAGTTAGCATGACTTTCCGTCTATTGACCCCGCCATAGGCGGCAAACAACGGGTTATAGCCCAACATCCGAATTTCATAACCAGCAACGGTATATTTAATGAACAAGAACAGGAGAATCGCTAGTCCGATGGCTATGATAAAGCCGGCATGGACGCTCATTCCTTGGAACAGCTTGGGAAGCCATACGCCTTTATCTATCATCATGGTTTGGGCGAGCGCTGCGGAACCCGACGTGTCTTTCAATGGATAAGCAACTAAATAGCCTGCGAATAAAGCTGCTATGTAATTGAGCAACAAGGTTGTAATGATCAAATTCATTCGGAATTTCGCATCGAGCCAGCCTGCAAAAGCGGACCAAATGCCACCTGCCAGAATGCCGCCAAGAATGGCTGCCAGCAATTTAAATAACGGTGGTCCAGGCAGGTATAGGGCAACCATAGCGCTGGATAATGCGCCAAGAATCATTTGGCCTTCAGACCCCATGTTGAAGAATCCGGCACGAAAGGCGATTGAAACGCCTAACCCAACAAGAATGAGTGGAGTTGCGCGCGTTAGTGTATTCGTGAAATAGAAGAAGTTGCCGAAGGCACCTTTCCACATTTCTGTGTATGTTTCAATGACGGACCCGCCAATGAGCACAATGGCAATCGCACCACCGAGTAAACCAATGAAAACGGCAAGCAGCGGCTGAATCCAAGCGCTTAGGTTGAGTCGACTTTTAAGCATCTGAATTTCCCCCTGCCATCCATAAACTAATTTGTTCCTCTGTTGCATCTTCAGCCGATAGTTCCCCGACAATTCGCCCTTCGTACATAACCACAATACGATCAGACAACTTGAGAATCTCCGTTAATTCGGAAGAGACTAATAGAATAGCTCCTTGCTCATCCCGCTTGCGAAGCAGCTCTTCATGAATCAATTCCATTGCCCCAATATCCACGCCGCGCGTCGGTTCTGCCGCAATGAGGAATGGCTGCTTCTGTGCGATTTCTCTGGCCACAATTAGCTTCTGTAAGTTGCCGCCAGAAAGAAACTTCACTTGGGTATCTTGCGAACCGGTTTTAATCTGAAACTGCTGAATGAAGCGGTTAACTAGTTTGCGAAGCTCCTGCCCATGAAGTAGGCCTGAGCGGCTTGTCGTTTTATGATGGCCCATCGTTCCATTATCTAGCACAGTACCTTCCTTGGCTGCGCCCCATTGGTAACGATCCTCGGGGACATGTGATAGTCCAATTTCCCTGATTTCGCGAACTGAACGTCCACTAATCGGTTTTCCAAGCAGTTGGATGTCACCCTGGTCAATCGACTGAAGTCCTGAAATGGCTTGTATCAATTCAGATTGGCCATTACCTGAAATACCTG
This sequence comes from Paenibacillus sp. J31R109, assembly GCF_059692055.1. Classification (NCBI taxonomy): domain Bacteria; kingdom Bacillati; phylum Bacillota; class Bacilli; order Caryophanales; family Paenibacillaceae; genus Paenibacillus; species Paenibacillus sp. J31R109. The sequence goes on along the minus strand of NZ_JCAUAR010000004.1, from coordinate 458,437 downwards.
CTATGCCAACGATTTCGCCAGCCCTCACTTGCAAATTAACGTTATTCAGCACGGGCTTGCCTTTATCTCCATGAATGGAAATGTTATTAACTTGAAGGATCGTTTGACCTGTTTGCAAAGTCCGTTTCTGAAGCTGTTTCAGATCTCTGCCTACCATTAATTTGGACAATTCCTCAACGTTTGTTGCACCTGCATCGACGCTTCCGGTTACTTTTCCGTCCCTAAGCACGGTAACCCGGTCAGCAACTTCCATAACTTCATGCAGCTTGTGTGTGATAATAATGAAGCTTTTGCCTTGGTTAGCGAGGCTTCGCATAATAACAAGCAGCTCTTTCGCTTCGAGCGGCGTAAGTACACCAGTGGGCTCGTCCAAAATAATGATATCGGCACCTTGATATAATACTTTCAAAATTTCTACACGCTGTTGTAAACCAAGCGGACAATCAGCTACCTTCATGCGAGGATCAATCGGGAGGCGGTATTTGGCACAAAGCTCCTCTACCTGAGCGATGGCTTTTTTGCGGTCAAAAGCAACGCCAGATCTGGGTTCATTACCGATTACAATATTTTCAGCCACGGTAAAAGACGGGAAGAGCATGAAATGCTGATGAACCATCCCAATACGGTGACGGATAGCATCCGTAGGATTCGTAAACACGACTTCCTTGCCGTTCAAAAGAATCTGACCAGCCGTAGGCTGCTCCATACCGTACAAGATGCGCATTAGGGTGGTTTTGCCAGCGCCATTCTCCCCAACTAATGCATGGATCTCACCTTGACGCAGCGAGAAATCAACGCCTGAATTCGCTGTTAAAGTGCCATATGTTTTCGTAATTTGACGCATTTGAAGCAGCATAACGGTTTTTCACTCCTCTACCTAGACATGCGGAAACTGCTTACGTCTCCGTAAACAGTCCCCGGGTCAAACCTATACGATTGTCGCGCGATTATTTTACTGGATTTTCTACTTTCACTTTACCAGAAACGATATCATCACGGATAGCTTTTACCTTTGTAATAACATCTTGCCCAACGAAAGGACTTAGTGCTGATTTCGTTTCTCTTGTAACAAATGTAAGACCAACGCCATCTTCTTTCAAGCCGTAGTCAACAGCGCCGAATTTAAACGTGCCGTTAACGAAATCTTTCACGGTTTGATAAGCAACAGCATCTGTTCCTTTCAATTGGGAAAGCACGATATGCTCGGGATCTGTTACTGTACGGTCAATATCTTGTCCGGAAGTAAAGAAGCCTTTTTCTTTCGCTGCTTCAAATACACCAAGATCGCCTACAGCCGATGCACCTGCGATGAAGTCCGCGCCTTGCGAGAATTGAGTTAATGCCAATTCCTTCGCTTTCGCTGGATCCGTGAAGCTGCCTACATAGTTAACGATGAATTTCGCATTCGGGTTCGTTGCTTTCAAACCTTCTTGGAAACCAACCGTATATTTCTTGATCAGTGGAATATCAACGGCTGCTACCATGCCGACAATGTTTTTCTTCGTAGAAAGGCCTGCTGCTGCTCCTAGCAAGTAAGCTGCTTCATGTTCACGGAAAACAACGCTGCGAACATTCGGAAGATCAACAACGGTATCGATAATCGCGAAAGATTTCTTCGGATTTTCAGTTGCTACTTTTTTAAGAGCATCTTCAGCTGTGAAAGAGCTTGTAATGATGAGATCATAGTTGTCAGCAACGGCAGCGCGCAAGTTTTGCTCGATCGCGCTCGCATCTTCGGATTCAACAGTTTTAACAGTAACTCCAAATTCTTTACTAGCTTTCTTTACACCCTCATCCATTTGAGTAAAGAACGGGTTCACACCGATCTTCTCAGGTGTAATAAGGATAATCTTCTTATCTGATTTGCCTGCTGGCGCACCGGATGCTGCAGGTGATGCTGTGTCTGTCTTTGCTGCCCCACAGCCTGTTAGTAATACAGTTGCTGCAAGAACTGAGAATATGGCTTTTTTCATGGTGTTTCTCTCCTCTATATCTAATATGTATATGCAATGAACCAATGACTTCTTTTATATCCTACTAAAAAAGTCGGATATAGTCAAAGGGGTTATTTTCCAATTCGACAAAATCAAACATTATTCTACAATTTTTAAATCCCAACGGCTATTATACTCCATTGCAAGATCACAATCTATAAGAATTACTTGGCAACTGTGAATAAAGAGAAAACCTTCAAAACCATGAGGCCGCGGTTTTCAAGGTTTTCATGTCATTTTAGGAAAGTGTATGTTTCTTACCTATATCTTTCCGCATTCGCAGCGTCATCCATGCACTGACTGCATAAATTCCCGCACTAACATAAAACAACACATCAATCGTTAGCCAATCAATGATATAACCTCCGATGAGCACAGCGAAACCGGAAGATACCGATGTCCAGAAATGGTAATGGCCAAGCGTGCCTCCGCGGTTACCGCGCTCAGTCCCATCTGCGAGCAATCCGCGTTCGCTCATTTTTTGCATAGCGTTACAGACACCCATGCATGCTTGTAGAAGTAAGACATAGCCATAGGAAGGGATCCACGGGAAGACGAGCATGGCTGCCATCATTCCGAGCGAACCGCCTGCCATCAGGTTCACCGAGGAGCGGTCAACTAGTTTATTGAGCCAGAAGGAAGAGGCGGCAGAGCTTATCGTAAAAATAGCGAAAGCGAGTCCGTAGGCCGAGTAGGTGCTGCCGAGATTTTTCAAGAATAGCAAGTAGTAAGGGTAAATCATTCCCGCTGCTAATGTCGCTAAGCTTTGGGATCGTATGAGTAGTCCGACATTCATCCTAATCCCCCCTATAATCATCGTAGAATTGGTTCATAAAAAGATGCTGTGGATCCCACTGATCTTTGGCTTGAAAAAAGGCATCCGCTTTAGGGTATATCGTTCGGAACTGCTCTACCGAAGGGAAGGGAGCATAGGGCAAATAATAAGAGCCATTAAAGGATATTAATTCATGAATGATTCGCTGAATGCCATGAGTCATACGAGCTTGCGCCTCACGACTTAGTGGGGTATTAAATAGACATACAAGGGCGAACATGTCGCTCTTCGCATAGGAGAGCAAAGCTTCTTCATCATGATTAACGTAACGAACCGTAATATTTAATAGATTTAATTGTTCTTCTTGCAGGATAGGTTTTATGCCATTAATAAACGATGCATAATGTTCCACGGGAATGAAGTATTCTTGGAGAAGATCGTTTTTGGTATCCGAGCTGTAGTCCATAAAATCAGATTCAGATCGCATAGCGTTATTGCGAGTTAGAATTGTGCTGCGGCCAATAAGGAAATATCGTTGTAAGTCCCAAAATTTATCTTTCGCCCAATCAAAGGAGCGGTTAAGTCCAAACAGAAATTTGAGCGGCAACACATTGCTGTCTTTCTGCTTTAATTGGTTATAGTCGGTAACAGGGAGATCCCATCGTGTCCTGTAATTCGTAGCATACATTTCGTTTAAAAATGTATCTGGTGCGACAGATATGCGTGCGAGATGCATGTGGATATCGGGATTCTTTTTAACCTGGTTAAGGAAGTAGTCAGTATAGGTATCTGTAGACATAGTTTCGCTCGTCATCTCGTACACTTCATCTTCCGTCAGCGACAGGGTTACATCCAAAATGACACCGAATAATCCGTATCCACCTAACGCGAGCGGGAATAGCTCGGCATTTTCAGAACGGGAAACATTTCGAGTAAGGCCGTCAGCCCCCAATAGTCGGAAGGATTCAACCGTGCTAATAAGAGAGCCATTCCGAATGTCACGGCCATGTGCATTGACGGAGATCGAGCCTCCGATGGTGAAAATATTTTGAGATTGCATGGTCTTCACAGCAAGCCCATAAGGGTTAATGTACTTTTGTACATCTGCCCAAGTGGCTCCGGATTGTACGGTTATTGTCTTAGCCGTCTTGTCGAAGGCAAGAACCTTGTTAAATGGGGTCATATCCAGCACGATGCTGTCCTTGTAATACGTATGCCCGCCTTGGCTGTGACGCTGGCCGGCAATCGAAATCTTGAGCCCTTTCTCCCGGGCCTTGTTCACAATCTGCTGAAGCTGCTTTATTTCTTTGGTTGGTATGACCCGCTCAATCTTTACAGGGCGAAGCTTGCTATAGTCGGAGCGTAAGAAGGGATCTTCGCCAGCCGACGAGGTTCTTACATATTGCCAGAGGCACAGCGCAGTTAATAGAAGTAGAACAACAATTTTCTTCATATGCGTATCTCCCAACTGACTTGTTGATGTGGCAACGTTCGCGGAGCATGACGCCTCTATGTTTAATAACCTAAATTATTCCTATAGTGTAAATTCAAACCTTTCGATTAGTCAATTGAAATCAATTTGAGTAGAGCCGAATGCGAGGAATTTAGTATGAGTTTACGAATCAGGTGGTACTTGCTGTTTATTTGGTTTTTAAGGGGAAGATGTGGGAAACGTGTGGGGTATGGGCGAATATCGGAAGAATAAGCAAGTTTGAATTGCTTATTCTTCTTTTTATCGGGGATTCCGGGGAATAAGACCACTATGCAGCTAGCAGCTGACGACATGAGACAGCTTTATATATGAAGGTTGCCGTGTCGATCAACCCTTGATCGCGCCGATCATAACGCCTTTCACGAAATACTTTTGCAGGAAAGGGTAGAGGAATAGAATAGGCGCAGTTGCTACGATAATCGTCGCGTATTTGATCGTTTCTCCGATAGGCATCTTATCGTTCCCGCTAACACCCGTCATCATCGATTCGGTACTGTTCGTGATCAATATTTCTCGCAAAATGAGCTGCAACGGGTAAAGGTCACGTGTTCGTAAGTAAATCAGAGCGCTGAACCAGCTGTTCCAATGAGCAACCCCATAGAAGAGCACCATCACGGCCACTACAGGCATGGAGAGAGGCAGAATGACGCGGAAAAGAATGGTGAAATCGTTAGCGCCGTCTAACTTAGCGGATTCCTCTAAACTAACAGGTACACCCTGAAACGCAGTTCGCATAATAATCAGGTTGTACGCACTCATGGCCGAGGGGATCAGAAGTGCCCAGCGGGTATCCACCATGCCTAAGTCGCTAATGAGCAGGTAGGTTGGAATCAATCCGCCACTGAAAAACATTGTAAATACAATCATAAACATGACGGGATTCTTCCACATCAGATTATGCCTTGAAAGTGCATATGCGCCCAGGGATGTCATCAGAATGTTTAGCGAGGTACCGAGCGTGACGTACAGGATCGTGTTGAGATAGCCGGACATGATGGCCGGGTTTTTGAAAACCATGAGATAGGCTTCCCAATTGAAGCCTTTGGGGTACCAAAGCAGCCCACGGAATTGCACAATCCAAGCTGGGTCACTGAGAGAGGCGATCAGTACATACAGAAACGGATACAGCGTTGTTAAAGAAAGTAGGATTAAGAATAAGGAATTGGAAAGGTCAAAAATTCGTTCTCCCCAGCTTCTACGCATGATGGTTGCAGCCTCCTTTTACCAAAGCTTATTATCACTGGTGCGTCGGCTTAATGTATTGGCCAGAACGAGCAGTGTGAAGTTTATGAGAGAGTTGAAGAGCCCAACAGCGGAGCTATAGCTGAAGTTGGATTCGAGAATCCCTTTGCGATAGACGAAGGTGCCAATGACATCAGCCGTTTCATAGGTTGTTGGGTTATAAAGTAATAGGATCTTGTCGGCGCCAAGGGTCATGAAGTTCCCGATTTGCAGAATAAGCAGAATCACAATCGTGGACATGATACCCGGCAGGGTTATGCTGAACGTTTGTTGCCAGCGATTGGCGCCATCCACCTTGGAAGCTTCGTACAACGAAGGATCAATGCCTGACATGGCTGATAAATAAATGATGGAGCCCCAGCCGATATTTTGCCAGATGTTCGAAGATACATAAACAGAGCGGAACCAGCCTGATTCTTGCAAGAACGTAACCGGTGTAAATCCGAACCAAGAGCTTAAGATATTGTTAATTAATCCATCACGGGCCAAGAAATCAACGAGCATACCCGATATGACGACGATAGAAATGAAATGTGGCATATACGTAATCGTTTGAACGGTACGTTTCAGAAAGCGGCTGCGCAGCTCGTTAAGCAGAAGCGCCAAAATGATGGAGGCAGGGAAGGAAAACAATAAATCATAAGCGCTGATCAGCAAAGTGTTGCGTAATATCCGCCAGAAGAAATAGCTGGAAAAGAAGTCATGAAAATGTTTGAATCCAACCCACGGGCTATGAAAAATGCCAATCCCTGGCGCATAGTCTTTAAAGGCAATTTGCAGTCCATACATGGGCACGTAATAGAAAAGAATGTAGTAAACCACGACAGGCAACAGCATGATGTACACATACTTATTCATTTTCGCATCGCGGATGAATCGGTAAGAGAACTTGCTTTTGTCTACGGCTGGTTTCACGGAGCCGGTCTGTTCTTTAAGTGCTGCGGGCATCACGGGGCCCCTCCTTCAGCTGTTGAGTCGGTAAAAATGGGTGCAAGAAGACGCCACACGGCAGGGAGCCCTTCTCCCACACCGTGAGTTTAGCGTCTGAACTTATGATTATTTACGGCTGTTGAATCGATCTAAGGCTGCTTGGCGAGCTTTAACAGCCTCTTCAATGCCCATACTCTTCATGGTTTGCACATATTTATCGAAGTTCTCAATGGGCTCAGCACCCATAACGAATTTATTGAACAGTTCATCCCGGTATGTTTTCACATCATTCATAATGGAAGCTGTTTTGGAGCTTTCGTCTGCTGTCAAGCTAACACCAGGCATTTGTTTGGAATGATCGGCATTGGTCCATGTCTTCTGAGCTTCACGTTGCGCAGGAATCGTATAATACTGTTCGATGTAACGTTTGTCTTGAACGAAAGGCCCACTCCAGCTTGCTTGGAAATATTTTGCCATCGCTTGAGTAACAGGCAATTTATCGGGGTTGTTCATAATGAGATCTGTATATTTCGGATAGCCGTTCTCCATTTTGTAGCTCTGGCCTTCAATACCGAAGTTCATCAGCATCGCGCCATCTTGACTGTATTTAAAATCAAGCCATTTGATGATTTCGTCCGGATTCTTAGCTTTCGCTGAGACCGCAGCTCCATAGCCTGTGAATGGCATGGTATATTGGCCTAAAGAGGCTGCAGCGCCTTCCTTCAGCTTCGGATAAGGGACGCCGGATAAGGCGAAAGTGGGATTGGTCGGTTGTACCAAGGTTAAGTAACGGCCGAGCCCAGAACCCGCGTACCCAGAATAAGCGCCGACTTGGCTGTTCGTAATCTTGGAATCTTTCAGCTTGCCATCGGTGATGCTGGCATAATCTTTATCAATTAAGCCATCTTTGTACCAGCGTGCCAGCGTAGCTAGGAACTCTTTGTATTCAGGCTGGATGGGGCCGTATTTGACTTTACCTTTGTCATTGTAGAAATCCGTTGTAATTCCCCATGCACCAACAAGCAGGTTATTCGCGTCGAAATCTCCGCTTAAATTCATATAGAACGGAATCTCATCCTTCTTGCCATTACCATTCGGATCCTTATCACGAAATGCGGTTAAGACCGTTTCCCATTCTGGAATGGTTGTGGGAGCTTTCAAACCTAATTTATCCAGCCAATCCTGGCGGAAAATAGGGCCGTTGACTACGCTTAACAGTTCATCTCCCAGTAAGAATGGCATCACATAGATATTGCCTTCGTCCGTTGTAATCATTTTACGGAATTCAGGATGATCCTTTAGTATCTTTGTTAAGTTCGGGGCATTCTTCTCGATGAGCTCATTTAGACGAAGTATTTGCTTCCCTTTAATGAGGGAATCCGCACTTTGTGGTAACGTTGCAAAGTTATACTCCACAACATCCGGTAAGCTATTCGACGCTAGCATAATATTGAACTGATCTTTCTCTTGGCCTGTAGGCGGGTGCTGGAAGTCAACCTTGGTGCCTGTTTGCTTCTCAATTTCTTTATAAGCAGCCATTTCATTGTAGTTCTTCATAACAGCTGCAGCATTACCGTTCATAGCTACCCAGTATGTAAGGGAAGCAGGATACTTCGATTCTGGGACTGCAGACGAAGTAGTGGTTGCAGGTGCGCTTGATACTGCGGGTGATGGTGTAGCTGTCTCTTTACTGCATCCTGTGATCAAGACGGAAAGTGCTGCAGCCGAGATTAAGGTCAATTTCATCGTTTTTTTATTTCTGTTCATACGTGTGTGACCCTCCTGTACATATTGGTTTTGCGGAATCGGTGCCCGCAATTTCAATATAGAAGAACAGACTTTAGGTGCCTACAATACGTTCTACTGAACGATAAACACAGCTTCAGATCAAGCGTAAACCGTATTTCAGGGAGACTAACTATCTTTCAGATGGCCCTCTCTTAGCTGCATTTCACGATACTTTCCGGGTGTAATCCCTTCCACTTTCTTGAACACACGGATAAAACCAATATCTGTTGAATAGCCCACTTGCTCGGCAACCTGCAGGAGCGTCATCCCTGGGGTCTCCAAAAAACGCTTCGCTTCTTTTATCCGAACCTCAATCATGTAGTCCGTAAGATTGATCCCATACTGCTTTTTAAATAAGCCAGACAGATACTGCGGTGTCATGCCAAAATGATCAGCAATGGTTGTTAAACTAAGTGAATGATCGCTGTAATGATGATCGATATATAGTTTCATACGCTCATGCCAACGTTCACTATGTTCCGATCGAGCATCTTGTACACTACTGCAAATAAAGAAGCAGAGCTCCTTCACTTTTTTTAACATATCCTCAGCCGAAGTGCTGTTGATAATCAATTTCACAGGATCAGAGCCATCTTCCTGCCACTGCTTCTCATCTAGCTTCAGGGCATTCGTTACTTTCAGTACGGTCCCTAACAAATTCATGAAGAGCAGCTTGCCAAGTTCAGGGGTTGTGTCACGTGATCCCATATTATTCTGATACAGCTCGTTGAGCAGCCGTTCAACGGCTTCATATTCACCGCTTTTGAGACAATTGATGATGTGAGCTTCCATTTCCATCGGGTAGTGGTAATATGTTCGTTCTAAGAAGCGAATGTCATCGTAATGAATGACAGAATTAATGCCGTGAATAATCCGATAGTCTAAGGCATTCAGCGCTTCATTGTAGCAATACGAAGCGTCGGATCTCCCGAATCTTAAAGAGCTAGTCGCCACCGTTATTTTCATACGGAATCGTTCCTCAATCACGCCTTTGAGTTCAGCAATTAAGCGGTCTCGGTTAAGGAGCGTTTCCTCAGAAGCATCGGGTACATTGAGAATTAGCGCTAGTCGATTGGTGTCTGTTTCTGTGACATATCCGGAATGTCCAATGAATTCACTGCTTAAATTAAATAAAATAAATCGGACGAGGGCGCGATCCCGCTCGTTTTCTTCAATTCGGTAATCCCGGCTTTCATCCACTTCAAGGACGATGACACATAGATAGGGATGCGGGAATTGAACACCGATGAAGGCGAGGGAATCATCCGTTAATTCGGGTGGATCCACTTCTCCTTTCAAGAGGCGGGTAAGAAAGTTAGCCCGTACAACAGGAAGGTGACCTGCTAGCTGTTGTTCGAGTGCCTTGCCCTCGGCTACAGATGCAGCGATGGAATTCCGAATAAATTCATACTCATTGGATAAACCTTGGCGTGGCACGTTGTTACCTTTATTAATCGAAAAGACAAGATCGCGAATCGGGCTATAGCTTCGGTAGGCCATCCAATAAGCGGCAGCGCTTCCGGCAGCGACAACAAGAATAAGCAAATAAATGGCCCATGTTTTCATTTCGTTTACCCGTTCTAAGACGACACTCTTCGGAACTAGGGAAATATATTTCCAGCCACTTGCTCCTGTCGTAAACGATAGCATGTGCGCCTTGCCGTCAGCCGCATAGGTTGCATAGCCATTACTGCCCGTTGTTTCTGCAAGCAAGCTTGGGGACAGTTTGTACGTGTTCGAAGTAGAGAGAATCACTTGCCCTGTATCATCTAAGATAAACATGGAGCCATTATTAACCCATTGAATGCCTTTCAATAGATGCAGGATTTGCTGCTCATTGATCAGCATGACGATTGTGCCTTTCACATTGCTTGTTTCGCCAAGAGGTAGAGAGATTGCGCTGGCAATGACGCTTTTGGTTGCAGGATCGGCTGTTGTGTCGGAAGTAGGCAGGTAGGTTAAGTAATGATAGCCGGTAAGCAGCTCATCACGGACTTGATCCAAACTCTTACCAGGAAGCGGATAGAGATTTGTGAAGAAAGTAGGGGCATCTGTTTTTAGATTAGGGGAAATCACCGTATCGTCATCACGCAAATAGATGTAGAAATCCTCGATGAAAGGTGAGCTGTTGCGAATGGTTTTTAACGCGCGGACGGCCTCTTCATATTGAATGTATTTCTCGCCGTCCTTGATGGTCCATAGGGTTTGAAGCTTAGGTTGTGTGGCAATCTGAATGCCGAGCTGTTCGATCTCTTGGAGGTTGTTGTCTACGACTTGGCGAGCTTGTTCAAGCATAGCCAAATTCGATCGGTTAGCGTTATCGATCATATTTTTTTCCATATTGGTGTACAAAATGAACGTACCTGTTACGGGAATGAGAAGAATAAGGATGTAAGAGAGCCATAGCGTCAGAAAAATACTTTTACGTCGAAGCAGCATGGGTGAGCCCTCCAGTGGATGCGGGATATAGTTGCCATGGTATAGTAGAAATGAATGGATAGAATTGGATAGAAGATGGGAGCAGTTTATCATATCCAACTGATGGCATCAATGATTTCCTTCGGAGAGAGGAGAGAAAAGGATGTCCACCTATCGACCTTCTACGACGAGTTGATATAGACCCCTACATTTGTGTAAGATGGAGTGGAATCATGGATTGTAAGAATAAGGAATCAGCAGTAAGAAGGAGGCGAGCCATGGCGCGTTCAAAGCCGCTTTGGTTGCTAATTAGTTGGTTTGGGATTGCTGTGATCGGCTTATTAATTCTCAAATGGACGGGTGTTTGGAAGCATGTAGATCTAAATTGGCTCACGAGATGGCTACGAGATCTAGGCCCGCTTGGCGGACTGTTATATATCCTTGCTTATACGTTGCGGCCGTTAGTTTTATTTCCAGCAACACCGTTGACGCTTTATGGTGGTTATGTATTTGGCGCTTTTTGGGGGACGGTCTACGATATTATAGGTGCAGGCGCGGGTGCCTTATTGTCTTTCTACATTACGCGCAGATGGGGCCGCGGCAGCTTTCAGCGTATTTTACGAAGTCCCAAACTGTTATCATTCGATCAAAAAGCGGAGGAAAAAGGCTTCATGGTCGTACTCTATATGCGGCTCATGCCTTTCTTTCCATTCGATGGTATTAGTTATGGTGCGGGATTATCTAAGATCCGCTTTTGGGACTACACGTGGGCTACGTTCATTGGTATTATTCCAGGTGCGATTGTGTATAACGTATTCGGTGCTTCCTTAAACGATATATGGTCATGGAAGTTTCTTGGAGCCGTAGCGATGTATGCCGTTTTTGCTATCGTCCCATTGATTATTAAGAAACGACAAGGGCGCAAAGTGCGTCAAGCAGCATGAGAGAGAAGAAATGAACAATTCGCCGTGGGAGGCATGAGAAAAGATGAAGGGGAAAGTTGTCGTTAAAGATATGGCATGGAGTTTTGGGGGAGCAGGTGCTCTGCTCCTTATTTTTATTGTGCTGTCGCAGAGCTTTTCGGCGAAATGGCTGCAAGATTTTGATCAATATGTAGGCGGTTACATTCAGGAGCAGCGAGGCGATCTGTTGACTGCCGTTGCGAAAGTATTCACCTTCATGGGTAGTGGATCGACCGAATTCATCCTCTTTTTTCTAGTTGCTGCACTATTAATATTTAAATATAAACATCGGTTGGAAACACTTGTCTTATTCCTTGGTGTACTTGGCGCTTGGGGGCTAAATACAGGGCTTAAGGGACTTATTGAACGTGATCGTCCATCCTCAGACGGTTGGTTAGTTGAAGTTGATGGGTTTAGCTTTCCAAGTGGTCACGCGATGGTTTCGCTTCTGTTTTACGGACTGCTTGCGTATTTGTTATGGGTGAATGTGCGCCAGACGTGGAAATCGGCACGGTGGATACCAACGGTAGCTGCCTTTGTCATTCTATGTATTGGCGTAAGCCGGATTTATCTAGGTGTTCATTATCCCAGTGATGTGTTAGCTGGCTATATGGCTGGTGGTATTGCTCTCTTGGGTTGTACGCATGCGCTGCGGTCGATTAGGAGCAGGAAAGCGAGAACGACTGGCCGAAATGTAGGCGCAACTGGAAATGGCCAACGTAAGGTATCCTAGTAACTATTAGAGATGAATGTCTGAATGCCTACATAACGATGCTGAAAAATAAGAACTCTGAATGGGGAAATGATATGGATAACTACGCGTCTCGCTTTTTTACATATGAGGATACCAAGAATCAAGACATATTCTATTCGTTGCCTAATCATTGGTGGAGTCGACATTATGAATACATCTGGGCTGCCCATTTTGTTGAAAAAGATCACGTTGTACTAGATGCTGCCTGTGGCTTGGGTCATCCATTCAAGTATTATCTAGTCGACAAGTGTAAAGAGGTATACGCTTGTGACATGGATGAACGCATTCTAGATAGAGATGAAATCATTAAAGAGCTGGAATATTATGTGGGGAAAGCGAATATAGATCAAATTAACCTTTCCACTTTAAGTAAGCCAAATATAACAATTGCTGATATTTCAAAATTGCCATATGAAGACGCGAAGTTTGATGTTGCATTTTGTATTTCGGTTATGGAACACATCGAGGACATGAGCGTGCAATTGCGTGCTCTAGAAGAGTTTAAACGCGTTTTGAAAGATGAGGGTAAACTGATTATTACCGTTGATTATCCTGACGTACATGTGGAGAATTTTTTAAGCTTAATTGACGAAGCGGGGTTACAACTAGCTGGAGATCATGACTTTACAAAGCCAGCTAACGCCATTACTTCTGACTTTTACGGCAGGGACTTATGGTGCATTCGCTTTGTTCTAGAAAAAAATAACGTATAATTGACCACCACGGTATCAACTCGCCCAACAGGACAACGCCACTTCGGTTTGTCCTTTTTTCTTTTGTGAGCTGGGCGTTGTATAATTGACATCAGTATCATCATCGGCAGAAGACTTAGAAAGAAGGGATGACTATGCTGAAGCTAAGTATTCTTGATCAGTCACCGGTATCATCCGGCTTTACCCATAGTGAAGCATTACAACAAACCATTGCGCTCGCGCAGCTCGCTGACCGTCTCGGCTACACCCGATTCTGGGTGTCGGAGCATCATAACTCAGCAGGGCTTGCCGGTTCCTCGCCAGAGGTTTTCTTATCCACCCTAGCTGCTCGCACAAGCCGAATTCGGCTTGGCTCCGGCGGTGTGCTGCTGCCTCATTACAGCGCCTATAAGGTTGCTGAAAATTTCCGCATGCTGGAGGCGCTCTATCCTGGGCGCATCGACCTTGGGATCGGGCGTGCGCCTGGCGGCACGCCGCATACAGCCAAAGCGCTGCGTGGCGTCGGCGCGGATCTGTTCGAGGGACTGGAGCGGTTCCCGGCGCAAGTCACGGATCTGCTGCGGTTCCTCACCGACTCGGTGGAACCGGGGCACGTGTTCGAGGGCATCCGCGCCACCCCTTTGGTGGCCTCGATGCCCCAGGTGTGGCTGCTCGGCTCCACGGGGCAGAGCGGGGTCTATGCGTCGCAGGCAGGCGCAGCCTTCTGCTTCGCGCACTTCATCAACGGCGCGGGAGGCCAGCATGCGGTGCGCAGCTACCGCAGCTCGTTCCAGCCGTCCGCATTGAATGTCGTCCCGCAGGCGACGGTCTGCATCTATGCGCTGTGCGCCGAAACGACAGCAGAAGCCGAGGAACTCGCGACCTCGATCGATTTGCGTATTCTGCAAATGGAAAAAGGCGAGTTCACCGGAGTGAAATCGCCGAAAGAAGCAGCGGAATACGTGTATTCCGACTGGGATCAAACGCGCGTGAGAGACAATCGCTCACGGATGATCGTAGGTAATCCAGGAGAAGTCAGGGAACAAATCCTGCGACTCGCTGAGAGCTACGGTGTTGATGAAGTCATGGTCGTCGCCGGCGGTCACCAAGTGGAAACGAGACTCCAGACAGTGGAACTGTTGGCAGAAGCTTTTCAGTTAAGCCATCAGCACAGTTACGTCATCTAGCGGGCAGGGCTTAGCGCGCGCGCTTCGGCCGCTTATCGATTTCTTGCGTCACAATGAATGCCAGCTCTTCATTGCCAAAGAGGGAAAGCACACCAAGCAATGTGTCATCCGGTACCTCGCCGGCTTCCTCTTTGGGTACCGTTAATTCAAGAGCTTTCTCTAGGGCTTCATTATTTGGCTGTTCAGGATATGCGCTGTGATAAAGTGCTGCAGGATCCAGACCATGGTTAATACACCACTGTGCAAAAACCAAAATCATCATATGCTCTTCACGTTTGTAATTCTCGATCATTTGCTCTTCTAATTGTTTATTATTCATGGGGGAATCGACATCTCCTTATATAACTTCATGGCAAAATGATGTATGAGCTAGTCCAACTTCGATCCACCTAAGGGTGGATGGGTTCATTATAGCGAAAGATTAGGTGTATTCACAATGATTATTAAGAATGAGAAAATTAAAGCATCCGAAGTTGAGGTTACTGGGCTTCAGGGTGAAGATCTAGGTGTGATGTCCACGAAAGACGCACTAGCTCTTGCCAAAAAGCTAAAAGTTGACCTCGTCTGCACCTCGCTCATGAGCAGCCCGCCTCCTTGCAAGTTGATTGGAGCGGGAGCCGCCAAACAAGAGGCCTTGCAGGAAAAGCAGCAGGCACGGAAACAAGAGCAAGGCCCGAAGGTCAAGGAGCTTCGCTTGACAGCCAACATCGAAGACCACGATCTGGATACGAAGCGCCAGCAAGCGGAGCGTATCCTCAAAGGCGGGGACGCCGTCCTGCTGGTCGTTAAGATCTCCGGCAAGGAAGGCGCAAAAGCAAAGGAATTGCTGGAAACGCTAGTTAAGGAGCTGAGCTCCCACGGCAAGAAGCACACGGGCATTCAACTAAGCGGGAAGCAAGCGGCCGTTCAGTTGGATCCATTGTAGAGAGTGGACAAGCAAAGCGGCGAGCACCACAAAAAGCATGGACTACCCTTGCGGGTTTTCCTTTTTGTGGTGCGGCTGTTGGGGGGTCCGCGGACGAAACTTAACTAGCTCGAAAGGCGATCTCACTTCACCTGCTTGTCCCTTGATCTCACTTCCGTAACTCATCCTCTCAGGTGATGATTGTAATCGCTTGGGAACCCAAATGCTCCCAGGCCTCCTTGAAAGCAGCCAGTGGATAAGCTTCTTGCTCCCCCGTCATGGGGTCGTTCATATACGCAAAGTCATCGTCCCATCCGGTTAACAGCAAGGCATGCTCAGGCTGGTACCATGGAACAACTTCGCCAGACTCGTCTTCCCACTCTAAATCCAGATAGGGAAGGTCCATATGCTCGGTTGCCCATACCATAGCCGGACTCCCCTTGGTGATAACACCAAGTAAAGCTTCAAAGGAGGCTCCTGTCAGATCGCGCACATGACCAGGTAACCACTGATTCATCAGATCGGCGATTGGGGTATGATAAATCCCATAGCCGACAGCAAATGGATCGCCAACGAATACATCCTTAGGATTTGCTCCAACTAAGGCGCCGTAGGCATTTTCAGAAGGCATGTCACCTGTAGGCAGCGCTTGCGCCACTTCTTCCTTCGTTATCGGCATCCCCGCCCAATTCAGCAGCATGGTTGCGGCGACAGCTTCACACCCATTTGGCAGCTCGGGGAGCTGGGATAGCGGGGGAATGGCTTGTATTTGAACATGATGCTCGACTGGTAAGGTGGCTTCAGCTACTGTTGGGCTTAATGTGGATGCTGCATTAACTGTATTTTGAAGAGCTGAAGATGTTGTAGTTGGATCGACTTCAGGTGATAGAGTTGCCATCGCGACATCTCCAACAATGGGCTTCTGTGAAAGAGTTTCCTCGGCTTGACGGGAGGGTGAAGTGATAGATAGTGTAGCGGGAGTAGTTGTTTTTAAGAGTAGAATACATAGTAGGCTGACCAAACTCAGCAAAACTAGCGAGATAGATTTCTTCATGTCGCACTCCATTCCTATCGATGCTTTCATTAGATCATGGGTTGCTAGAGAATGCAATACTTGGCATTCACTATACCAAGAGACACATAGGTGACCCATATACTCGCATAGACTAGACAAAGGTGTACAGGCACATCTACAAACAGCATCAAAGGTTGAGATGATCCAGAAGATATTGGAGGAATAGGATGAAGCGATTTTATTTGTGGTGTGGGGCTGCTTTTGCTTGTTATGCTATTTTCATTATCCTGTATTTCATCAAAGGGGATTTGTTTACAATCCCATTATCAGTTGTTGGCACTGCAGCAGATCCCAATACGTTCATGACACATGCAGAAATTGCCAAAGCAGAGACGCTTTCGCGGATTCACTCGTTAACCTTTTTCTTAAGTTCTCCATTGCAAATTGGGGTGACTGTTGCTTTGTTCGGTATAGCTGTTAGCTTTCGTCAACTCGCGGAAAAAGTATTCCGAGCTTCATTCCTGCAATTACTCCTCTTTGTAGTGCTATTTACGCTCGTTATGGACGTGCTGTTTCTACCGATTGATGTATTCCTGTTTAAAATCGATCAAGCCTACGGCATCTCCAATGAGACACCTATCCTTTTTCTAAAGGATTATATCAAAACATTTTTCATAGATATCGTTGGCACGATCGTGATGGTTGTTATTTTTAGATGGATCAGTAAGTGGAGTCCTACGCGTTGGTGGGTCTGGCTATGGTTGATTTCCATTCCATTGATCTTATTCGTTACATTTATTCAGCCTGTGGTGTTGGACCCGTTGTACAATCAATTTCAGCCCCTTCAAAATCAAGAACTAAAGGCGCAAATTCTGGATCTCGCTGCCAAATCACAGATTCCGACTGACCAGGTTTACGAGGTCAACATGTCAGAGAGAACCAACACGATTAACGCTTATGTGAATGGTATTGGTGGCAATGCGCGTATTGTACTGTGGGACACGATTTTGAATAAGTTGCAGCCAGCTGAAATTCTGACCGTCATGGCGCACGAGATGGGACATTATGTAGAACATCATATCTATTGGGGAATTGCTTATGGGGTTGCTCTCAGTTTTGTAGGCTTCTGGTTGGCATTTCATGCATACCGACTGATTTTGAAACGATGGGGTTCGCTGTGGGGAATGCGCGGGGAGAGGGACTTAGCGGCTTTGCCGATTCTGCTAGTGCTCATCTCGCTGATGGGCTTCCTTTCGTCACCAGCACAAAATGCGTTCTCCAGGGTGATCGAACATCGGGCAGACGTCTATGCGATGAAAATGACAGGAGATGGCGATGCGGCGATTCATGCTTTTCAACATATTGCTAAAGAGAATCTCAGTCCAGTCACGCAGCCTAAGCTTGTACAGTGGTTCCGCGGCTCTCATCCGACGATTGAGGAGAGAATTATGTATTTCGAGCAGTTTAGGAAGTAGGGAGTTAGTAGGCAAAACCAAAAAAGCACGAATGCTCACCTACATCCATAGGCAGCTTTCGTGCTTTTATTAGTAATTAGTCGTTTCTACGTGTCATTTGCTGCCATACAGAGCCTTCAGCAGCATGGCCGCCTTCGATGCGCTCGAGTGCGATCTTTACTTGCATCCGAACCTCAAATTCGGTGTCGTCTGCCGCTTGCTTTAAGTCATCAAGCACGCTCTGGTCGCCTACTTCATATAGAAAACGCGCAGCTCGCCAACGGACGAGCTTGTTGCGGTCTTTGAGCGCCTTGGCCATCGCCAGCATAGCGGCGGGGTCGCCGAGATCGGACAGTGTATCGCCTGCAGTCCGACGAACAGAAGGTGTATCGTCCTCGAGGGCACGATACAGATAGGGCAGTACCTCGGGTTCCTTGATGTCCCCGAGGTACACCGTGGCCAGTCGCCGAAGCGACGTGTTCTCGTCCTGCAACGCAGTGACGAGAAGGGGCAGCGTCTCTAGCGACGGCTGGATCTTTTGAAGCGCGGCGTAGCGCAGCTTCCAGTCATTGCTGCGCAGCCCCTCGGCGGCTGCGACAAGATCTTCTGCGGCGGCCTCCGGAGCCGCAGGGGTGTCGGATGTCTCCTGCATCGCGCGGGAGACTAGTTCTTCCAAGCGGGCATCGTCGTAAGAAGCGTCCAGTTCCTGGACGACTTCGCCCGCGATGTCCGACAGCTCGCCGTAGCGGACGCCGAGCTCCTCGAGCTTCCGCTCTTTGATCAGGTTCGGCGAGGCCGTACCTGCGCGGACGGCAGCTTGCGTGAAGCGCTCTGGCATAGCGACGCGCGCTTCTTCTGAGCCTGCGCGCACCCTCACCTGGAGCGGAATGCCGCGAAACATTTGCACGAGCACCTGCGCTTCGCCGAATGCGGCCTCAGCTGCAGGTTGCTCGGCAGCCAATCCAGCGCTAGTCGCTCCCTGAGCTTCTCCATAAATTTCTCGCGCTTGCGCCAGGATGAACTGCCAGTCCCCCTTGGAGCTGCGGTCTACCGCAATGAAATCAGCTGCGTGAAACACACTGATGACGCCGGGCACAGCAAGTAACTTCTGCACGTCCTCGGGAGCGTTAATTGCATTCTTTTTCGTATATGTTTCTCGGACGCCAGCCGGTAAGGATTCATCCATATTGAGCTTCATAGAATTCGGGCTGGGTGTTGGTTCGATAGAAATTATTTTCATTACATTCAACTCCTTAATAGGAACGGATCGATGTTGCTGTTGATTCGTTAGATGAAAAGGCCCGGACGGGGAACCGTCCAGGCCTTGATCGGCAGCTAGTGCCCTTCGTGTCTAGTCTAAGTCGACTAGGTTACGATTTAAATATAGATCCAACGTTTTGGTAAGATCAAAAACCGTATGCGCCAAGTCCACATTTTCAAAAACATGATCACATTGGTCACGGTAAGCTAATTCATTTTCGTAATCAGACAAATATTTAGAGGCGATTTCTTCCGAATCTCCGCTTTCTTTCATCCGCTCTTCAAGTGTGTCTCGCTGGGCATAAATGAAGATTTGGACGACGCGGTCGCCATATAGCTTTTTGAGCGTTTCGGCGCCAAAGCGATTCAAAATCAAGTAAATGCTGCCACTTTGCTGGAACATCCGCTCAATATCTGCGCTTTTGATTCCGTATAGATGGTCATTTACGGTGCTAACCTCAATAAATTCGCCGCCAGTTTGTGCCTGAACAAATTGGGCGGGGGAGATGAAGTGATAATCCTGACCATCTTCCTCTGTCGGTTTCGGAGGTCGGGTGGTGTAGGAAATCACTTGTTTCATTCCCAAGGTGGAGCCGGACATTTCGGCGACGGTTTTACGACCTGCCCCGTGCGGGCCAGTGAATACAAAAATCATTTCCTTATCCTTTAATGCGTACATGGAACATACCTCCTTCGATTGGATGGGGGGGTAAATCCTAAGTGCGTGAACGGGGTGAAACGATTTTTGCCCTGTAGAAACTTAATTAACCATACCTATAGTTTACAACGTAAGCCTTCATTGGTAAAGACTCGCATGAAATCGCTTCATTTCTTTTAGCGCTTTCCGCCTCCGCCGCGTGTGCCTCTTGGCGCACTACCGCGAGCGCCGCCTTGACCGCCGCCACGCGGGCCGCTTGGTCTGTCGCCGCGAGGCGCGCCACCGCGCGACCCGAAGCTGTCGCCACGAGGTGCCGCGCTGCGCGCACCACGCTCGTCACTGCGCCCGCGAGGAGCACCGCCCGTGCGAGCGCCGAAGCCCTCGCCGCGAGGTGCACCGCTCGTGCGAGCGCCGAAGCCCTCGCCGCGCGGTGCACCGCCTGAGCGAGCGCCGAAGCCCTCACCGCGCGGAGCTGCACCACGTGCTGCGCCATCGCCACGGCCCTTGCCGCCGCGAAGCGTGCGAGACGCGCTAGCCGCGTCATCGCGACCTGCGCCAGCGTACTTGTTGTATGGCGAGTAGGACTTATCGCCATGCGGAGCTGAACGCTTGCGCTCAGTACCCTCGCCGCCGCCATTATACGAACCTGTTACGCGTGCTTTCGCAGCTCCCATGTTCGTGCCACGCGCTGGGGCAGCATTCGTTGTAGTTGCTTCATGGATGACAGTTGCGCGCCCCCATGTATTCGGGCTGCGCTCCGAGTTCACTTTAGCTGGTCTTTCACCAGAACGCCCAGCACCAGCGGAACCGCCGCGTGAACCGAATTTATCGCTTTTGCCGCCAAAGCCTATTTTACGCTCGCTGCCGTATTGCATATTCGAACGATCGCCACGCAATTCGCGCGCGCCAGGTCTTCCAGCACGCCCGCCGCTGCGCTGCTCTGGGGCACCGTTGCGGTCATTACGTCTGCCACCGCGTGAGGAAGCTCCAGCTCCACCTTTACGCGCAGAGCCTCTGCCTTCTTGCTCAGTGTAGTCTTCTGTTCTTGAACGAACGACACGTCTTTGTTGGCCATCGGCACCGCGCAAAGACATTTTGATTCCTTTTTCAATGAGCTCAATCGTCGGCATATCTCTTTGTGTTGCGAAGGTCACAGCAACGCCTGACTCTCCAGCGCGGCCAGTTCTGCCAATCCGATGGATATAGCTTTCGGCATCTTGTGGTACATCATAATTGAAGATATGCGTAACGCCTTCAACATCTAGACCGCGGGCTGCGATATCCGTAGCGACTAGGAGTTCGATACGACCTTCTCTGAAACGCTTCATTACTTGCTCACGTTTCGCTTGCGATAGGTCGCCATGCAGTTCATCTGACATCAAACCGATTTCTTGCAAAGTTTCATTGAGCGCGATCGCTTTGGCTTTGGTCCGACAAAAAATCATCGCGAGATAAGGTCTATATTGTTTAATTGCAGCAATAAGAGCATCCGGTTTTTCACGATCAGTTGTAGGAATAAGGACCTGCTGAATTTCAGTCAAGGTAACTTGTTTACTTTGAATTTTAATTTCTTTGGCTTCCTTCATATAAGCCTTAGACAGATTGATGACCTGTTCGGGCATTGTAGCAGAGAAGAGCAGCGTTTGGCGGTAAGGAGACGTTTGGGCAATGATATCTTTAACTTCGTGCAAGAAGCCCATGTGCAACATTTGGTCCGCTTCATCTAATACAAGGATTTTCAATTTATAGAAGTTAATAGAACCGCGGCGAAGATGATCAAGCAATCTTCCTGGTGTTCCTACTACTATATGTATGTTACCTTGAAGCTTTCTAAGCTGTTTTTCTACATCTTGCCCGCCGTAAGCGGCTAGGACCTTAGCGCCTGTAATGGGAACCAGGGTTTTTAATTCATTGCTGATTTGAATCGCTAACTCACGAGTAGGCGTAAGAATAAGCGCCTGAACGTCTGAGCTTTCTACATCAATGGTTTCTAATATAGGAAGTACAAAGGCAAGGGTTTTACCTGTACCTGTCTGAGCTTGAGCGATAACGTCCGAACCTTTCAACAAGACAGGAATGGCTTCCCGTTGAATGGGGGTCGGTTCTACGACACCTTGATTTTGCAAAACTTGAACTAATTGTTCTCTGATACCTAATGAGGCAAATCCATTTGACATGGGTAATTGGCCAGCTCCCTTTTTCCTTCTTAGTAAAGACGATTCCCTCATTGTACAGGAATGAAAGACAAATGAAAACAGGAGCTGACCCACAAGCAGAAATAAACCACTTTATTAATAGAAGTTTTGCATGCTGGTTGTGCTCCAAGAGACATAGCAAGACCCCCTAAGAGAAATAAAACTTCCTATAGGAGGTTAGCCCTAATCTATCTAGTCATGAGGTAGAGATTGAGCCGTTCCAAACACGCGAGTAACCGTCTGATTAAAATCCGTTAATAGCGGCATGAGTGAATGGCCTTTCCAACTTTCCTGTGCGTAGTTATTCATTTTATTGAGAAAATCTCTATTCGCCGATATATAAACGTCCATGAGATCTGGTTTTAAGACACGCAGCTTCTCAGCTATCGCCTGTTTAAAGGGATGAGAGAGTAAATCATGATGCATAGCCGTTTCATAACTATTGTAACCTTTATTTAAATCATTAGACGGTAAAGAGTCATCATAGGGGTTATCAGCGTTGTATATTCCTTTCGTCGTTCCTTGGTTATTAGTTTCTTTGGTCCATCCTTTTGTCCCGACGGCACTGCTATCCATCATTAATGCAACATAGGCATTCTGATTCGTAATCATGACTAAAGCCGTATTGACTCCGTCCATGGTGTGTAATTGATCTGAAAGATATTGACTATACTCTAGCTTCGTATTGTTGTGTGTTACGGGACCAGAGAGTTGTTGTACTTGATAGGATCTTTCATTTTGACCAGATTTGTCGACATGAACGCCAAAATTCGAGCTTGTAGAGTCATCGCGATCACCTCTGTACTGTTTACCGCTAGTACCACACGCAGATAATGTGAGCAGTAGGAATATGATTCCACAAATCGGAAAACCTAACTTCCTGAACATAATTAACAGACCTCCCAATACGATTTATTGTCTATAGGATGAGATGTTTCTGTCTAATTATTCGTGATCACAAATAAAGGCTTTTATGCATAAAGAGGTGGGTGTATGGAAATAACCATGAAGGGAAATATATCGCTACAGACGCTGTTTAAGAACAATTTGTGAACTCTCCTACAGCGATTGACAAAAAGTTTTCACGAATTTATAGTTATTAAAGTGAATTGACATGGGCATGGCCTTCGTGGTAAAAATATTGTTTTAAAAGTGGGGTTGATACAATGAGTCAATTGAAAAAGTTCTGGCGTCTGCTACCCCTTTTAGCGGTGATGACGTTCATGCTAACTGGGTGCGGAGACCCAACCTTATCTGCTTTAGTGCCTAAAGGTCCTGTGGCGACGGAGCAGCTTTATTTAATGAAATTAAGTCTCTTTATCATGATTTTTGTCGTAATTGTCGTATTTGCGATTTATGTGTACGTTTTAGTTCGCTTTCGCAAGCGCAAAGGTGACGAAAGCATACCTAAACAAGTCGAAGGAAGTCACGTTTTGGAGATTATCTGGACGGTAATCCCAATTCTATTACTGTTAGTACTTGCGGTGCCAACAGTGTCCTACACGTTCAAACACTCCGAGAATTACAACAAGAACAAAGACGCTATCCATGTGAAAGTCACTGCGCATCAGTTCTGGTGGCAGTTTGAATATCCAGATCTTGGTATCGCGACAGCGCAACAGCTTGTGATTCCAAAGGATAAAATCATTGCATTTGATGTTGTTTCTGCTGACGTAGCACACGCATTCTGGGTACCATCCCTTGGTGGTAAAGTCGATACGAACCCAGGTATCCGTAATACGCTTTACTTGCAAGCCGATGAAATTGCAACGTTCCAAGGTAGATGTACAGAACTTTGCGGAGCTTCACATGCTTTGATGAACTTTACAGTGGCTTCTAAGTCTGATGCAGACTTTAATGCTTGGGTTGCCAAAATGAAAGCACCTAACACCGTGCCAGCTTCTGCTCAAAAAGGTGAAGAACTTTTCAAAGAAAATTGTATGTCTTGTCATGCTGTTAATGCTAGCGGTCCAGGGGTTGCACCTAACCTTAAAGGCTTTGCAGATCGCGACACACTTGCGGGCATCTTAGAGAAGACACCTGAGAACTTAGCATCTTGGATACATAATCCGCAAGAACTGAAACCGGGCAACAAAATGCCAGCTTTCGGTAAAGAAGCTAACGGTAAACTTGATGACGCTCAAATTAAAGATATTGTTACGTACTTACAAACATTGAAATAAACTCTTGATGTAAAGGAGGTTCATACGTTGGCTCACTCTCATCCAGTAAAAAAACATACCGGGCTTATGGATTGGCTTACAACTGTCGATCATAAGAAAATCGGTATCCTGTATTTACTAGCGGGCGGCTTCTTCTTCCTCGTTGGAGGACTTGAAGCAATCTTGATTCGGATACAACTCGCATATCCAGACCAACAGATTTTTATCGGCGATTCTTTTAACCAATTAACAACGATGCACGGAACAACGATGATTTTCTTTGCGGCGATGCCGGTCATCTTCGCTTTCATGAATGCCATTGTTCCACTGCAAATTGGGGCAAGGGACGTTGCGTTCCCTTTCGTTAACTCATTAGGCTTCTGGTTATTCTTCGCCGGCGGCGTGCTTATGAACACAAGCTGGTTCTTGGGCGGCGCACCTGATGGTGGTTGGACGGGGTATGCACCGTTATCCTCGATCACCGACGCAAGTTGGGGACAAACGTTAGAAGGCAATTTACGAGGTACTGACTTCTACGTGCTTGGTTTGCAAATTGCAGGTATCGGGACACTAATCGGGGGGATTAACTTCCTCGTAACGATTATTAACATGCGTGCTCCTGGTCTTACATACATGCGTTTACCAATGTTCACATGGTCTGCTTTTGTAACTTCAGGTTTGATCGTTCTTGCTTTCCCGGCAATTACAGTTGCTCTAGTTCTTCTTATGTTTGACCGTGTCTTTGGCGGAGCCATCTTCGATGCAGCCAGAGGCGGAAACAACGTACTGTGGGAGCATTTATTCTGGATTTTCGGGCATCCCGAAGTTTACATTTTGATTCTTCCAGCATTCGGTATTATTTCTGAGATTGTTTCTACTTTTTCGAAAAAACGTCTGTTCGGATACAGCTCCATGGTATTTGCAACAGTATTAATTGGTTTCCTAGGCTTCATGGTTTGGGTCCACCATATGTTTACATCAGGCTTAGGCCCAGTAGCGAACTCGATCTTCGCGATTGCAACAATGGCGATTGCCGTTCCTACAGGTGTTAAGATCTTTAACTGGTTGTTCACGCTTTGGGGTGGTCAAATCCGTTTCACAACGGCGAATATTTTCGCTACAGCTTTCATTCCAACCTTCGTAATGGGTGGAACAACTGGGGTAATGCTTGCGATTCCAGCAGCTGACTTCCAGTATCATGATACGTATTTCGTAGTAGCGCATTTCCACTACGTTATCGTTGGTGGTCTCGTACTTGGTTTGTTCGCTGGTCTTTACTACTGGTGGCCGAAAATGTTCGGTCGTATGCTAAGTGAAGGTTTAGGTAAACTTCATTTCTGGTTGTTCTTCATCGGTTTCCACTTAACATTCTTCCCGCAGCATTTCTTGGGTCTAATGGGGATGCCACGACGTGTATTTACGTATCAACCAGGGTATGGTCTCGAAACTGGTAACTTAGTTTCAACCGTTGGTGCTTTCTTAATGGGTATCGGTACGTTAGTGTTCCTTATCAACATTATTGCAACTGCAAGAAAACCAATTACAGCTCCTGCAGATCCGTGGGATGGACGCTCCTTGGAGTGGACAATTCCGTCACCTGCACCTGAATATAACTTCAAACAAACTCCGCTTGTTCGTGGTTTGGATGCTTTCTGGAAAGAAAAAATGGCTGGTAACAAACAAATGACGCCTGCTGAGCCAATTGGTTCCATTCATATGCCTTCGGCATCGATTTTGCCGCTTGTTATGTCTGTAGGGTTGTTCATTGCTGGATTTGGCTTTATGTACAAAAACTACTATGTAGCTGGAGCAGGTATCTTAGTTACATTCATTGCCATGTTCTTGCGTTCGGTATATGACGACCACGGTTGGCATATTGAACCAGAAGAACTTGAAGACGATCATAAGGGGGTAAAGGCATGAGTAGTCATCACACGGGCGCACTGCCTGCTAATCCGGAAACGGCTACCCTCGAAGGGAAAAATAAGGTTCTTGGTTTCTGGTTATTTCTTGGCGCTGAGGTTGTATTGTTCGGTTGTTTATTCGCAACTTACATTGCTCTCCGGAACTCTGTTCCGGATGGCCCAACAGCTGATGAGCTATTCAAGCTTAAAACAGTTGGTTGGTCAACATTCGTTCTCTTAACGAGCAGCTTGACGAGTGTATTTGCAATCATTGCGATGCACCGTCAAAAAGTAGGTCAATTGCTAGGTTGGTTAGCCGTTACCGTTTTGTTTGGTCTTGCCTTCTTAGGGATGGAGATCTACGAGTTTTATGAGTACGTTCATGAAGGCCATGGGTTTACAACAAGTGCATTCTCCACATCGTTCTACACACTAGTTGGTTTCCACGGTGCTCACGTAGCATTCGGTGTTTGCTGGATTACACTGTTGATTTTCCAAGGTATGAAGAAGGGTCTTACAGTTGTTACGGCACCTAAGTTCTATGTTGCTTCTCTGTACTGGCACTTTATCGACTTAGTTTGGGTATTTATCTTCACAGTCGTTTATTTGATGGGGAAGGTGGGTCACTAAATGAGCAGCAATTCTCATGATACACACGCACCTAGCAAGAGAGTGAAGCACGACTCAACACTTAATCACTATTTGACTTACATTATCTCGATTCTACTCACGATGTTGGCATTCGCTGTCGTACTTTACGGAGACTTGGATCGTTCGTTTATCTTGATTTTCATCGTATCCCTTGGGATCGTGCAGGCACTCGTTCAGTTGCTTTTCTGGATGCATGCCAAAGAGAGAGGACATTTGTTCCCTCTGATCTTTATCTTCGCAGGAGCGTTCGTTGCTCTTACCGGTGTTATCACAGCCGTATATTGGGTTTGGTGGTAGAAAAGCAGGAAGAGGCAACTTTGTCTAGACAAAGTGCCTCCTCTTTTTTTACTGGGAGTTAAATGGAAGTAGTCAGCTTGAAAGGAGATAGATGCAGGTATGAGTCAGATTGGTGGGTTTTTCGATTTGTGGAGTCCTGTTTTACTATTGATCGTCGTTGTGATCGCATATAGTTATGGTCGATTTGTCGTGAATGGAAATGGGAGCGCTGCGAAATCGGAGCCAATTTCGACGTCACAACAGCTTCTATTTTACACAGGGTTGTTCTTATTCTACGTTGGACAAGGAAGCCCTATTAACTACATCGGGCATCACTACTTGTTCAGTATGCACATGCTGCAACAAACGATTCTTTACTTGATCGTACCGATTCTCATTTGGTTAGGAACGCCGGCATGGCTGCTTAGAGCAGCTATGACGAATGTCGTATTCCGCGGCCTATTTTCCTTTTTCACACGGCCTCTGATTGCATTATTCATGTTCAATATGTTATTCTCCATCTACCATATGCCTTTTATTATGGATTACTTGATGAAGAATGATGTACCGCTTCTTGCTTATCATACTGTGCTTTTAGTGACGGCCTTTATCATGTGGTTCCCTGTATTTTGCCCGCTGCCTGAGCTGAATCGCTTGAACGATTTGAAGAAAATGGCGTATATTTTCGGGAATGGCGTTTTGCTGACACCGGCTTGTGCGCTTATCATTTTTGCTGATACAATTATTTATGATATGTATAGCAATGTCACGGTTCCTTTTGTTCACCTGTCGCCGCTTGATGATCAACAACTAGGTGGCGTAATCATGAAAATTTTGCAAGAGATTATCTATGGCGCCACGTTAGCTTACATTTTCTTCCGTTGGTATCGCAGAGAACGCAAGGATGAGGACGAATTGGATCCACTTCCATCACAAGAAAGCTTGAATAATCAAGGCGGGAACTGGAATCGCGCTTAGAGAAAGGATTTCGAAAGATGCACATATTACCCACAATTTCTACGATGTTTATTGTGATTAGTGCCATTTTTGTTGGGTTCGGATGGTATCATATTGTTAAAGGGAACCGAGAAACGCATGAAAAGCTGATGGTTTTGGGTGCAATTTTCGCGTTAGCCTTTTTTATCATCTACATGTCCCGAACCATATTTGAAGGAAATACCTCCTTTGGTGGCCCAGAAAGTTTAGTGTTACCCTATCATTTGTTCTTGTTCTTCCATATCACACTAGCTACGCTAGGTGGTGTACTAGGTCTTATCACCTTGTGGTTTGCTTACAAAAAGAAATTCCTTAAACACAAGAAAATCGGAAAAATCGCTGCGTTTGTATGGCTGCTTACAGCGCCAACAGGCGTTATGGTCTATATATTGTTGTATATCCTGTATCCAGGTGGAACAACGAAGCCCGTAATTGATGCCATTTTTGGATTGTAAACCATCTTAATAGCACGGAATGATGTGAAAGTTCATCATTCTGTGCTATTTTTTTGTCTTCAAATGGGCTAATTTTGTGATTTCGTCCATTCGATTGTAGATATCAACAATTGGAGATGACGAAATGACCATGTCATTCTTCATATTGCTCATAGGTTAATTCGGTGGATTCCACTACGCTTAAGGAAGAGATGCATCTCACCATAACTTGTAGTGGAGGGTCAACGAATGAAGAAAATTTTAGCTTCAACCATGATTGTCATGATGATGGGCACAGCGATTGCCTGTTCTTCGAAGACAGAGTCAACAACAACGAGTGAGTCACAAGCACCGGCAACAGCGAGTGCGACGACGTATCCGATGACAACTGATAAAACGCTGACCTACTGGGGCGAGTTGAACGGGAACTTAACAGGTGTGAAAACGACACATGCCGATGTCCCTTTTTTCCAAGAGTGGCAGAAGAAAACAGGCGTCCCGCTTAAATTCTTAGCACCTCCTACAGGACAAGCCAAAGAAGCGCTAAACGTGATGCTTGCATCCGGGGATTTACCAGATATGATCGAATACAATTTCCTGAGTGATTTCCCAGGTGGACCGGAGAAAGCCATTAAAGATGGGTACATTTTGAAATTGAATGATCTGATTGATAAATACGCACCGAACCTGAAGAAATACCTCAAAGAGCATCCAGAAGTCGACAAAATGGTAAAAACGGATAATGGGAGTTACTATGCATTCCCTTTCATTCGTGGAGATGAGTACTTACAGGTATTCCAAGGCCCGATGATTCGAAAAGACTGGTTGGATGAGTTAGGGCTTCCTGTTCCTGAGACCATTGATGATTGGACGACGACGTTGAAAGCATTTAAAGAGAAGAAAGGTGCAGCTGCGCCACTATCCTTTATCAGTAAACCACGTTTCTTCAATGAATCTTACAACGGTGCATTCTTAGGCGCATTTGGCGTGAACCGCGGCTTCTATTTGGATAATGGGAAAATCAAGTTCGGACCGTCGGAAGCCGGCTTCAAAGACTATTTGAAGACTTTCCACCAATGGTATCAAGATGGCCTGTTAGATAAGAACATCGCTACGGTGGATACGAAAGCCTTGGACGGCAGCTTCGCTACGGGCGCTACAGGGGCAAGTATTGGTAATGCTGGCGGCGGTATAGGCAAATGGCAACCACTTGTACAGGCCAAAGATCCGAAGGCACAGTTGGTAGCAGCGCCATATCCAGTACTAAAAAAAGGCGATACGCCGAAATTTGGTCAAAAAGATAATCCGTATTCCTCCGGAGGTATTGTCGCGGTAACGGCTAAATCCAAGAATCCAGAACTTGCAGTCAGAATGTTGGATTATGGGTATAGTGAAGCAGGCCATATGTTCTTTAACTTCGGAACAGAGGGTACTAGCTACTCAATGGTGGATGGTTATCCCAAATATACGGATTTGCTGATGAAAAATCCCGATAAATTAGCACCTGCACAAGCGATGTCCATGTACATTCGCGGCAGCTACAACGGGCCATTCATCCAAGACAAGCGTTATGCGGAGCAATTCTTTGTACTGCCAGCGCAACGCGATGCGATCAATGTGTGGAAGAAAACCGATACAGCCAAATACAGCTTGCCACCATTAACACCAACGCCAGAAGAAAGCTCTGAATATGCGAAAATCATGGGCGACATGAACACGTTGGTTGATGAAATGACGTTGAAAATCATTTTGGGTAACGAATCAGCCGATAGCTTTGAGAAGTATGTGGATAAAATGAAGTCACTTAATCTAAGCCGCGCTATCGAGATTCAACAAGCAGCACTAGATCGCTATAACAAGCGATAAGTTTCATCTGGCAATGGAGAAGTGGGGGGATCTGAGATCTCCCTCTTCTATAAGTAAACTGGCGAGAGGGTGAGGATGGAGATGGCGAACACACAGCCACTGGAAAGCGTAAAGCTTACGAAGCAACAGACGGGGACAAACAGATATATCCGTGATTTTATCGCTAATAAGTACTTGTACCTCATGATGGTACCAGTGCTCGCGTATTATTTGATTTTCCATTATGCACCGATGTATGGTGCTTTAATCGCTTTTAAAGATTATTCCCCAATGAAGGGTATTCTTGGTAGCGATTGGGTTGGCTTTAAGCATTTCCATGATTTTTTCAGTTCTTTTTATTTTTGGCGCATATTGAAAAATACGCTGGTCATCAGCTTGTATTCCTTGCTTTTTGAGTTTCCAGCTCCGATTATTCTAGCCCTCTTGATCAATGAGGTACGAAGTAAGACCTTTAAGCGTGTCGCTCAGACGATTACGTATATGCCTTATTTTATCTCACTCGTCGTTATTTGCGGGATTATTACGGACTTTACGAATGCGGATGGGGTCATTAACAATATTGCGATGGCCTTCGGGTATGACGGACAAGCGATGCTTCAGAAGTCGGAGTTGTTCCGGCCGATCTACATTTTATCCGAGATTTGGCAACGTATTGGTTGGGAATCCATTATTTATATTGCTGCATTAATGAGTATCGATACCGAACAGTATGAAGCTGCACGGATGGATGGCGCTAGTCGCTGGAAACAGATGGTGTATATCACATTGCCAGGTATAATGCCGACGATTGCGATTATGTTTATTTTGCGTATGGGTAATCTGTTGAATGTGGGCTTTGAGAAAATCATTCTGCTCTATAATCCCGTTACTTATGAAACGGCGGACGTGATTTCCTCTTTCGTCTATCGCAAAGGATTACTGGAGTTTGGATGGAGCTACAGCTCGGCTGTTGGCTTATTTAACTCCATTATCAATCTAATCCTACTCATTACAGCGAATTATATCAGTCGTAAAGTAAATGAAAGCAGCTTATGGTGAGGTGATGTTGATGAGAAAAGGACCAGGTTTTGTAGAAAGACTATTCGATATTGCTATTCATTTGATTTTGACCCTACTCGTTATCGTAACGTTGTACCCTTTACTTTACGTATTATTTGCTTCCTTCAGTAATGCGAATGAATTAGTTGCTCATAAAGGGATCTTATTTAAATCACTTGGCTTTAGTTGGGAAGCCTATAAAGGGGTCATGAAGAACCCTGGCATTCTCATCGGCTACCGCAACACGATGTTTATCGTCGTTGCTGGCGTTATCGTCAACCTTTTGATGACAGCGTTAGGTGCTTACGTACTTTCTAGAAAAAATGTGATCTGGAATAAAGCATTTATGATCATTATCGTGATCACGATGTTCTTCCACGGGGGCTTAATCCCGCTCTATTTAATCGTCAAAAATGTCGGCTTACTCGACACCCTATGGGCGACGATTATTCCATTCTCCATCTCCACATTTAATTTGATTATTATGCGAACAGCATTTATGGCGATACCAGACAGCTTAGAGGAGTCAGCCAAAATCGATGGGGCCAATCACTTTACGATTTTGTTCCGAATCATCATTCCGCTTTCCATGCCTGTCATTGCTGTTATGATTCTGTACTATGCGGTTGATAAATGGAATGGCTGGTTCTACGCATCTATTTTTATCAAAAATCGAGATCTCTTCCCTTTACAGTTGGTACTCAGGGAAATACTTATTTCTAATTCAACAGATGGCATGTCCGTTGGAGCTGATGCGGGTGATCGCTTCCAGATTGGGGAAACCATTAAATATGCGACCATCGTCGTGGCGACATTGCCAATTCTGTGTGTTTATCCATTCGTACAACGCTTCTTTGTCAAAGGGGTTATGGTAGGCTCCTTGAAGGGCTAGACCCTGTAATTAGGGATCTAGTAGCGCTTTTGTCAATCGGATTTGTCATTTTGGACATTCCTCCCCTTGCGAACAGAGGTATAATAGAGTGAAGGAGACAATCCCTTCAGAGGATTTTTCAAGGTGCGCAGCGGGAGGAGATCCATGTGAAGCTTCGATTATTTTGGCCGAAAAGAAAGAGTATTGTATTTACTTGGTTATTATCGTACAGCGCGGTATTGTTCGTGCCAATGCTGATGAGTATTCTCATTTACTCGCAGTCGAGTCATGCACTAAAAAGCGAAATTCATCGTGCGAACGATTCCTTACTCAAACAAGTCCGTTATACGATCGACACACAGTTCGATTTGATGAAACGGTTAAATATGGAAATTACTTGGAATACGAAGCTTCAAAGTTTAATGTACACGAATATACAAACTAATGATGATCAATATCTAGCTTTTCAGCTGGTAAAAGAGTTTCGGATGTATCAAACTTCCTATGCGACGATCGATGAATTCTATGTGACTTGGGATCAGGAAGCTGCAATTCTTCGCCCGGGAAATATGCGCGATCTGCAAACAGCGTTTGATACGATCCACAATACAGGTACCCTCCGATATGAGCAATGGTTGAATACGATTCATCAAGCAACGAATAACCAGTTCATGATCCTTCCCCGCGTAGATGCAGGCCCTTCTTCCTCTTCCATCGCGTACATCACACACTTGCCTAAGGATTTGAATGGGAAACAAACAGGGACAGTCGTTGTGATGGCCGATATGGAACGGTTCGAGAAGGCAATCGAAAGCATTTCAGGGTTTAGCGGCGGACAAATCGTCATCCTTAATCATGACAATCAAGTTCTACTTTCCAATGTGCCTGTGACGGTGAATAAGAATCTCATTTTGGAGCAATTGCAGGATGAGGATAATGTTACGTACAAGCCTTCGCAGGATGGAGAATCAGAGCTTTTCTATATTCAATCTGCTGTGTCTGATCTCAAATATGTACTGATCATTCCAAGTCGCATATATTGGGAAAAAGCGGAATATGTCCGCAAATTTACGTATATCAGCATCCTGATCAGCCTATTTGGTGCAGCGGTGCTGACCTGGTTCTTTCTGCGCCGTAATTACTCACCGATCCAACGTTTGGTTCAATCGATTTCCGATAAAAATGCGTTCGAGGAACGCGTAGATGGGAATGAGCTGCATTTCATTCAGAAAATGATCTCGCATACACGGGATGAGAAGGATCAAATTGCGCTGCAGCTGCAATCTCATCATCATGTACTCCGTTCGAATATGTTAAATCGACTGTTGAAGGGGCGAATCGATTCGCTCGTTTCGTACGAGGAAGCTTTCAAAACTTTTCATATGGATGTGATCTCGAATCATTTCGCGGTCATTCTGTTTGCGGTTGAGAATTCCGATAGTATATCTACGAATTTACCGGGTATGGATATCAGTGAACGTCGAAAATTGATGCAATTCATTATCACGAATGTTGTTGAAGAGCTCGTTGGTCATCGTAAGCATGCTGGTTACGTGGCAGAGATCGACGATATGATGGTGTGTTTGGTGAACTTTGCTGAGACGGATGCAGCCGAGCGGAAGGTTGATCTGGATTGGATTGCTGCAGAAGCACAGCGTTTCCTGACAAGATTCCATATGGATCTAACGATCTCTATCAGTGGTGTTCACCCTGCCTTGGTAGGTGTTGCTGAGGCGTATAGTGAAGCACTGGATGCGATGGAATATAAGATGGTTAGAGGCAAAAGGGAGATCATCACCTACGATGAGATTCGTATCGATACGGCCGATAAGCTGCAGATGGGCTATTATTATCCACTCCAAGTGGAGCAGCAAATTATTAATCTCATCAAAACGGGAGATATTGACCAAGCCTCGGCTAGCATGAACGAGATCATGGGGCGCAATTTTGATAAGCCGCTGGTGTCGCTTACCTTGGCGAGATGCCTCATTTTTAACCTCGTGGGTACGATGGTGAAAGCGATGAATGAGCTTGGGGACGGAACGACGCAGCCCTGGTTAGGGGACAACCCCCTATGGATGGAAAAGATCATTGCGTGCGACACCATCCTCGAGATGCAGCAAGAGCTGCAGTTGCTCCTCGGAGAGGTGTGTGCGTTTGCCGCTTCTAAAATAGAAGCAAACCAGACGAAGGAACGCACGGAAACCTTGCGCGAGCTAATCGCCAAAGTTATGCAATATATTGAGGAGCAGTATCAAGACGCTAATTTGAATGTGAATACGATTGGTGAAAACTTTGCTTTAAGAGGCAGCTATGTATCCAAATTGTTCAAAGATCAGACGGGTGAAGGTTTGCTCGATTACATTACGAAATACCGGATTCAACAAGCGAAGAAGATGATCAGCTACAAGCAAGATTCGATCTCGGAGATTGCCAAGTTAGTTGGCTATAATGAAGTGGCAACCTTTATACGTGTATTTAAGAAATACGAAGGAATAACCCCTGGGAAATATAAAGAAATGAACTGATGATAGCAAGATGACATGCTGGGAGGGAACGGAATGAGCAGACGAGCTAGCAACAAGGCATTATTACTTCTATGTGTGTTCACCATGGGACTCACGGCATGCTCTTCAGAGAGTCCGACGAATTTGACGGCACCGTCAGGGCAGCCAACAACGGCGACTACAAATAAGGAGTCGTCTGTGCCAGCAACGACTAAACTGACCTATTGGTCAGAGTTGAATGGGAATGCCGCCAGTGTGAAAACCAAATTCAAAGATATTCCCTTTTTTCAAGAGTGGCAGAAGCGGACAGGGGTCCAGCTTTCCTTCATACAGCCGTCGGCCAATCAAGCTAAGGAAGCGATGAATGTCTTATTAGCGTCTGGCGACTTGCCTGATATGATGGAGTTCGAATGGGACAGCTTCCCTGGT
Organism: Paenibacillus sp. J31R109; assembly: GCF_059692055.1. Taxonomy (NCBI): domain Bacteria; kingdom Bacillati; phylum Bacillota; class Bacilli; order Caryophanales; family Paenibacillaceae; genus Paenibacillus; species Paenibacillus sp. J31R109. The sequence goes on along the minus strand of NZ_JCAUAR010000004.1, from coordinate 423,583 downwards.
GGACCTGAAAAGGCGATCAAGGATGGGTATATTTTGAGGCTGAATGAGGTCATTGATAAGTATGCGCCTAATCTAAAGAAGTACTTAAAAGAGCATCCAGACATCGATAAGCAAATTCGGACCGATGACGGCAGCTATTACGTGTTCCCCTTTATCCGTGGTGACGATAAGCTTCGTACGTATCAAGGGCCGATTATCCGGCAGGATTGGTTGAATGAGCTCGGGTTAGAGGTGCCAACGACGATAGAGGAATGGCATACGGTGCTCAAGACGTTCAAGGAGAAGAAGGGAGTTGCAGCACCTTTAACTTTCCTAGGCGTGCCGAATCCGTTATTTGGGATCGAGGGTGGCGCTTTTGTCGGGGCTTATGGGATTCGCAAAGGGTTCTACCTGGACCAGGGTGAGGTCAAGTATGGTCCTATGGAGAAGGGCTATCAGGATTTCTTAGCTACTTTCCGAGCGTGGTATAAGGAAGGATTAATCGATAAAAACATTGCATCCGTAGATACCAAAACGATGGATTCCAATATGGTAACAGGGCGCAGCGGGGCAACCATCTGGAATGCGGGGGCTGGTATTGGGAAGTGGCAGCCACTGGTCGAAGAGAGAAACAAGTCAGCTTTGTTTGCAGCAACCCCATATCCCGTACTCCAAAAAGGGGATAAGCCGAAATTTGGGCAAAAAAGTTATGATTATGTCGGGACTGGTGGCGTAGCGATTTCAAGTAATAGTCAACATGCAGCAGAGGCGGCTAAGTTACTTGATTACGGTTATAGTGACGAAGGACATATGCTCTTTAATTTTGGCATAGAAGGAACGAGCTACACGTTGAAAGACGGCTATCCGACGTACACAGATTGGATCTTACGAAATCCAGATAAGTTAGCACCCTCACAAGCCTTGTCGATGTATACGAGAGCAAGTTATTTTGGTCCGTTTGTTCAGGATGTTCGATATGTAGAACAATATTACACGCTGCCTGAGCAAAGAAAAGCGATTGGGATCTGGGCGGATACGCAAGTTGAATCATACACCCTACCGCAAACGCCGAAGACAGAGCTGGAGAGTGCTGAGTTTTCTTCAATTATGATGGATGTGATGACACTTGTTGATGAGATGTCTCTGAAGATTATTCTCGGTGTTGAGCCGCTAGATGCATTTGATAGCTACGTTAGTAAGATGAAAGCATCCAAAATTGATCGAGCTATCGAGATCCAGAAGTTAGCCTTACATCGGTATGAGAAGCGTTGAGCGCTTCTCTTTTTTTATTTGGCACAGAGAAATTCATTAATCTTCCATTATCATGTAAAATAGTAAGCGTAATCAACTTCGTGACGAAAGGTAGGCTCATGGATGACATACCCTTTAGTTGTTGAACAGGTATCGAAGCAGTACGGAGATAAAACAGCTGTGAATCGGATTGGGCTGCGAGTGAAGCAGGGAGAAATATATGGGTTATTAGGTGCGAATGGTGCTGGCAAAACGACAACGATGCGGATGGTACTCGGTCTTATTTATCCAGATGAAGGTAATATTAAGTGGAATGGGCAAGGCTATCGGGAAGAGCTCCGCAGCTTAATGGGCTATTTACCGGAGGAGCGCGGCTTATATCCCAAAGTGAAAATTAGTGAGCAGATTTTATACTTAGCTGAGCTTCGAGGAATGAAGCGTCGTGAGGCAGATCGCAGCTTGAAGATGTGGTTGGAACAGTTTGAGGTTCCTGACTATTACAACCGTAAGGTTGAGGAGTTGTCCAAGGGAAACCAGCAGAAAATTCAATTCATTGCGGCGGTCATTCATAATCCGGAGATTCTTATTCTGGACGAAGCGTTTAGCGGACTGGATCCCGTGAATGTCGAGCTGCTGAAGAAAACGGTGAAAAGTCTCCGTGATGAGGGGAGAACAATTTTATTTTCCAGCCATCGGATGGAGCATGTAGAGGAGCTTTGTGAGAATATTTGTATGCTGCATCGCTCAAACACCATTCTGCAAGGCAATTTGAAGGAGATTAAAGCGAGCTTTCCGAAGGAAAGAGTAGTACTAGAGACAACTACTAATATTAATGGATTAGAGAGGCTTGAAGGCGTCACATCGGTGAACCAAGGGCTAAATGGGTACGAGCTTCGCATTTCGCAGCCGGAAGCCGCACAGCGTATTTTGCAATATGCCATGGAACATTCCACTGTACAGCGTTTTCAAATCATGGAGCCAACCTTGAATGAAATTTTTATCCAGAAGGTGGGAAGCCAGCATGAATAGTATCTGGACCGTCATTAAATTTACCTACATGTCTCGCTTTCGAATCAAATCGTTTCAAGTGATGACTCTAATCTTGCTAATCCTGGTATCGCTTTTGATTCATCTTCCAACCATTATCAAACAATTCGATTCCGATGAAGCGACGAAAATAGGAATTTTTGGCACGCAGCAAGCGGTTGTGGCATCTAAACTGGAAGCTTTCTTTAAGAATCAACCGAATGCAGAGATACAAATTGTACCCCTTTCCGATCAGGGCAGTGTAGAGGCTAATGAGGTATATGGGAAGCAGCAAATGGCAGATAAGAAAATCAAGGGATACTTAGCGTTCACGGAGGGGAAACAAGGCGGATTCCCGAAGATGATCTACAATTCCACAGGAACGATGGATTCGCCTAAAAATAAGCTGCAAACCGCGCTTCAGCTCATTAAGACGGATATCGTGCTGCAAGGAGCTGGTGTGCCAGATTCACTAAAAACGGATATCCAAACGCCAGTGTCATTGGAGACCGTGCAAATTTCCACATCGGATCAAGCTGCTGTGGGCAAAACAGAGTCCCAAATGAGGTTGTCCTACATGTTGGTGTATATCCTGCTCTTCATGCTTTACATGGGAGCCATTGGATTCGGCAATCTCGTTGCAACGGAAATCACAGCGGAGAAAAGCACGCGCGTTATGGAATTGCTCATTACAAGCGTGTCACCGCTGAAGCAGATGTTCGGTAAAATCATTGGCATTTGCTTGCTGGCGCTATCGCAAATTGCCGCGCTCATCGCCGTAGGCTTTTTGAATATTCAGTTGAGTGATGCTTCGGCCATCAAGGATTTGAATCTCAGTTGGAGCGATTTAGAAATATCCGTGCTCGTCTATTTCTTGATTTTCTACTTACTTGGCTTTTTCATCTATGCGACGATCTTCGCGGCGGTAGGCTCGCTTGTCAGTCGCACGGAGGATGTGGGGCCTGCCATTATGCCAGTTACCTACATCATCGTCGCGGCGTTCATGATCGCTATCTTCGGACTGAATCATCCGAATGCCCCGTTCGTGGTGACGATGTCGTTCGTGCCATTCTTCTCGCCGATGATTATGTTCTTGCGGATTGGCATGACCTCTCTGCCGTTCTGGCAGATTGCCCTGTCAATAGCCATCCAGTTGCTGTCCATTGGTGCGATGGCTTGGCTTGCGGCGAAGATATACCGCACTGGCGTGCTGATGTACGGCAAGCGGCCTAGCTTGAAGGAGCTGCGCAAGGCGATGCGGGCGTATCGGTAGATATATCTCGAAAGATCGTCTTATATAAACAAAAGATTACCTCGTAGTTTTGGAACAAGGATGCACCTATAATTAAGCTTACATTGATTATATTATTGGAGGATCCTATGCCATCATTACGTGAAATTAGTGATTTTATTACAGAAAAAACAAGTCGTAATGCAGCTTCCTTCGGGGATGCGCTGCCTGCTCATACCAAAGAAGGCAAATATGAATTTGCTGAAAATGGTTTTTGGACTGGCGGTTTCTGGACAGGTATGAATTGGCTTTGCTATGAGTTAACCAAGGACGAGACGTTTATGAAGTCCGCTCGTGACTCCTACCCTAGACTGTTAAAACGGATGTATGAGACGCCGGAAACCTTGGATCATGATCTGGGCTTTCTTTACTCCTTGTCCTTTGTAGCTGACTATAAGCTGACAGGGGATACCAATGCGCGCAAAGTGGCGCTTGATGCAGCTGACCACCTCAAGTCCAGATTTAATAGTAAGGGTAACTTCATTCAAGCATGGAATGTTTGGGTACCAGGAGAACCCTTCAGCGAGGAAAATAGAGGCAGAATCATCATTGATTGTATGTATAATTTGCCGCTTCTATTCTGGGCCTCGGAAGAAACGGGAGACGAGGAATACAGAAGAGTGGCGGAGGCACACGCGGATACATGTGCGCGTACAATCATTCGAGAAGACTTTACGGCGTTTCACACCTTCGTCTTTGATCCAGAAACAGGTGAGCCTAAGTTCGGACAAACCTTCCAAGGATTTGCAGATGATTCATGCTGGTCGAGAGGTCAGACATGGGCTATTGGCGGCTACACATACGCTTACAAATATACAGGCAAGAAAGCCTACTTGGACATAGCGCGCAGCTGTGCGAAAGTTTACCTAGACAGAGTAGAGTCGGATTTGGTGCCACTCTGGGATTTTGATGTCACTGATCGCGTGAATGCTTATCGGGATAGTTCAGCTGCGGCAATCGCTGCTGCGAGCTTACTAGAGCTAGCCAAGCACGTTGACGGAGAAGAACAGCAACGCTATGAAAGGTATGCTGTTGAGGCGATTTCTAATTTATATCATCATTACGCTACAAGGTCTGATCGTTCTCATGAAGGATTATTACTCCATGGTTGTGGACATCATCCAGCCAATACGAATGTGGATTGTTCCCTCATTTATGGCGATTATTACTTTGTGGAAGCTGTCGCCAAGTTACAGGGAGTTACAAAAGGTTATTGGTAGAAAGTCAGTCTCCTGCACATCATCTTCACACAACAAAAGGCATTTCGACACTTTATAGGTGTTGAAATGCCTCTTTGTTGTGCGACAGGAACTGGTGATCTGAAACAGCAAGAAGAGCTGTAGAGATGACTGAGAGCAGTCTCTATCTTCGTGTAAACAACTCGTTTACTTAGGATTACTTTCTCCCGATTTATAAACGACAAGGATTGCACTACGTTGAAAACCCACACCGCTTGGGGATGACTTCAAGATGGAGCCATAGCAAACATTAACAATTTGTTCTTCTTTCAATTCGGCTAGAAACTGATTAGCTCTTGTCTCCGCATAAGACGCATCCGTATCTAAAAACTCCTTTACCTGAATCACTGCGAATTCCTCCCTAAATGGATTGATGAGTATGTACAACGGATATTACAGAAGACTTCACCTATACGCAAAGTAATTAGATGAGATGTACGATACCCATAAAAGTACAACAAGACATCCCGCAAAAAGCGGAACGTCTTGTTCTCTTGACCATATCACTTTATCTAATAGGTGTCAAATGATCAGATGAGGGGCACTGCTCGCCGCGCAACTAACCAAAGAAGCATGCAAGACGTAACCGTCTTCGCATGCTTCTTTGTCATTGCTGCCTTATCTACCCGGCAGCAGCTGCTTGATCCAACCGCCGAAGCTCTTCGGATTCCGCGTTTGGATGAGCACGACGCCTTCGCCGCGGAATCGGCAGACGACGCCTTCGCCGCTCGTAAGGCTGGAAATCCAGCCTTTGGAGGCTTTTTCAATCGTATAAGGCGTATAATCCGGCCAAGCAACCAGATGCCCGTTATCGATAACCACCTCTTGGCCTGGCGCCAAGTTAATCGCATGGATCGCACCGTAGGAGGAGAGGAACACGGTGCCTCGACCGCTAATTTCGACGATGAAGAAGCCTTCGCCGGACATGAAGCCGCTCGCTAGATTCTGCATCTTGGTGTTCACCTGAATGCCTGAAGTGCCGGCAAGGAAGCCATCTTTTTGGACATAAAGCTTGTAGGTACCATCTAATTCAACGGCTTCAATATCACCGATAACAGCAGGTGCTAGGAGCACCTCGCCGGATCCTCGGCTGGGACTCAATTCCTGGAAGAAGAAGCTTTCGCCGCTGAGCATCCGTCCAAGACCGCGCATAATGCCACCATCTGCTGTTCCTTTAAGTTCAATATTCGGGGACATGGAGACCATCGCGCCGGACTCGGCTTTAATGTTCTCACCAGCTTCAAGCTGCACACGCAGCATCGGAAATGCACCTTTATATAAGATTTCGTGTTTCATCGGTATCCTCCATCATCTAATTATTGGTAGATTAACATAATTTCCTTATATGTCTACGCGGTTTTGGGCTGAGTGGTTGCATCCAAGCTGCGATTCGTATACACGAACACGGCACAGATTAGCAATATACTCATCGTTACAAAGAACACAGAAGTGAAGCCGTATTCCGCTGCCAGATGACTGCCGAGCAAGGGGCCAATGAGATTTCCAAGGAACAGCGATGACGTATTGAAGCCATAGGCGGTGCCTTGAATCTCAGGTGCTGCAAGCTTCATGACTAAAGCGTTCAGCGAAGGAATCATCCCGCCGATGAACAGTCCCAGCAGGAATCTGCCGATGAGCAGCGTCGTAATATTGGTGGCAAAAGCCTGCGGTATGAAAGCGACAGCCGCCATCGTGAGGGCAATGACCAGCGTCATGCGCTGCCCGATTCGGTCACCTAACCGACCCAAGGTCGGAGCTCCGAATAGATTGGCGATGCCCGTGATTGCGACGATAAGCCCGGCGAAGAAGGCTAAGTGCGCTCCCGTGTATAAGGTTTTGGCATATACCGTTACAATCGGCTCGATACTCATCATACCGATCTGCGTAATCAGTGATGCAGCAAACACAGGCAGCAAGGGGCGGAACAAGCGCCACGGCGTCCGCTGTCGTACCTTTTTCGCGGTGACAGGCTTGCGCTCCTCCTTGATGAACAGCATGACGATAAGGCTGGCGCATAGCATGAGTCCTCCTGTGAAGAAGAACACGTGGTGGTAGCCGAGAAAGCTGGCTAGTACGCCACCGATTAAAGGGCCGATGAGTGTGCCTGCGATAGCACCAGTTTGCAAGGTGCCAAGCGACTTACCCGAATGTTCTCGGGGGGTCAACGAGGCTTGCAATGAAACCGCCATCGAGATGAAGCCGGAGAAGAAGCCATTCAACAATCTCAGCGATAGCAGCTGCCAGGGCGATGTAACAATGCCCATTAGGGCGGTGACGATGGCCATTCCGAAGCCGGCGCGCAGCAGCATGATCTTACGCCCGCGTCGATCGGCAATGGCTCCCCATAGTGGCTGGGTCAAAAAGGAAGTGATGAATTGGGCAGCTACGATCCAGCCTGTCCAACGGACAATATCATCTAAGTCGTGAACCCCTAACTCCCCGATGTAGAGAGGTAAGAACGGAAGAACTAGATTCATGCCACATGTAATGGAGAAGTTCGCACCCCAAAGTATCCATAATGACTTTTTCCAATGTAAGGGGGTTGCCATGACGTGGACTCCTTATCCTTTTTTTTCTCAGTATAGCATAAATGGCTCGATCCCCAAGCATTTAGGACCCATGTGCGAACTGCTGCCGGTACGAGCGAGGCGACATTCCTTCGAGCTTGGTAAAGCTTGCAGCGAAATAAGCGGCCTGTTCAAAGCCAACTTCCTGAGCAATGTGGGCAATCGGGAGCTCCGTTTGTAGAAGCAATAGTTTGGCATGACTTACCCGTAATTTAAGCAGATAGGTTAAGGGAGAGCAGCCGTATTCTTTTTGCATGCAGCGAGCTATGTACACAGGATGGAAATTGAGCTCATCCCCCAGCTGTTTAGCGGTAACCGATTCTCGGAAATGCTGCCTTAAGTAGGAGGCCGCCTTCTCAGCGCAGGCCCTGGAGGCAGATGCATGAGCGGTCTCTGCGGAGGCAGCCAATTGATATAGAATCTCCTGAAATAACTGCTGCTGGGCAAAACGAACACTGTTCACGTGCGCACGAGGCTGGAGCTGTAGCAGCTGATCAAGGACTTCATACATTTTCTCAGGGTGCTGGAGTGTCGTAAATTGCGGGATGCGCATGGTGAAGGGTTCCACGGCGAAGGCTTCCACCACGGCATCCTCTGGAGCAGGATCCTCTAAAGAAACAGTTGCAACGGCGCTCGGCTTCATTAACTCCCAAGCACCGCCTACATGGAAATGCAGCCAGTAGGTGTAGGTAAGTTCCTCACATACTTTGGTCGCGAAATGGTAGCGATCAGGCCGTAAAATGACAGCCTGCCCGACCCCAACCTCGAAACGTTCATCCTCTTCACCGATGTAGAAGCAGCCGGAAGTTGTGATAAGCAAATCAAATACTTGGATGTTGCTGCGACTGGGGTGCTGTCCTCCCTTGGGAATACTGTTATATCCACTCGCGATATAGTGGGGCAGAGGAGGAATCGTGATCTCAAGAAATGCCATAATACCACCTTCTTTAATTCTGTGTAAAAGTTGGAATTGTATAAGTTTCAGTTGCGATGTTGATACATGAATCCAACTATAACAGCTATAATTTGAACTGACTAGTAAGTTTCATTTACATAACAAATAGCGAAGTATACTGGATGGTGGCGTGAACATGACGACTGAGAAAAATAAGTTTTCCTTATGGATTCTAGCATGGCCTATATTTGTCGAATTACTGCTTCAACTTCTCTTAGGCGCGGTGGATACGCTTATGGTAAGCCGTGTCTCGGATGATGCGGTAGCCGTAGTTGGTTTGGCGAATCAAATCTTTCAGGCAGTGATGATTTTATTTATGACAGTTGCAAGTGGGGCAGGTATTCTCATTGCTCAGAAAATTGGAGCCAAACAACAAGAAGCCGCACGAACGGTTGGGATTATGGCTGTCACAATTAGCGGATTGATTGGTGCCATACTCAGTTTCATCCTGTATGTCGAAGCTGTTCCTTTAGCGCGACTGTTTCAGTTAGAAGAGCGGTTGCTCCCGCTAGCACATACGTATATTTCAATTGTCGGCAGCGGCATGGTGTTAACTGCATTGACGGCTACACTCAGCACGGCCATTCGGAATACAGGGAACACGAAGGGGCCCATGATAACCGCGATCGGGATGAATGTCATTCACGTCATTTTGAACTATGTATGGATTAATGGAGCCTTCGGATTCCCACAGCTCGGCTTAACGGGTGTTGCCATTTCTACGCTAGTGAGTCGGTTACTTGCGACTTGTTTGCTGCTTTATATGTTTGTTACTGCCTTTGAGCGAAGAATCAGATGGCGTGATCTTGCTATTTTTAATCGAAAGTTATTTGGTGAAATTATCAAAATCGGCTGGCCGCTCGGCGTCAATATGTCGTCATGGGTCTTATCGCAGCTGGCGATTTATAGCTTTTTGGCAACGATGGGGGCTGCTGCTTTGGCGGCGAGAACGTATATGAATACGCTGGAATCTATCTGCTTCATGCTGGGTTATTCGATTGCTTTATCGGCTCAAATCCAGATTGCCCATCTATATGGCTCAGGGCATACACAGGCCGTATATAAAGCAGGCTATCGCGGCACCTGGATTGGACTAGGCTTAGTCGGGTTCAATAGTATTCTTCTTTTGATTATCGGAAAAAGCTTTCTCGGTTTCTTCAGTTCAGACCAAGGTATTATCGATCTAGCACTCTCTTGCCTTGTACTAAGTGCGATACTTCAGCCAGGCAGGATGATCAATATGGGCTTTGGTAATGCGCTGAATGCGATTGGTGATACACGATTTAATATGGTGATCTCGTTGTTTTCAATGTGGGGTGTCGCTGCGGGGCTTTCTTATGTCTTGGGGTTACACTATGGTCTAGGATTAACGGGGATTTATATAGCGATGATGTGCGATGAGTATCTTCGCGGTATTCTGGTAGCTATCCGTTGGCGGCGAAAGAAGTATTTACGCATGGCGGAAGGAAAGGCAAAGGTTGTTGATGCTTCAGGAGGGATAGGAGGGGAAATTCGGAGTGTGCATAGTGCTTAACTAGGGCACCAACGTAAGTTGCTGGTGCACAAATAAGAGAGGGGAACAAGAGTGACAAGTCACTTGTGTTCCCCTCTTGTGTTCCATGTCAGTTAACTCCGGTAAGTTCGAAATCGGATGTCTTGGTTGTAGTTGCCGAAGCCTTCTCCATACAACGTCAAACCACCGACATGCTCGGCATGCTCAGGGACTTCCAAGCGTAATATCCACTCGTTGCGGGAGATGGGAAGATCCTGAATGGTCACATCGGAAAGCAGTTGTCCATCGAGAAAGGTCCCCTCTTCGGTGATGCGAAGCACCTTTAACCAACCATACTGGTTCGTATAGTCCGACCACCAAGCTGGGGTGAGTTGGCCGCGGCCATCCCCAGAATCGCCAGGGCTTGTCCAGTAGCCTAGCAATGTGTCATTCACATAGAAGTGAATGTCGGATGGCCAATTGGCTGCGATACCTGGTGCTTCGGAGCCTATCTCCAGTGAGATTTCGATCTCCTCCAGCTCTTGTCCTGCGAGCATATAGTTGGGAACCCGGTACTCAACGAAGCCTTTGCCAAACCATAGAATCCTAGCATGCATACGCTCTGGCTCAAAGAAAAAACGAGGATCGTCAAACTGACCGATCAGCCGATCTTCCGTCGCTAATCCACAGGTCGGATGAACCTCGAACCGCGTATAGTGACCGACGGGAATCGATACTTCGTTGAATAAACGCCTTTCTTCAGTCGACTGAGGAAGCTGGATGTCAATACGCGAGAGGGCGAGTGTACAGATTTTGTGCGTACCGCCTTGCTTGCGAACGAGCTTCGTATGGATGAGTCCGCCAGACTCCAGTTTCTTCACATGCATCGTCACGATGGCACTGCTTAATGAGAGCCGCTGAGCTAAATCCTTCACGTTCATCTCTTGCTCAGCTAATAACTCCAATATGTTAAGCCGCACATCGCTAGCCAAGGCTTCGTACAAAGGCAGCCATTTGCGGTCTGTTGTCGTATGAATCATGCCCACCAACTCCTTTTCTAACTGATTATAACTGATTAACATAAATGTGAATGCAACGGAAACGGTGGAGGGGTCTTGATCTTCCATCATTTTTATTGTTTAATATGATCATACATAATAATTATATTAACTGATTCATATTTTTATTAATTATACGATGAGGTGATCGTTATGTCTATGAAAGCAAGCATGATCATTGATAAGGATTTTGTAGTAGGAGAAGTGGATCCTCGTCTGTATGGTTCCTTTATTGAGCATTTGGGACGCGCGGTATACGGCGGTATCTATGAACCTGGGCATCCGCAAGCCGATGAGCAAGGGTTTCGAGGAGATGTGTTGGAGTTAGTTAAAAGTCTGCAAGTACCGATCGTTCGTTACCCAGGAGGAAACTTTGTATCCGGTTACAATTGGGAGGATGGTATCGGGCCTCTCGATCAACGTAAGAGACGTCTCGATCTTGCTTGGCGCACAATTGAGCCGAACCTAATCGGTTTGAATGAGTTTATGGATTGGTGCCGCAAAGCAAATACAGAAGCTATGATGGCCGTGAATCTGGGGACTCGCGGTCCTGATGAAGCAAGGGATATTATCGAATACGCGAACATCACAGGTGGCACCTACTGGAGTGATTTGCGAATCTCCCATGGCTATCGTACACCGCACAAAATTAAAACGTGGTGCTTAGGCAACGAAATGGATGGTCCTTGGCAAACAGGAAGCAAAACCGCTGTCGAGTATGGTCGTACCGCCTGTGAGACGGCCAAAGTCATGAAATGGGTAGATCCTTCGATTGAACTTGTCGCTTGCGGAAGTTCAAGCTTAACGATGCCTACCTTCCCAGATTGGGAAGCAACCGTACTTGAGCATACCTACGATCATGTTGATTATATTTCGCTTCACCAGTATTACGGCAATCGTGAACAGAATTCAGCGAATTTCTTGGCTCAATCCTTAGGCATGGATCGATTCATCCACACGGTGATTGCAACGGCAGATTACGTTCAGGCTAAGAAGCGCGGCAAAAAGAAAATCAATCTCTCCTTCGATGAATGGAATGTATGGTATCACTCTCACGATGCAGATCGTAAAATCGAGCCTTGGTCTATCGCACCGCCTCAATTGGAGGATATTTATAATCATGAAGATGCGCTTCTAGTGGGCTGTATGCTGATTTCCATGCTTAAACGTGCGGATCGTGTCAAAATGGCTTGCTTGGCTCAATTGGTTAATGTGATTGCTCCGATTATGACGGCCAATGGCGGTGCGGCTTGGAAGCAAACGATTTACTATCCTTATCTTCATGCTAGTGTATTTGGCCGCGGAACGGTCCTTGTACCGCTCATTAAATCGCCAAAATATGATGCAAAAGACTACACAGATGTCCCTTACCTGGAGGCTGTTGCTGTACATAATGAGGAAACATCGGAGTTGACGATCTTCGCAGTGAATCGCCATCTGGCCGAAGCGCTCCCTTTGGAGATGGATCTTCGCAGTTTTAGCGGGTTCAACATCGCCCAGCATATTGTATTAGAGCATGAGGATCTCAAGGCGACCAATACGTTAGAAGCGCCGGACCGCGTAAAACCACATTCCGCAGGGAATGCGAAGATTTCTTCGAATGGGCAGATTGAAGCTGTTCTAGGGAAGGCGTCTTGGAATGTAATACGTCTTAAATTGGTATAAAAGTCTTAGGATACCGAAAACTTATATTCTTTGTCATGTGCTAAAAAGTCGCGTTTGGTACCATAATAGTCATAGGAAAAACCTCTATCGTACAACGTACACGAGGTATTCCAGGTGACGGTGCCCGCGGCTTTTCTTTCTTTTCCAATCTAGGCTCTGGTATGATGAGAGAAATGAGATTGAAGGAGTTAGGGCACATGAAAATGAGAGTAAGTTGGGTTGGGGGATTCTTGTTGGTAGCTGCATTAGGCTTAACCGCTTGTGGGGGAAATCAACCAGCGGCTACACCGAGTGCAAGCGTTTCTGCCAATGTGAATGTTTCAAAGATATATCAGAACTATTGTATCTCGTGTCATGGTAATCAATTACAGGGCGGGCAAGGTCCTAATATCCAAAAAGTGGGAGAACGCCTCGATGAAGCTGAAATTGTAAAACGGATACAAAAGGGTGGTGGCGGGATGCCGCCGTTTCAGGTCACGATGAAAGAAGAGGAATTGAAAGCACTTGCAAGTTGGTTGGCTGGTCTTAAGTAATTGTAAATAACTGGTATGATTAAGGTTACGTTAAGGTTAGCTACATAATTTCTTCACAATTGACATTTACAATTAGGGGCATGAGGAGAGTGATGTAAGATGCACTTGAATTTGAAGCCCCGGAAGCGTCTTTCGAGTAAAAAGAGCTCAAGCCGTCTGGGAGCATCGATTTCACTAGTTTTATTTATGATCGGATTACCAATTCTGTCTGTCGTAGGTATGGAGTTTCTTGAGCGTGGCAATTTTGCCGAAACTATGCAATGGATTACAAGTAATCAACCTTTATTTGTGCTAAACGTAGGTTTATCTTTCTTCCTTCTCGCCTTTATTTATGCCCTTGTTGGGTCATTGGCGATCTCCGGCTCCATCTCGACCTTAATTCTTGGTCTGATGGCAATTATCTCGTATATGAAAGTGAAAATGATCGGGGAGCCGTTCTTCCCTTGGGATATATTGCTAAATAAAGAGAGTATGGACATTGCATCGCTAGTTACGGGTAAAGCCGCATTAATTCGAATAAGTGCGGTTGCGGCAGCGATTCTCATCGTTCTTGCACTTAGATGGATCATTCCGCGTGCTACAATTCCAGTCATCGCTCGAATCGGTTTAGGGCTTTTTTCGCTCTATGCCTTGTATGCATTTGGGATTAAAACACCTTTGGCAGGCAAAGTGTTAGACCATGCAGGCGTGAACGAAATTGTATGGGATCAGCAGCAAAATTACGCGAACAACGGCCTTACACTTGCCTTCACACTGAATGTGAAGAACTCGATTGTACAGAAGCCGGATACGTACAGTGAGCAAGCACTGGCTGCGGCCGCGGCGAATATTCAAGAGGCAGCCGTACAAAAAGATGCAGGCGTTCGTAAAGCGAAAGCTACGCTTGCTGACGGGAAACAGCCGAATGTTATTTTCGTTATGAGCGAAGCATTCTGGGATCCAACCCTACTAGAGAATGTCACGTTTAGCGAAGATCCACTTCCGACAATTCACCGTCTGCAGAAGGAGTCAAGTTCCGGTTATTTGCTTTCCCCTCAGTATGGAGGCGGTACGAGTAACGTGGAATTTGAAGTGTTAACGGGGAACTCGATGAGCTTCTTACCTGGTGGGTCCATTCCGTATCAACAGTACATTTCTAAGCCAGTTCCAAGTTTGGCGAGTTATTTTGCTGATCATGGCTACAAAAGTATGGGGATTCACTCCTACGAAGGATGGTTCTGGGATCGGAATTCTGTCTATAAGCAGCTAGGTTTTGAAGCTTTCAAAAGCAGCGAGCACTTCGATAATCCGGAAATGAAAGGTTATTTTATCTCCGATGCAGAAGTGGCAAGAAACGTGATTAGTGAAGTAGATAAAACGGAAAATCCGATGTTTATCTACACCGTTACGATGCAAAATCACGGACCTTACGATGACCCTCGCTATGGAGAAAATCAGTTCAAAGCAACAGGCAATCTATCTGCGCAAGCAAAAAGTATTCTAGAAACGTACACGCAAGGTGCGCATGACGCGGATCAAAGCTTGCAAATGATGATCGATCATTTCAAGGATTCGGATGAGCCTACGCTGATCGTATTCTACGGTGACCATTTACCGATGTTAGGCATGGATTATCAGGTATATAAAGAAGCAGGCTTCATCTCAACAAGCGATGCTAACAAGTGGTCGTTGGAAGAAATCAAGAAGATGCATAGCATTCCCCTAGTAACGTGGTCTAACTTCGATATGCCCAAACAGGACATTCCACTCTTGAGTGATTCCTTCCTAGGTGCACACGTTCTGGATATGCTTCATATGGAAAAGCCAGCGAATTTCGCATTGGATGCTGAGTTGGCGGGGCAAGTACCAGGCTTACTAAGCAATCTGATCGTTGATCAGGATGGGCAACTGCATGCAACTACGCCGGAATCCGCGGCATCATTAATAAATGACTATCGAAACGTGCAGTACGATTTAATGTTCGGCAAGCAATACTTGGCCGACTATTTGGATCATGATTATTTGACCAAGGGTACGCAAGCGGACTATAACGCCGAATTTGGCACTACGGAAGCTGCAAAGTCCGAGGCTCAAGGCAGCAATGACACCAAGCAGCCAAGTACACAGTAGTGTAGTTTGGATAAAAAGGCCGTCTCTTCAAGTAGAGGATACTTGGGGGGCGGTCTTTGTGTGTTTTTTGGGGAACCCACACCCTTCAACAGATTTTCTGCTAAACAGCACTGCACCACCCTTCAAGAAAAAACTATTGCCAGCTACAGGGTTATTTTGGTAATATGAAATTCCGTCTCTACGCGGCGACTGCACGTAAAATGAAAAAGCAAACGGATCTTGAATGACAAAACAGGAGGTGTTATATGCTTTTTGCGGTTTTAGCGCGCAAGGCGTACGCAAGGAATTTGCAGTATCGCGGCTCGCATCTACTGCATAACGCAGTAAGCGCAGTGTTCGGCTTTATTTATGCGAGCATCTGGACAGGTTTAGGCAGTGATGCATCGCTAGGTGAGTATGGTGCCAAAGGCATGGTCGGCTATATTGCTTTTAACCAAGCGATTCTATGGATCACACAATTTACGACGAAAGGGCTGGGACTCGAGCAATCCGTTCGTACGGGTCAAATAGCGGTCGATCTCATGCGGCCAGTGCATTTATTTTATCAAGCAATGAGCCGCGAATGGGGCCAGGTGTGGTATCAACTTTTATATAAAAGCATTCCGATTTATGTCCTCTATTATTTCATCTTCTCTTTACAGCTTCCTCAGCACGGTCCTGTGTATGGTTGGACAGCGCTCTCACTCATCATGGCCTCTTACATTTCCATCTGTATGAATTATTTGATCGGCGTTGCCGCGCTATGGACAACGGAATCTGCATGGTTTTACTGGGTCAATTACTCGTTCGCTATGCTGCTTTCTGGGTTCTTTATCCCTGTGGAATGGCTGCCTGGCTGGCTTCGAACAATTAGCTTATACACACCGTATCCTTATCTACTCTACTATCCAACACGCATCTACTTAGAACTTGAACATGGAACTGTTGTGCTCGGCGCTCTCTTATGGGGCATCGGGTTTACTTGTGTCTGCTTGGCCGTTACCCGAGTGGTTCGCAGGAAGCTGGAGGTGCAGGGCGGATGATATCGATTCGATTGTTTATGCTGCTCATTAAAGCAAGTCTGCGAAGCCGTATGCAGTATAAGTTTAACTTTATTTTTTCGACCATCATGGCCTCGTTTATTCAAATCTCCGAATTCCTAATGGTGGCGCTGGTGATGATGAAATTTGGTAATATCAAAGGCTGGACACTTTACGAGGTGGGTTACTTGTATGGGGTTATCATGATTTCCAAAGCGATCTATCGAACACTCGCCTCAGACGTGCATCATCTCGAAAAATATCTCGTTTCCGGTGACCTGGATGCGATTCTGATTCGGCCTGTTCCTGTCTTAGTTGCCTTGATGACACAGAATTCACGGATTCAATTTGCTGAGATTGGACAAGGATTAATTCTGTTAATCATTTCTATGAGCGCACTTCAAGCTAACGGGCAAATCGGGTGGATCGCCATTCCACAGACGGGGTTCATGATCCTGACAGGAGCTGTCATATTATTCGCCATAGGGCTTGCGACGGCGGCAGCTGGCTTTTGGCTTACACGTATCGAGTTTCTTCAAAATATGACCGAAGATGCTTCCCATACCGCTGCACGTTATCCGCTTAGTATCTATCCCAAATGGCTGCAAGGCGCACTATTAGTGCTCGTTCCAGTAGGCTTTGTTAATTATATTCCCGCACTTTACGTGCTAAGGCATCAAGGTGGAGTCGAGTTGCTATTCGGCACGCTGGCTGTTTCCCTAGCCGTTCTCGGGTTAGCGATGCGTTTTTGGAAACTAGGACTTTCACGATATCAAAGTACAGGTAGTTAACCATATGAATAAATGGGAGGGCATGCACCCGATGATAACGGTCAAGCATTTACGCAAAACCTTTCAATCCCCTGTCATCCAGGAAGGGAAGTTTTCAGGGATTCGAACCCTATTTTCTAGGGCATATAAAGAGAAAGAAGCCGTACGTGATGTTAGCTTCGAGATTGAAACCGGCGAGTTCGTCGGGTATATTGGACCTAATGGGGCAGGAAAGTCGACGACGATTAAAATGCTGACAGGCATCCTGCACCCCACCTCGGGTGAGGTTCTAATTCACGGTCGCAGCCCGCAGAAGCAACGGAAGCAGGTCGTTAGGCAGCTTGGTGTTGTTTTTGGACAGCGAAGTCAGCTGTGGTGGGATCTCCCTGTGAGGGATTCCTATGAAATCCTTATCGCGATGTATCGCGTAGAGGAGGCAGATGCTCGCCGCCGATTAGGGGAATTGTCGGAGCTCTTGGATTTAAAAGAAATCTTAGATACCCCGGTTCGTAAGTTATCTCTCGGTCAACGGATGAGAGCGGATCTAGCAGCTTCCATGCTGCATGATCCAGCGATTTTATTCCTAGATGAGCCTACAATCGGCCTAGATGTCGTCGCTAAGCGAAATATTCGCGGGTTCTTGCATACGTTGAATCGCGATTTCGGGAAGACAATCTTGCTAACGACGCATGATATGGACGATATTGAGCAGCTTTGTCCAAGAGTCATTGTCATTAATCATGGGCAAATTGGCTATGATGGTTCCATAGACAAGCTGCGTGATCGAATCGGCTTGCCAACGATGATGAAGGTGTCCTTTCGTGGTGAGATTCGAGTCCCTGCAAGTTGGGAGCTGCCGTTCCGCGTAGTAGAGCAAGAAGAGAACTTTTTGAAGATTGCCTGCAACCGTCAAGAACTCAAAGCGATGGATGTGCTGCGGCTTGTGAGCAGCTGGGGCGACATGGACGATGTACATATGGAAGAACCAGAATTTGAAGAAGTAATTCAGAACGTCTATTTATAGATCGAGTATGGGAGTGGAATGAAGCTATGGCGATAGGAAATGAAGAACGAGAGAGGGAAGCGCAGCGTGTCGCTACAGTTAGGACGAATATTCAGCGGCGAATTGTAGAGCTGCGCCAAACCGTAGATGACCGCAGATCAGAAGCAACGGCTATCGGCCGGAGCTTCTGGGATGATATTTCCGTCAACGCAGACAATGACGATGATTTGATTGAAACGGCTGCGAGTATGGCACAGCAGGAGCATGTACTGCAAGGGCAGGAGCGAAGCTATCGCTTGGCACAAGATGCACTGCGCAAGCTGGAACGCGTCGTCGATGCGCCGTATTTCAGCCGAATTGATTTTCAAGAGAAGGGCGAGCAGGAGCGGGAGAAAATCTATATCGGTTTGACGTCGTTCATCGACAGCAAGACCGATGAAATTCTTATCTATGACTGGCGTGCTCCGATCGCCAGCTTGTTCTATGATTATCCGCCGGGTCCAGCGACCTATCGGACGCCGGAGATGGATGTAAGCGGCGAGCTGTGGCTCAAGCGGCAATATATCATCAAAGCCGGCGAGCTGCAGGATGTGTTCGACACAGGTATCTCGATCGGCGATGAGATGCTGCAGAAGATGCTCAGTCGCAGCGCAGACGAGAAGATGAGCTCGATCGTGACAACGATTCAGCGCGAGCAGAACCAAATCATCCGCGATGACCAGCACAAGGTGCTGGTCGTTCAAGGCGCGGCTGGCAGTGGCAAAACGTCCGTTGCGCTGCAACGCATCGCGTACCTGCTCTATAAATATAGGACGACGCTGAGCGCCGATAATATGATTCTCTTTTCGCCGAATTCGCTGTTCAGCGATTATGTGTCTCGCGTTCTGCCAGAGCTTGGGGAAGCGACGATGCAGCAAACGACCTTCCAAGATTATTTAACGCATAAATTAACCGATACAGGGCTAAAGCTGGAGGATCCGTATGACCAGCTGGAATATATTTTGACAGGCAATGGCCAGGATCATTTGTACGCAGCACGTTTGCAAAGCATTACCTACAAAGCCTCCGAGGCTTTCCTACGTGTGATTGAAGCATATGGAGAAAAGTTGAAGCTGAATGGGATTCGTTTCGTTGATCTGGCTGTGGGCAAGAAGGTACTCATCACGGGGGCAGAGCTAAGCGAACGCTTCTATAGCAAGTCCTCGATACTTGCCATCGGTGAGCGGATGGAGCAGTTGTCGGAGTGGATTCTGGAGCAGTTGGATGTCTTCCAAGCCGATGTGCAAAAACGGTTTTATCGCAAGCTTGTACGGGAACCGAAGTATATGGGCAGCGAACCTGAGATGAAGAAAATGAGCCGTGTCAAAGCACACAAAGCGATTACACCGCTTCGGGAAAAAGCGCAAAAGCTAGCGTATGTCGATGTGCTCGGCATGTATACAGAGTTATTTACAGATGCGAGCTTACAGCAGGAGCTGGTGAAGCTAGCCGGTGAGTCATTGCCAGAAGCATGGGCTACGATTAGTAATTTCACAGTAGAAGCGTTGGAGCAAGGTCATCTTCGCTATGAGGACGCAACACCGCTTGTGTATCTGAAAGGACTTGTTGAGGGGCAGCTGCGGGTAGGTACGATCCGTTATTGCCTGGTGGATGAAGCACAGGATTATTCCCCTTTTCACTATGCTTATTTGAAAAAGCTGTTCCCACGCGCCCGCTTCACGTTGCTCGGCGATTGGAATCAAGGGATCTTCACGCACGCGAACGCGAATGCGAATGTGAGCGAGCTCGTAAGTGCTGGCGCCGGCTCAAGCGCCGCGCAGCAAGAGCAAAGCTACAGCTCGATTAGCGAGCTGATGGGCGAAGACGAGACGAAGACGATCCGTCTCGTCAAGAGCTACCGCTCCACACGCGAAATCACGGAGTTCGCGTCTCAGGTATTGCCGGGCGGCGAACCGGTGGAACCGTTCAGCCGCAGCGGCGAAGAGCCGCGCTTGCTGCACGCAGCAAGCGAGCAAGAGCTGGTCCGCCTCGTCGCAGACAGGGCGGCACTAAGGCGCGACGGCGGCGCAAGCTCCGTCGCGATCATTTGCAAGACCGAGCGCGAGACGGAGCACGCGCACGGACGCTTGAAGCCGCTGCTGCCAGGCCTCGCGCGGATCAGCAAAGATACGCTGCACTACGAAGCTGGCGTGATGATCTTGCCGGCGTACCTCGCCAAAGGGCTCGAGTTCGACGCGGTTATTCTCTACAATGCTGGGGCGTCTGTCTACGCGGAGGCGAAGGAGCGCAAGCTGTTCTACACGGCTTGCACGAGGCCTCTTCACTATTTAGATGTCTGTTATCTAGGTGAATTAACTCCTTTTCTTACCCAGAAATAGACATTCGTCCATACCCATCCGCCCTGCTGCACATAGGATATATGGAGCAACCGATTCAGGTAATCGCAGGCGGAAGGGGGAACTGCCCATGTCAGGCGTTGGATACTCCAGCACAGCTATCGTTTTAGTATTGTACATTTTGTTAGTGATCATTTTGGCAACATTCTAATAGGAACATGAGGAATAAAAGCCGTTTTCCGGTCACCGGGAAGCGGCTTTGTTGCGTCTATACGCATAAATTTCCAGTTGGGGGAGAACTTAACGATAACCGATCTTGTATTTCTACTACTTCATACCAAAGTGGGAGAGTGCCTATGCCTGGAAAGAAGCAGATTACTGCACTCCAACTATATTGTATTGTGATTATTTCGATTGCGATAACGAATCATGTTCTGTTAATTCCTGTGCTGCTGCATTACGGGAAGAGGGATTCGTGGATGGGAGCCGCTATAGCTCTCATACCTATGCTGTTGATGGCCTGTCTGATCTATTTTTTGGTGAGACGAACGAAACAGGGAGAGCTGATCGAGTGGATTAGAATGAGAGTGGGAAAATGGGGGACGTTGATTGTTCAATTGCTCTTCATATTGATCTGTTTTACACATGCTGTGGTGACCATCAAAGATGTCACGATGTGGACCCACATTACCTATCTGCCAAGAACTCCAATATTTATGATTATGGTGTTGTTTATCCTATTTTGCTTCTTTGCAGCAAGAGAAGGCATTAAAGCGATAGCGATTACATCGGGTATCCTTTTACCAGCTGTTATTCTCCTAGGTTATTTTGTCATGGGTGCGAACTTTCAATATAAGGACTACACACTGCTCACACCACTTTTTACACATGGATATGGGCCGACTTTCATTTGTATGCTTCTGACCTGCAGTGCTTCGTTCGAGACTTTGAGTATTCTCGTTATGCAGCATCATGTTCGAACCCGCATTCGATTACGAGGGTTGTTGATTCTGGCTACGTGTGTAATTGGTCTTACAATCGGTCCCTTAACGGGGGCAATAGCCATATTTGGTCCTTTCGAGGCGGCGGATTTACGGTATCCAGCTTTTGAACAATGGCGAATGGTGACTCTTGGGAAATATATTTCCCATTTGGACTTTCTGTCTATTTTTCAATGGATTTCTGGTTCCTGCATGCGTACTTCGATATTGATGTTCATTAGCGTAGATATGATGAAAGTGAAAAAGAAATCGACCAGAACGCACATCCTCGTGTGGATTAGCCTAGCTCTGCTAGGATTCAGCATGTACCCCATATCAGATAACCAAATGGTGTTGTGGTTGCAAAACTATTACTACATGGTGATGTTTGTTATTGGCTTAGTATTGCTGTCGTTCCTGCTAGCAATCGCGATGCTGCCTACACGGCGAAAGGAGAAGGATGCTTAGTGAATGAGCAAGATTTCCGTGAATGGTTTGCTCTTTCGGATGACATCATGATCAAAACATATCCAGTCACATACAGCGGGGAAGTCGATCGTGTTACGATGCTGTATTGCGAAGGTATGGTAAAGACTGATCTAATCGATGGTCTCGTGCTGCCGAAGCTGCAGGTCTTTGTTGACAGCGATTTCTATCGCAACGAAGATGCTTTGGATGTAAGCTCGATGCTGCAATTCGTGCAGTTAACGGGTAATGACATGATATCTGAGATGAAATTAGCAGCTTATGGAGGACAACTGATCTTATTTTTTGCAAATAGCCAAACGATATATGCACTGGATATTGCCTCTCCTCCGAATCGTTCTCCAGAAGAATCGAATACGGAGACTTCTATTAAAGGACCACGTGATGGATTTACGGAAGATGTCATCACCAATATCGCGTTAGTCCGCAAACGATTGGCTACACCGAGCCTATGCTGCGAGAAGATATATTTGGGGCGTAAAAGCAACACAGTAGTTGCCTTATTGTATCTAGTCGATGTTATCAACGAGTCGATCCTCGAAGAAGTGAGAGACCGACTGCAAGTCATTGATGTTGATGCGGTTATTAGCAGTGCAGAACTCAATGAAGCCTTATCAGGGCGAGCATTTTCTTTATTTCCACTATTAAACTATACGGGGAGGCCAGACTTTGTAGCGGATAGCCTGCTTCGTGGGCGTTTTGCGGTCATTGTAGACGGTTCGCCGATGGCGCTTATTGCACCAGTAACCTTGAGCTTTATTTTAGACTCTCCCGAAGATGTTCATAATCCCTTCTATTACGTCGCTTTTGAGCGTGTACTTCGATTGATAGGATTAATGATCTCGGTGTTATTACCTGGATTGTGGATTTCGGTGTCCAGTTTTAACTTGGACCAAATTCCGTATCAACTCGTAGCCACAATCTCCTCTT
This sequence comes from Paenibacillus sp. J31R109, assembly GCF_059692055.1. Lineage (NCBI taxonomy): Bacteria > Bacillati > Bacillota > Bacilli > Caryophanales > Paenibacillaceae > Paenibacillus > Paenibacillus sp. J31R109. Next base: position 400,895 of record NZ_JCAUAR010000004.1, on the reverse strand, counting down.
CACGACTAGGATTGCCTTTATCGGGGCCGCTGGATTTTATTATCATGTTGCTGCTATTCGAATTGTTCCGTGAAGCAGGCGCCAGGTTGCCGAAAGTGGTAGGGCAAACCATCACGGTAGTCGGTGGATTAATTGTTGGAGATGCGGCGATCCGCTCGGGCATAACTAGTCCTACAACACTGGTTGTTACTTCCTTGTCCACAATCTCAATGTATACGCTGGTCAATCAATCCCTTGCGGGTACAGTTACCGTATTGCGTATCGTTATTTTATTGGTTTCCACTGTGTTTGGTATTTACGGGTTTATGATCTCACTCATGGGTCTTGTTCTATTAATGTCTACGCTCGAGTCATTTGGCGTGCCTTATCTCTCTCCAATTTCTCCACCTCAATTCGGGGAAATGCTCGCTTCTTTATTAGCCAAGCCATGGGTGAAATTAAAGCGAAGGCCACATTCACTTAGTCCGAAAGATGACACCCGGCAAGGTGAGGAACCATCATGAGGAGTGATGCTCTGGTAAAATTGGCAGCAGGGATCGTGATATTGCTTACCTTAACTGGCTGCTGGGATTTGAAAACGATTCAAGATACGAATTACATGACAGCGATTGGTTTTGATTATAAAGATGGAAAGTACATCGTTTATGGCCAAATGCTGGATTTCGCTAGTGTGGCGAAACAAGAAGGGGCCAAGTCCGCTCAACCGCCTTTGATTTGGGTAGGTAAAGAGGAAGGAGCAACCGTAAGTGATGCATTCAACAAACTGTATCGAACGTCTCAGCAACGCGTATTTTGGGGGCATGTCGGTGCCTATTTGTTCTCAAAGAGTGCATTAGATCAGGGTATTGCTAAATTTACAGACGGGTCTGTTCGATATAGTGAAACGAGGTTTACGCAATGGGTGTACGGGACGAATGAGTCGATCGAGGCGATTTTTACCGTTATCCCGTTCTTTAATGGCTCACCGATTAACTCAATTTTAATGCAGCCTGTAGAAGCTTATCGTCAACACTCGTTCATACCTCCACATCGTTTGTTTTGGGTGGCTTCTCATTTACGGGAACCAGGGTTTACCATGATGCTCCCTACGCTAGAAATCGAAAATAAAGTATGGACCAAAAATGAGAAGCCAGATCCAAAACTGAGAGTGAACGGCGCGTTTACCTTGAACAGACATGATAAATTAACATGGTTATCTGAACAGCAGTCTCTTGGTGCTAGATGGTTGAATACATTCACGAGTCGTACCCCGCTAGTTGTATATAGAGAGGGGAAGCCAATCCAAACTGTGAATACGAAACCGAAATGTCATATCCAGGTACGGGTAAAGGATGGGCAAGCCATTTTCAATATAGAAATTGAAGCACCCGTGGGCGTTTCTGAAATATTTGAAGGGATCGATGAGAAGGAGTTGGAACAATTAATATCCAGTCAAATCAAGGAGGAAGTCGAACAGACATTTAAGTATGGTAAAAGTCACGGTATTGATGTGTACGCTTTAGAGCATGTTTTGTATAGAGATGACTTCAAAGCATGGGCGAAATTAACCAATTATGGCGAAAAAACGCTAAGTGACTATGAGCTTGGTACCATTAAAGTGAAAGCGAGTATTCTCCACTCGGGGATGCTCAAAATGAAAGAAAAGACGACGCAATATTAGTAGAATAGGCTGCCTACTGACGATTTGATGTTCAGGGGGTGGCTTTTTTAATTAAACCCTGCCCCAGTTTAGAAAAATTTAAGAATTGTTTTAGCCCGTGTTAATAGGCGGTTTAGTGGCAATTAAGTCTTGAGGGCTAAGATAGTCAATATGGAAGCGCAAGTAGCGCGGCCAAATTAGAGAAAGCGTATGGATTACGCGGAGGCAGGACGAGATGAATAAGAAGTTAGCGATGTTGGGATTAGGTGTAGCTGTAGGCAGCATGATGCTAGTGACTTCCGTATATGCAGGTGTGGGAGAGGCTCCCGGTTATGAAGCTTTCAAATCAGCAGTGAAACAAACAGCGACAATTAAGAACGTAACGCGCCAGGTCAACGTGTCTTTACAGGACAATGGAGCTTCCCTGCTTCAAGTAAAATCAACGATTAAAACCGGCGGAGCCGATCACGCTGGAAGTGCACAAGTGAATGTAACCAGTGGCACGAATGAGCAGCAAACCATTCAATTCTACAGCCAAGATGGCAAGCAGATTGTCAAAACAGCAGATTCTGACGTCTACAAAGTCATTGAAGGTGACAACGCACCGTCGAAGTTCAAAGGACATAACAAAGGCAATCATACCCCAGACCCTGAAGTCATCAGCGAAGTGGAAAATGTTGTAGATACATTGGTGGGCAATTTGAAAAATTATGTCACGATGGACGATACGGCAGGAAACGGCAAAGAAATTCATTTCAAGCTTTCCGGCAGTCAAATCTCTCCCGTTGTGAACACGGTAGGTTCACTCGTGATCAAACATGGTGTGATGGCCAAAGATGAGCCTATGCCAACCAAAGCCAATACGCTCGGTATCGACCTAGCGACATTAAGAAATAGTCTGCCGCAGCTTTCTTCCGACATCTCAATGGACGCAGTGGAAGTAAATGCAAGCGTGGATGAGGATGATCACATTACGAGTCAGTCGGCGCAAATTCATTTGTCGGGTAAAGATGCTCAAGGCGCCGAACATGATGTTGTGCTTCGCATTGACATGACGCTGTCCAGCTTGAACTCGACGACGCCGGATACGGTTGATTTGAGCGGGAAGCGCGTAGAGAACGTGAAATTTGACGAATTGTCGGGCCACAAAAACTGGGGAGATAAGCACTAAGCATTACTTATATCAAAGAGGAGCTGTCAACCACAGTTGACCTCCTCACTTCCTTATTGAAAGGCGGAGGCCGTGTGAAGCACATCGTTGAGATGAGCCAAGTAACGAAGATTTTCAGTAACCTGCGCGGCATCCATGCGGTTAATATGACCGTGCAGCGCGGTGATATTTATGGCTTTTTTGGGCCGAACGGAGCGGGAAAAACAACCGTCATGAAGATCATGACAGGCCTTTCTCAGGCGCAGCAAGGCGAGGTGAAGCTTTTCGGCTACGACGTGAAAACACAGTATGAGCAAGCGATGGCGAAGGTCGGCGTATTGATCGAAACAGCAGAAGCTTACACCTACATGAGCGGTAGAAGAAATCTGGAGCAAGCAGCGCGATTGTACCCAGAGGTGAGCAAGCAGCGTGTGGATGAAGTGCTGGAGATTGTAGATCTCACTCCTTTTCAGCATGAAAAAGTAGCGGGTTACTCACTGGGCATGAAGCAAAGGCTGGGACTAGCGGCCGCGATGCTTGCTAAGCCAGAACTGCTCATTCTCGATGAGCCTACGAACGGTCTGGATATCGAGGGCATGGTTCACATTCGTGAAATCATCCTACGGTTAGCGCGAGAGGAACAGATAACGTTTCTAATCTCTTCTCATCTCATCCACGAAATGGAGTTAATGTGTAATCGGATTGGCATTATCCATCAAGGAAAGCTTATCCGTGAGGGATTAGTCTCCGATTTGCTCAAAGGCAGCCCCTCATTGGAAGCCGCCTACCTGCGAGAAATTCAAGAAGTCAGGGGGCTAGCCGCGCATGCCTAGCATACTAACAGCTAACGTCTGGAATGAGACGCTGAAACTCGCCTACAAGAAGAAAACCATCTTCTTCCTAGCCGTAACCTTGCTGCTGCCCATCCTAGCAGGCATCTTGCTCTCGAGATTTCAGCAGGGCATCGGTATCGGCGCGATTGCTGCGAAGGATTTTCCCATTGTGATGCTGGGTTTATTCACAACGATTTTCTTGCCTTTATTCGTGTTCATGGGAGCTGCGGATGTGTTTTCTGGTGAAATGGGTGATCGTACGATGAAAAATATTCTGACCCGGCCACTTTCCAGATTCAAAGTGTTTGCTTCCAAACAGTTAGCACTCGCCATTTACATTGCGCTCTATTTAATAGTAGCTCTAGTAGCATCCGTGATTGCTGCCCTATTTTTTCAGCATTTCGGAGGCATCGGAACCCTCTCCAATTGGCTTCTTGCTTATGGCGCGGCCTTCGTACCTCTGCTAGTCTTGAGTGTTGCAGCGGTTTGTCTGGCACAGTTTTTCTCAAGCAGCAGCTCTGCGTTAACGGTGAGCATCCTAGTGTATCTGGCTTTTAAGGTTGCAGCCTTCTTTTTACCGCAGATTGCAACTTACTCCCCGACAGCTTACATGGATTGGCATATGCTATGGGTTGGCGGTTCGATTGTGGGGAGCAAGATCCTTTCGATCTTTATGTTTTTGATAGCGTGCAGTATACTATTTTTTACAGCAGGTTATTATTTGTTTGATAAAAAGGAGCTCTGAACCCGATGTCGATTCGCTTTCGGCTAGTCTTGTCCTATATAGCCATGCTGCTTGTACCGCTTGTGCTTTTCGGGCTAGCCGTTATCCTAATCAGCATCGCCACGTTCGGCAGTATGAAATCGGTCTTTGATGTCGACTTTTCGCATGGCAATCCCATTAAGCGCGTCGTGGATCAGGAAGCGGAAAATGTGGCGTATATTAAGGCCAAAATTGAATCAGATCCTGATGTCTTCCTCCAGGAGACATTTGTGAAAGACTTGAACGAGCGGTTCCATAAAATCAATATGGGACTCATTATTCGGAAGGATCAAACCATTACGTATGCATCTTCCTATCTGAAGGAAGGCGAAGCTGGGAACACCGCGTTGCTGCCGCTATATGGCACGCCGCAAGGTAAATTCCAACGTAATCAAGGTTCCCTGTGGATAACTAGACAGCAGGATTTTTTATTTTCGGATCAGAGTAAAGGTACCGTATTTGTGTTTCTAGATGGCGGTCCTTTTCAGAAATATTTGCACAAATTTTCAAAAACGGTTTTCTTAACGTTTATCTTCATCCTCATTGCTACCAATGGCGTGCTGACGTATTTCGTTTCGCGCAGCATAATAAGACCGTTACGCGCTTTGAAGCGAGCAGCGGAAGATATCAAAGAAGGTAACCTGGACTTTGAGATTGTCCCTCATCGCATGGATGAGCTGGGCGAGCTGAGCATCGCATTTGAAGAAATGCGTCGCAAGCTGAAACAATCCGTAGAGATGCAGCTCCAATATGAAGAAAATCGCAAAGAACTTCTTTCGAACATTTCCCACGATCTGAAAACGCCAGTCACCGCGATCAAAGGCTATGTCGAAGGCATCATGGATGGCGTTTCGAATTCACCAGATAAGCTGGATAAATATGTTCGAACCATCTATAACAAAGCAGCGGATATGGATCGACTCATTGATGAGCTGTTTCTATTTTCCAAGCTGGATTTGGGTAAAGTTCCGTTTCAATTCGAAACCGTCGATCTAGGACTTTACGTGCAGGATTGTGCGCAGGAATTACAATTTGATATGGAGAAAAAAGGAGTCCAGTTTACACTCGCCGATCTGCCTCAGGAGCGAATCTTGGTTACAGCGGATCGGGATAAGCTTAGACGGGTACTTCTTAATATTATAGAAAATGCTGTCAAATATAGTGAAGATGGCAGCTGCCAGATCACACTAAGTGTGCTGCGTGAAGGCGAGTTTGCCATCATTCAGATCAAGGATAACGGCCAGGGCATCTCAGAGGAGGCGCTGCCGCATATTTTTGACCGCTTCTACCGTGCAGATCCTTCACGCAATACGGCAACAGGAGGCAGCGGGCTAGGACTTGCTATTGCGAAGCAGATTATCGAAGAACATGGCGGGCGAATTGGGGCAACTAGTGTGGTTGGGCAGGGCACCACGGTGTTTATGGCCTTACCACGCCATCAAGGGAAGGGAAGCGAAGCATGAGTCGGATTTTAATCGTAGAAGATGAACAAAGCATTGCCGAGCTCGAACGTGATTATTTGGAAATTAGCGGGTATGAGGTTGATATTGAGACTAGCGGTGAGCGTGGACTTGAGCGGGCACTAGCGATTGACTATGATCTCGTGATTCTCGATCTGATGCTCCCGATTATGGATGGCTTTGAAATTTGCCGGCGCATTCGCAGTGTGAAGGACATTCCCATCGTCATGGTTTCTGCCAAAAAAGAAGACATCGACAAGATACGCGGCCTGGGTCTTGGCGCCGACGATTACATGATCAAGCCATTTAGCCCAAGTGAGCTGGTGGCTAGAGTGAAAGCCCATTTGGCTCGCTATGAACGGCTGATGGGGAAACGCGAGTCGAAGAACGATGAGGTTCGTATTCGTGGTTTGATGATTGATAAAACAGCGCGACGCGTGTTCGTGAATGACAAGGAAGTTATGTTTACGACCAAAGAATTTGACCTGCTGACCCATCTGGCGATGAATCCGAATCGGGTGTATAGCAAAGAGCAATTATTCGATCTGTTATGGGGTATGGACGCGATGGGGGAGATTGCCACAGTAACCGTACATATTCGTAAGCTTCGAGAGAAAGTGGAGCAGGATCCCTCCAATCCACAATATATTGAAACAATTTGGGGAGCGGGTTATCGTTTCCGAATCTAACTAGCTAAGCTTGGGAGAGTGAACGAACTCGTCTCAGGCTTTTTGGTTGTCGGCATAAACATATTTCTAAATTACAAATGGTTATTTACTTCGTTACTTTGTTAAGATATTGTAAAGGTTACTTAACAAGAGGAGCAGGCGATGATGGAATTTACTGTAGATCTACATATTTTAATGAAACTAGGGATTTCAGCCATTTTTGGATTAATTATTGGATTGGAACGGGAAATTAGAAATAAACCGCTCGGACTTAAAACATCGCTTGTTATTTGCTTAAGCAGCTGCTTACTGACAATTGTGTCCATTGAATCGGCGAACAAGTACGCAGTTGCTGGTTTGCATGTGATGGATCCCATGCGGTTAGCGGCGCAAGTGGTCAGCGGGATCGGTTTTCTCGGAGCTGGTGTTATTCTGCGCAAGCACAACGATGTCATTATCGGACTGACGACGGCTGCGATGATTTGGGGCGCTGCAGGGCTTGGTATTGCAGTTGGGGCGGGGTTCTACATTGAAGCCTTTTTCGGACTTCTGCTTATTCTCATCAGCGTAATCGTATTGCCTTATTTTATTAAAAAAATGGGACCAAGACCGCTGATCATGAAAGATCTGCGTGTACGACTTATCGTATCCCATGACGGAAACCTAACAGCGATTATCAAAGAGATTATTGGCAAAGGGTACAAAATGAAAAGCGTTCATATCAAAGAGTTGAACCAGGAGCTGCAAGAGCTCAATTTCATCGTGTATGTGGATCGCAAATATGCTTCCGAAGTGTTCGATGAAATGAAAAGCATGGCCTATATCGAAATCGCCGAAGTTGAAACGCTGTAAGAAAAGGACCGGATTGTGGCCGCAGGGCTGCTATCCGGCCTTTCTTTTTAGGCTGAAACGCCCAGAGCAGCTGCGAATTTGAGACCGAGTTCGTGGCATTGTTGTTTCTCATCCTTGCTCGGATTAAGCTCAACTTTGAAGCCATCAAATACTTTTTCTCCACCAATTTCCGCTAATTTCTCTTCGAGTGTATCCACTGCTTTACCAAAATACGTGTAAGAGGAATCAGCTGAACCGAATACGCCGAACTTGCGGCCATCCAGATTGATATCATCCATGTCATCGTAAAAATCTTCGAATTCATCAGGCAGATCGCCATCTCCCCATGTATAAGCACCAAGCAGAACACCTTCATACTTCTCGAGCTCACTTGCATTGGTATCCATCACGTTTTTGAGAACAGGTTCGATGCCAGCTTCTTGAATGCCAGCTGCAATAGCCTCGGCTAGTTCTTCCGTATTTCCAGACATGCTTGCATAGACGATAATAATTTTGGACATGGTGAACCTCCTATTAGTTTTTAGCAACCCGTTTTTGGCAACCCATTAACTTCCATCATATTAGATGATAATGATTATCATTGTCAACAATAAATTTTATAATTATCGTACTGTAGAGCAGTACGACTAGGCAATCATCGTGCTACAATAGGGATATGAGGGGGACTGCGCCATGGAGAATGTTCTACAGCATTTGAGAAACCTTGGCTTCACGGATCTAGAAGCTAAGTGTTTGCACGTGCTTGCCGTGAATGGCACGCAAACTGGCTACGAAATTGCCAAGGGGCTCGGCGTATCGCGTTCAAACGTATACGCAGCTTTACAAAAGCTCGCAGAAAAAGGCGCTGTGCTCACAAGTCATGGTGAACCCACTGTGTATCAAAGTGTGCCGATCGAGGAAATCGGCGAGCGAATGGAAGCGGAGCTGCAAGCCTCTATCCGCTACGTGAAAGAGCACCTGCCTAAGCAAGAGGCGCAACGTTCTGAGTATTTCAGCTTGGAAGGTGAAACCAAGGTTATCGAGCGAATCCGCTCGGAATTGAAGAGAGCGAAGGAAGAGGCTTTTTGTGATTTGTCACCAGAGGAAGCAAAGCTGCTGAAGGATGACATTCGCGAAGCTGCTACGCAAGGCGTACGTGTAATTGTTATGCCGACACGCGAAGCGGGAGCTGGTTTCTACCCTTTTGCCCGAAAACGAGTGGAAGGTCTGAAGGGTCAGCAGGGACGTAAATTCGCGCTGCTTATTGATCGCAAACTGGCGATCGTTGGCACGCGTGGTGTGGAAGATCCGACGGTGGCTATGCTAACCGAGCATCCAGCTATGGTGGAAATGCTGTATAATCATTTTTGCAGCAGTGTTGTGTTTCAAGAGCTTCAGCAGGATATGGGGACGAAGCTCGAGGATAAATACGGGAAAAATTTCAAGAAAATCATACAAAAACAAATAGATGGCAAAGTGCCTGAACCGAAGAAAATGGAAGAGGGCAAATTGATTGCACTTAAGCTTCATTCTGGGAGTGAGACTACTGCGGAGCTGGGTAGACTCGATGAGGGTGTATCTAACGGAAAGATTATGAGTGATGAGGCTAGAGAAGATAGTCCTGAGAAGCTGGAACAAGGAAAGAGGAAGAAGAAGAAATGATGGAACAAGAGCTTGTGGAAGGTCAAAAGAGGTTACTACTCGCGGCGGAGGCGCTCGTGAAGGAAAAGCTAGAGCGCGATAGCAGCGGCCACGATTGGTGGCACATATATCGCGTGGTACAAACGACGAAACGCATCGCCGCCCAGGAGGGCGCTGATCGCTTCGTCTGCGAGCTTGCGGCGTTGCTTCACGACGTCGTCGACGAGAAGCTGAACGCCGATCCAGCTGCGGCGCAGCGCGAGCTGGAGGCTTGGCTCGCCGCGAGCGGCACGCCGGCGGCGCAGGTAGAGCACGTGCTGGAGATCATCAGCACGATGTCTTTCAAGGGCGGCGCGCGGCCTCCGATGCGCACGCTTGAAGGCCAGGTCGTGCAGGATGCCGACCGGTTGGATGCCATTGGCGCGGTGGGCATCTCGCGCGTGTTTGCCTATTCGGGCTGGAAAGGCCGCCCGATTCATGATCCTTCCGTCATCGCGCGCGAGCAGATGACGGAAGCGGAGTATCGCGGGGGCAATGACACCGCGATTAATCACTTTTACGAGAAGCTCCTCAAGTTGAAGGAGCTTATGAATACGGCCTACGCGAGGCAACTCGCGGAGGAGCGGCATCGCTTTATGGAGCTCTATCTGCAGCAATTTTATGCAGAGTGGGAAGGCGAGCGATAAGAATTATAAGAAAGAGCCACTCGGTGGCTCTTTTTTTCTTAGTCATATACAGATAAACCTTGTAGTTTACGACCTCGGTGAATTTCTGGTCATCTGAGCGAGCAAATTTCGATGTCTCAGAGTGAGATCGTTGCAGATGCGCTACTGAGGCAGCAATAATCGACGTCTCACACAGGGAACCACGACATTTGAGCCCAACTAGTTAGCCGGCGAGCGATTTTCGACGTCTCAGAGTGAGATGGGTGCAGATGCGTTACTGAGGCAGCAATAATTGACTTCTCACGCAAGGAATCACGACATTTGAGCCTAACTAGTTAGCCGAGCGAGTTCATTTCGACGTCTCAGAGTGAGATGGGTGCAGATGCGCTACTGAGGCAGCAACAATTAACGTCTCACACAGTGAGCCACGTCACATGTGCCTAACTAGTTAACCGAGCGAGCTAATTTTGACGTCTCAGAGTGAGATTCGAGCAGATGCGCTACTGAGGCAGCAATAATCGACGTCTCACACAGTGAGCCACGTCACATGAGTCAAATTAGTCATCTGAGCGAGCGAATTTCGACGTCTCAGAGTAGAATCCGTGCAGATGCGCTACTGAGGCAGCAATAATCGACGTCTCACGCAGGGAATCACGACATTTGAGCCTAACCAGTTAACCGAGCGAGCGATTTTCGACGTCTCAGTAGAATCCGAGCAGATGCACTACTGAGCCAGCAATAATCGACCTCTCACACAGCGAGCCACGTCATATGGGTCAAACTAGCTGCCCGCCAACACCCCTCCCACCTTTCCTTCCAAAATGTGATAAAATAGAAAGAATGAATCATCAACCTCACGCGGAAAGAGATGTTACAACGATGAAAAAAGAAGCTAAGTATATAGCAACGGTTTCACTTGGCGTCATGGGCGCCGGATTTTTAGCCACATTGCCGGTATCTTCAACGGTATGGGGTGCGTTCCTGCAAGGCGGGTTCGAGGCAGGGGTAGTCGGTGGTTTGGCCGACTGGTTCGCAGTCAGTGCTTTGTTCCGTCATCCGCTGGGCATTCCCATCCCGCACACGGCGTTGCTGCCGAACAATCGGGAGAAGATTACGAAGGCGCTCGTTTCCACGGTGCAGAATGAGCTGCTCTCCAAAGAAACGATTCGCGCACGCTTGCAGCAAATTCGTTTCTTGGAGCGAGGATTAGAGCTCGCAGATAAGCAACTAGACAATGCGTCGCTGCACAAAGGGCTTACTGCGCTAGCCAAGCAAGCGCTACAAGCAATTGATTTAGAGAAATTAACTCCTCTTATCGCAGAGGAGATTCATAAAGCGCTTCAAGACGTAGATACAAGTCGACTAGTTCGCACCCTTGTGGACACCATTGAGAACGGTGGATACGACGGCAAAACGTTTGATTTTGTCCTCGATAAAGTGGCAGCTTGGGCGCTCAAAGCGGATACACGCGACCAACTCGGCGCGATGGCGATCAAAGCGTTTGAAGGCTTGCAGTCCAATGGTTTCATGGCTTTTGCTGTGAATGCTTTCATCGGCATGGTGAATGAGGAGAAAATCGGCGGTATCATCCAGAATTTCGTGCTGAGTTACATCGACCAAATGCGCACGAAAAACCATCCGCGCCGGGAATCTGTGCTTACTTTTATCCGAAGCGAACTGCATAAGTTGGAGCGCAATCCACAGCTAAATGCGGAGCTGGATAAACTGAGATCCAAGCTTCCTGAACTGTTTGACTTAGACGAGAAGCTGACACTTATGCTCACCAAATTAAAAGAGAAGGCAGAAGCCTTCATCGATGAACCGGACTTTGTCCCTCAGCACGTGGTACCGATCATTCGCAAAATGCTCCTATCCATACGTGAAAACCCCGAAATGCTGCACAAGGGGGAAGACTGGATTCAAGAGCAGATCGCTTCTTATGTGGAACAAAACCATAGTAAAATCGGCCAACTGGTGAAAGAAAACCTAGACAAACTCGACAACGAGAAGTTAACCGTTCTGATGGAAGAGAAGATCGGCAGCGATCTACAATGGATTCGGGTGAATGGGGCAATTTGTGGTTTTATCATTGGGTTAGGCTTGGCAGGCTTGAAAATGTTATTCTAATGCGACAACGTAGGGGATGAGAAAGCTTGATCGAGATAAAGGGAGTCAGCAAGACGTTCGTTCAACGAATCGGCGGCAGCTACAAGGCGTTGGATGACATTACTTTGACGATAAAAAAAGGGGAGTTCGTCTCCCTGCTTGGCCCTTCAGGCTGCGGAAAGTCGACGGTTCTAAACCTAGTCGCAGGCTTTGATACGCAGTCTGAAGGCATCATTCAGGTCAATGGTAAAAAGGTTACTGGCGCCGGCGCGGATCGCGTCGTCGTTTTTCAGGAGCATGGGTTGTTCCCCTGGCTGACGGTTCTAGATAATGTCGCCTTCGGCCTTAAGCAGAAGGGGATTGCGAAGAAAGAGCGCATCGAGATGGCGATGGAACAGATCAAAGCCGTGCATTTAAGCCGCTTTGCGGATCGTTATCCGCATGAGCTGTCAGGCGGGATGAAGGAGCGGGCAGCCATTGCCAGAGCGCTGGCGATGGATCCAGAAATTTTGCTGATGGACGAGCCTTTTGCGGCCTTAGATGAGCAAACACGCCTTATTTTGCATAAAGAATTAGAAGAAATATGGATGCGTACGCGCAAAACGATTCTCTTCATTACCCACAATATTCGCGAAGCGGTCATCCTGTCGGATCGGGTTCTGGTGATGTCCACACGTCCCGGCACGATCAAGAAGGAGTTCGCTGTCAAAGCAGCGAGACCTCGCGATAGCAGCGATTCTGTGCTCCATCATATGGAGGCGTTGATTATGGACGCACTGGCGGATGAGCTGGAGAAAGTGGTGAGAGAGGAGACTGGTGATGAGTACAGCATTAAGAAGAACGATTTTTCTGGTACTGCTGCTGATAGCTTGGGAGGCGGGATTTAGGATTTTCGACTGGGGATGGAAGTTCCCTTCCGTTACGCAGACGCTGCAAGCGTTCTACGACGGTATCGTGCACGGCGAACTGCTGCAAGCTGCGGGAGCTAGTATGCTGCGGTTGCTCATTTCCTTTGCTCTTTCACTCGCGATAGGGACGACGTTAGGGTTCCTATTTGCCCGGTACCGCTTACTGGATGACACGCTGGGCTTCCTCGTTGTCTCGTTGCAGACCATTCCGAGTATTGCATGGCTGCCTTTTGCTATTATATGGTTCGGTCTTAACGAATCTTCGGTTATTTTCATTACGACGCTCGGTGCTACGTGGACGATGGCATTGGCGAGCCGCACGGGTATCAAGAATATCCCGCCGATATATCTACGTGCAGCTCAGACCATGGGAACGGGAAATGGGTTTAATCTGTTCATTCAAGTTATGATTCCGGCCGCTTTTCCACATTTAATCAATGGTGTGCGTACTGCATGGGCCTTCGCGTGGCGAGCGCTTGTGGCAGGTGAGCTGATTGCCAAGGGAGCGGGGCTGGGACAGCTTTTACAGGATGGACGGAATCTCGGTGACACCTCACTGATGCTCTGTATCGTTATTATTATCGCTGTGCTCGGTACGGTTTCGGACCATTTTTGCTTCAAAAAACTAGAAGATAAAGTGCTAGAGCGCTACGGCCTCGCTGGCTCCAAGTCGTAGGGGAGTGAACGGGATGGTGCAACGCATCAAAGTACTTGTGCTGCTTCTGCTCGCGGTTACGCTGCTTAGCGCCTGCGAGGAGAAGCTGACCGCAACAGGTAAGCCACAGGTCGTTCGGGTCGGTGTATTCAAAAATGTCACACACGCAGCCGCTTACATCGCGCTGGAAAAAGGCTATTTTGCCCGCGAATGGGGCGATGAAGTGAAGATAGAAGTGACACCCTTCGATAATGGGTCCGATCTGTCTATTGCGATGGCGACGGGAGATATCGACGTTGGTTTTGTAGGTCCTGGGCCTGCGACGACTTTTTTCTTGAAAAGCGGCAATTTCCGCGTTGTCTCCGGATCCAATAACGGCGGTGCCGTACTGGTTGCGAGATCAGATGCAGGTATCCAGACGACAGATGACTTACGAGATAAAACCATCGCGATTCCCGCGAAGGGCAACACGAATGAAATCTCATTGCGTTTGCTCCTACAGCAATCAGGCATTGCACTAGGGAGAGGCGTAGATAACGCGCATCTCATTGTACGTTCACCTTCGGATACGCTGATCTCTTTCCGTCAGAAGGAAATCGACGCAGCCTTGGTCCCAGAGCCTTGGGGAACACAGATTGAGAAGGCCGGACTCGGTAAAGTCGTCGTTGATTGGCAGGCGATCCCGCCAAACCAAGGTGACTATCCAACCGTGATTATGGTGGCAAGCGACAAGTTCATCCAACACCATCGCGACATGGTGAAAGGTGCCATTAAAGCCAACATGGATGGCATCGCATTCATTCAAAATAGCCCCGACCAAGCCTACGATCTTATCAACAATCAGTTGAAGCAGTACAGTGGCAAGGGCATGGATAAAAGCTTGATTAAAGCCTCGCTCAGCCGCCTCAAGTTGACCACTGACGTTGATGTGAAGGTGATGGAAGAGATGGCGAAGGTATCGATCGGTGCTAGATATATTAAGGGCATCAAGCCAGAGCAACTGGATCTTAGCCCGTTCGTGGATCTCTCTATGCTGGCCGAAGTGAGGGCTGGGAAATAAGGGGAATGAAGGTAATGAGAAAGAGCTCGTCACACCTGCCGTAGGCAGATGAAGACGAGCTCTTTGTATATGATGCTGCTCTAGTTTCCACCAGAAGCGGCTTGTTGCTCATTTTTTTGCTGCTTATGTGCCTTAGCATCGATAACTTTGCCGCCGCTGCTTTTATCCGCTTGTGCCGCTATGGCATTCATCGCACTGCTTCCCTGGAAGATACCGCCCTCTTCGATAATGAAGGACCGTACATCAATATTGCCAATTAACACGCCAGAGCTTGTCACAATCAGCTTCCCCTTCGTATAAATATTGCCTTTCACTTTGCCGGCAACGATCACATCGCGCGCATGGATATTCGATTGTACGACAGCGTTCTCACCAATGGTGATGTCACCGGCACATTCAATGTCACCATTCATTTGCCCCTCAATGCGAAGGCTGGCTTCGGACATGATTTTGCCTTCACAGATCGTACTGCCTCCGATCAGCGTATCCGTTGTTTTGGCATCGATTCGTTTCAATTTCGAGCTTCCAATCATTTGCGTTCATCCTTTCGATCTGAAATGAGATAGGGTTTGGGATCAATCTGTACGCCATTTTTATGAACCTCATAATGAAGATGGGAGCCCGTGCTGCGTCCAGTGGAACCAACGAGACCGATCTGTTGACCTTTTGTTACAGATTCTCCGCGTTTTACCAATATTTTATTCAAATGCATATATTCCGTTTCAATGCCTCTTGAATGATCAACAATGATGTAATTGCCTAACTCACCATCAAAGCCAACGGCAATAACTTTTCCTGCGGCAGTTACGAACACCGGGTCATTGTATTCACCATCGATATCGTACCCCGTATGCATAGAAGGCCTGAATGTAAAAGGATCGATGCGGATGCCGAAGCCTGAGGTGATACTATGCGAGGTGATTGGCCAAAGTGTGGGTGTAATACTGCGCAGCCTCTCGGCTTCTTTAATTTTGGCTTCTGATTCGTTGAGATTGACGAGGAGCGCATTAATATCGCCTACTAATGAAAAAAGCCCTTGCTTGGTATCGCTTACGAGGGTAGATACATCATCTATTGTGACAGGTACATCGCTGCCGCCAACATCCACATTCGTTCCATTCACGGGCTTGGTGCTTGGGATGCTCGAAACCTTCTTGCTTGTCCCGTTTATACCCTCTGGCTGACTCATGAGTTCGATCACATGATCCAGTTTCTTAATTTCCTCGAGCTTTACCTTAAATTCATCCGCCTGCTGAGCCAAATCAATCAAATCAATTTGTAGTTTCTCCAGCTCACTTGTTTTATGTGTAATTTGATCAACCAACTGACGTTCTTGTCCATCGAAAGCTTGCTGCATGCTGTTTTGAGTTTGGTGAGATTGGGTATTCATCAAGTAGATGGTTACCAAGAATCCCATTAGTACAAGCAGGATCACGCTAGGCACAATATACAGTGAGCTGTGCGGAAGCTTGAATCTTACGGTATGGCGGTTGGCACCCGGAATGATCATGAAGGTCAGTTCCTTTTTGCCCCAAATGAATTTCAACAGATCCTCCTCCCTCTCCGTAACGAAGTCCCCCTTCTTGTTTACGATTGTATTCCACAGATGGATGAGTCATGCCTAATTTCTCGCATTCAGGGGAAGATGTTAAGGATGCGAGATCAACTTTTCCCTCTCTGGTAACGTCTATGAAATATCAACTACACAGGCAAGTGAAGGGAGACATTCCTATGTTAAAAAGGGCACTGCTGCTGTTGGCGATAACCACTCTGGCCTTAACAGGGTGTAAATCTTCAGGACAAACAAGTGGAAATGTGACCGTTTCGGATTCACCGAGTCCCCGTGTGGTGGCTACAACGGAGCCAACAACGAGCCCGGCTGCACCTGGATCAGCGGCGCCGACCGTGCCTGCCAAAGGCAGCGATCCAACATCAACAACACGTTTGCAGGGAGTAACAGCAGTAAGACTCGCTGATGCGGGGAAAGGGTGGATTGGCGGCAAGGGCTGGATCGCTCGTACCGATGATGGCGGCGTGAAGTGGAATTTGCAATATACTGGGGCTGGAGAAGTGGCGCAGTTATTTGCCCTGAATGATCAGGACGCCTGGGCAACGGAAGAAACTACGAGGAAGCTGTTGAGCACCCATGATGGCGGCGCACATTGGTCAGCAGTCGGTACTGTTCCGAATCAAGCGTTCCTCCATTTCGTATCGAAGCAGGAAGCTTATAGCGGGAATGCTCAGACTGTGGATGGCGGTGTTAAATGGAAGACGCTGCCTGTACCCGATGGTATCACAGGCGATGTCTATTACCATGACAGTAAGAACGGCTGGGCCGTTAGACAAGTGAAAGACACGATCGAAGTACTGCGGACGCAAGATGGTGGGCAAAATTGGAAAACCGTGATGTCGCGCCCAACCGTAGCGACACTAACAGGCGCCGTCATTCGCTCCGCAGGTGTGGATGACGCGTGGGTCGAGCTGATTGGGGAGTCGGGGATGACCCAAACATCGTATTCGCTGTTCCACACACGGGACGGCGGCAAGACCTGGCAGACCGTGCTGGTGAACAGCACGGCTGGTGGAGGTCCGGCCCCAGGCTTCCCTGTAGGGGATACGTCGGGGCCGAAGAACACGGGCTCGAAGCCCGGCCCGCTCTACGTCGTGAACACTGACGTAGCCTTTATGGGCGGCAGCTGCCCGGCATGCGACAAGCCGAACTCCGTCGGATGGACGAAGGACGGCGGCAAGACTTGGGTGAACGGGACGGAGTCGTTCACAGGGTACGGCGAGCTGCTGCTCGGCATGGCAGACGCGAATAGCGGTTGGCTCATCACGAATGATAATGAGCAGCCGAGTGTCATGTACACCACCCGGAATGGTGGTGTGAACTGGAATAAGGTGCATACATTCGATGCACCGTAATACTACAAACCACCGCGCTTCAATCTGAACGCGGTGGTTTTTTTATCGCTTATATTGCAACGACGAAGCGTGCTTCTGTCGCAAATCGTATAAGCGTTGCAAATGCGGAATGGCACGCTGCTCGTCTTGCTTGGCGAGCGCGATAGTTAATGAATCGATCAGCGCTACTGGTGCTACCATGGAATGAAATTCCTGCCGCTCACCTCTGCAGGTATACAAGACGCAGGTTGCCGCATCCACAAGCTCAGATACGAGTAGATCTGTGATCAGAATGGAGGTGCACCTGGCTTCCATAGCCATTTCAAGCAGCAACTTTGCTTCCGGCGGTGTGTTGGAAAATCCGAAAACAATGAGCACATCCTGTTCGCGAATTTGCGAAACTCCCTCGAACAGCTCAGATCCCCCGCGACTTAGATGGTTGATGCGATAACCAAACCGATTTAGTCGAAAGTGCAGCAACTCGCACAGCGCATGGGAGGGTCCAGACCCATACACGACGATTTGGTTTGCTTGGATAATCGCTTGTACAGCACGATTAAAATCTTCACGTGATAACCGTTCCATGGTCACGGCGAGATGATTCATTTCAAGCTCTATCATTTTTCCTACAATATCGTCGTCAGCTACCTTTTGCAGCTTATCCTTCATTTTTAGCACAGGTGTAGGGATGGCTTCTTCTTGCAGTTGGCGTTTGTATTCTTTGAAATTCACATACCCGACCGCTTTCCAGAACCTAGATACCGTTGCGATACTGATACCTGACTGGTCTGCAATATCTTGTTCGGTCATATAAGGGACTTGATGGGTATTCTTTGTAATAAAATCAGCAATTTTCTGATGTCCTGCGGATAAAGCTTCTGCTTCGAATCGTTTGAATGTCATGCGTATCACCCTCTCGTAGACAGTTTTACCATACTAGCGTGAATACCTCAATAGTAAAATGAAATAAAAATTACATTATTAATTAACTTGAAATAATTTTTACAAAACCAATAAATGAGGTTAACGCTCGCTTAACACTTCCCAATTACCATGAGGTAGAAGAAGAATTTGGGAGGTTAAGAGATGAGTAAAACATTAACGAATCAACAGCAACGGAATCAATCACAAAATTTAATGGTCTTCGTTTTATCCATGGCGCTTTTCGGATTAGCAGATTTGGTAACAGAATTGATTCCTGATGTAGGTTTCGGACCTATAGAAATCGGAGTCCCGTATTTCGGGTTTGTTGCACTCATCCTTGTCATGTTATTCAACCCGCTTTACGCAGCGCTCGGAGCCGCATTAGGTGAAGTAATCTTCGGTGATTTGCTGATGGGAGATTTCGGCGGGATCGGGGAATTTGAAGGTGTGCTGACGTTGTTTATCGGGCTCTATATTGCAGGTCTGTTGGTTACGAATCCCAAAAGCAAAGTAAATATTGCCATTGCAGGTATGATCGGTATTGGAATCGATCAGTTGCTGAGCGGGGTAGCAGATATTATTAAAGTCTCTGTGGGGGTTAAAGAATTTGAAGCAATTGAAGGTTTGCCACAAAGTATCGTCCTTCTAGAGCTCATCGAAAATGTAAATGAGTGGATTATTGCCGGATTAATTGTAGGAATCATTCCCGCTATGTTTATGATTCCTAAGCTGTACGGTAAGTTGGAGCCTCTGCTCGGGATGAAGCCACGTACCAATAAGATGTACAAAGCAACTGCAGGTGCGATACTAACCCTTAGTGTGGGGATATTCATCGTTGCTGTATTATTGGGTGTACTAGGTGAGTCGATTGAGCTTGGCGAGTGGAAACCGGATTTTGTCGATCAGTACGGAGGCGGGTTTATCTGGGTTGGTATTGGCATCACGGCATTAATTGCTATCGCTGTCACCTTAATTGGGCTTTCTTCACGTCGGGGAAATGTCTCACGTTTTGAGAAACTATAATGAGTGAGGTTCCTGTGATTGCACTCAAGGACGTTACGTTCTGCTATCCTGGTTCGGAGCGCATGGCGCTTCACCAGGTTACGCTGACGATTGAATCAGGCGATTTCATTGCCGTTATGGGGAGTAATGGGAGTGGCAAATCCACGCTATGTAAAGCGTTGAATGGGTTAATCCCACACTTTTATGCAGGTGATTTTGAAGGGGAAATTCGTGTATGTTCATTGGATCCCCTTCAAAGTACAGTATCGGAGATGTCTAAGTTCGTAGGCTATGTCTATCAGGATTTTGAGAATCAATTAGTTCGACCAACGGTATTCGAAGAATTGATTTTCGCCAGAATGAATTACGGTTATGCGGACTATCGTGAGAAAGCTTGTAGCATCATGGAGCTCCTTGGCCTAACTTCGATTCAGCATAAATACATATGGCAGCTAAGCGGGGGCCAGAAGCATATGGTGGCTCTTGCAGCCGCCATGGTGATGGAGCCTTCGGTTCTGATCGTGGATGAGCCAGCGGCACAGCTTGACCCGCTTAATGCCGTTCATATCTATGAAGCGCTGAAAACGATGAACGAGAAGTTCGGTACCACCATCATCGTCATTGAGCACCACACCGAATTTATTGCGGATTATTGCAAGCATGCCATTCTCATGGATCAAGGTACATTGGTATGGAAAAAGGAAACGACTAGTGCGCTCAATGAAGTGGAGGCTTTACTGGCACGTAACATTTATCCGCCTCAGGTTACACAAGCTGCTTACCAGCTTCAGCCGGATCGTAAACCTTATCCCGTGCGGCTTTTGGAAGGCGCAGACGCATTTCAGTATCGGTATGGCGCTTTAGACTCACAGCACCGTGTTGAATCGAATGATGGGAATCTTGTTCTCAAAGAAAAACGCGGAATAATTGCCCAGTTTCACAATGTTTCACAACAGTATCTAACGGTAGAACGTTCCCATAAAACGATTCTTAATGGGATTAACCTTGATTTCTATGAGGGTGAACGTATTGCGCTTGTAGGTGGGAATGGGGCGGGAAAATCCTCGCTTCTGAAGTTGATTACTGGATTACTGAAACCATCGGAAGGGACTGTGCGTGTGCTGGGTACAGATACCAGCAAGGTGACGCCAGAGCAATTAGCCGAGCAAGTGGCCTTCATTTATCAGCAACCGGAGGAAATGTTCATTTCGGATAACATACGTTCTGATATTGCTTTTTTCCAGAGGGCACGCCAAGTTCCTGATTACAATCAGCACGTGGATCAATTGCTCGAAGATTTTCGTCTGAAGGACATACAAGAGTTCGATGGCAGATTACTCAGCGGTGGGCAACAGCGAAGGGCCTCGCTTGCAATTGGTATGGGCATGCGCCCAGAACTGCTGTTGCTTGATGAGCCAACGGCAAGTCTAGATGTAGCTAGTCGCAAGCAAGTTGTGACTATGCTTTCACACGTCGACAGTAAAGTGAAAACCGTTGTGATCGCGACCCATGATATGCAGCTTGCAGCGGACTGGTCGAATCGCATAATTGTACTTGGTCAGGGGGCCGTGTTGGCAGACACGACAGCGCAAGCGCTATTCACTGATCCGATACTCATGAGCAAGGCGGGGCTGCAGCCTCCACAAATCGTATCACTTAGCCTTACAATGGGTATGCATCCGCCTGCATTAAGTGTAGATGCGTTTTGCGACAGACAGCGATTGCGTAGAGAGGAAGTGAATTATGATCAACAAGATGTTAGCGCATCTATCGATCGAGCGGCTGAAGCTGACACTGCTTAAAATCGTCTATGTACCTAATACAACGTTCTTAACCAAGTTTGATCCACGCGTGCTTTTGTTATGGTATATGCTTTTCGCCATCATTCCTTGGTTTATCTATAATCAAGCGCTACTTATCATCTTATTTATTACGATGCTCGTACTGGCTCTGATTTCGCGCGTTAGCGGACTTGTCATGGGATTAATGGCCATCAGCACCGTAAGCAACTTGTTGTATTTGGTTGTTCTTGCTTTCGTCCTTGGCGGAGATTTAGAAGCTTTTACAGCGATGATTACATTGACGTTAAAGTTACTGTCTGTAGCATTAGTAAGTGTCGCGGTGTTTACAAGTCTCAATCCTGAGAAATTCAGCGATGCGCTGTTAAGTCTGGGTGTGCCCGCACAAGTATGCTTTGGAATTTCTTATGGATACCGCATGATTCCCATCTTAATCGAACAATATCAGCATATTATTTATTCCTATCGGCTTAGAGGGCGTATGCCCGAAGGAAGAGGGAGAAAGTTGTTCTATCTTTGCAAGATTGCGATCTTAGCCTTCTATCCGATGCTGCTGAATACGGCCAAACGAACACGTACGACGGTAGAGGCGCTTGAGGTGAAAGGATTTACGTATTCACTTCATAGTAAAGAGGCCAAAAGAATGAAGTTGTCCTATTTGCAATTGTCGTATAAAGATGCTGTTTTTATTGGTGCTACTGTGTTGTATCTAGCAGGTATCTACATCGTTGGGACGATTGTCTATATGTAATTAGAAAAGAGGAGAAGCTCATGTGGATCGATTTCCATACACATACGAAGATGTCCAAAAAGATTGATTTTTCAATCGAATATTTTATGAAAATGGTACGCAGCGCACAAAAAAACGGTTTGGATGCGCTAGCCTTAACGGAGCATTTTAACACAAAACGCTATGAGGACATTTACAATACGCTGGATCAGCACTTCACGTATCGCGATGATTACTATGATGTAGATGGCTTTAAGGTGTTCCCTGGGATGGAAGTGGATATTCGAGAGAAGGGGCATATTCTATTAATTGGCAACCGCGAGGACATTCGTACAATTCACAAACAATTTGCAACGAAGACAGAGAAATCCAAGTTTCCCACATTCGAGGACGTATTGGGCACTGCCGAGCAATTCAATGTGCTTAAAATAGGGGCTCATCCTACACGCATTTCAACTCCTCTGACCCATTTGCGCGATGATCAATTACAACGGTTTGATGCGTTTGACCTGAACGGGAAAGATGTGGCTAAACAGAAAGATACGTTTGCAAGGTTGCAGCAATTAGGGCAACAATTGGGTAAACCCGTTGTTTGCGGGAGTGACTCGCACTTGCCCGTGCAGTTTGGTTGTGTTAAAAACAACTTATACAAGGATTGCAAGACCATTGACGAACTGCGCCAATGTCTGACAGAACATCAATACGAGATTAACGTTTCCGACTATGCTGCGCTCAAAGTGTTTGCCGCGCGGTTTGTGAAACGCACTTTGAAGCTGACGGGTCAGTGTTAATCGGTATTCACGGACGGCCCCGGGTCCGCCCACTCACTTCGTAGGCGTATCGCTCCCGTTGCCATTCCCGTTCTCGTTCGTCCCATTCGTATTCTTGCCGTTAAAGAAGGTCGAAGTGAGGTCACGCAGCTTCTCCATGAACTTCCCGTAGCCGTAACCAGTCAGAAAGGCGATGCTGATCCGCGCTGACATAGAGTCGCCGACTTCTAGCAGCATGATGCCACTTTCGAAAAGAATAATCGTGATAATCGCGGAGCCGAAGCAAAGAATTGGCCGCATAAGGTACCAGTAGATCCACTGCGTGGTAAGCTCCTGATAATGCTCGTGGAACATGCGTAAGCCGTACAACGCACCACCAAGCGCACCTGCGAACCCAAAGCAGGCATACTCATGATAGATGGCAAAATCGACGCCCATTAATTTACGTTCAAAGGATCCACTCCCTAGCACACCCATCATCCATAGGCTGCCGACAAACCAGATCACTAAATAGCCAAATATAGCCTGCTTGCCGAATCGGTGAATGGGATTCATAACAAAACACCGCCCTTACAATGGATACTACCATTGTATGAGCGGTGTTTTTGATGATGCCTGAATATAGGAACGGTTGTCCGACTGCTCCAAATAGGCAATGATCGCAGCCGCGCTGCTGCTTTCTTCCTCATTGTTGCCTTCACGGATGTCGGTTCTACGTTGAACGAGCTCGGGGTGTTGCTCGAGCAGCAGTTTGAACCAGTGGTCAATCATCGCAAGCGATGTAATGCGTTGTCCGTAGCCATTTTCCTGAAAATAAGTGCAGTTTTTCTCTTCCTGTCCGGGAATCGGGCTGTAGAACAGCATAGGAATACCTTTGGCCATCGCCTCTGTACATGTCATCCCGCCTGGCTTCGTAATCAGCAGATCGGAGATATCCATTAGCTTGCTGATTTCGGTTGTATAGCCAAGGAGATGGACATTGGGCTGACGAAAGGCGTCTTCCTCCAGCAGCTGGAGGCGTGCTTTCTCGTTCGTGCCGAGACAAATCAGCAGCTGAATATCTTTGCTCCAGCTCGCTAAATAAGTCAGCATCTCTTCTTTTTCTTCTTTCTTAAAAACACCCCAGCCACCGCCCATGACCATAACGGTTGGCATTGCTTTGAGACCAAATTCCTGACGAATATGTTCCTTGCTATGCGCCATTCGGAAATTAGGGTGGACGGGAATACCTGTTACTTCAATCCGCTTGTCGGGAACGCCGCTGTCCATGAGACGTTCCCGAACAAGTGGTGTCGATACGAGATACTTGTCTACAGCCGAATCAATCCAGGTGCCATGCGCATCATAATCGGTGATTACGGTGAAAAGCGGTATGTCCAGTCCTGCACGTTTAAGCCTAGAGACAATAATACTTGGGAATGGATGCGTACAGACGATCAAGTCCGGCTTTAATTGCTTGATGACGGTTTTCGTCCGTGAATAGAAGATGCGATGCAGCACAAGACTGGCTACACGACTCGGCCTTTTATTATAGTGATGTCGATAGAGCATACCGTACAGTCTGGGTTGTGATGTTACCGTGCGGCGGTATGCCGAGAAGACCCAAGGTGCTAAGGTAGGATGCAAAAAAGCGCCAAGCTCGATCACGCGGGTTATCATGTCTGATGAGGATTGCCTTAGCTCGCCAGAAAGCGCATGAGCAGCTTGTGTATGACCTTTCCCGAAGCCCTCGGATAATAGCAGAATCCGTTTTTTACGCAAGGAACTCACCTTTCTTTGCACATACCCTATCCATACTTTAGATGTGCGCAGCTTTCTTTTTGGAGGCATAGCATTTGCGGCATACGGGAACGTAACTTTCGTTACCGCCAATTTGAATCTGCTCGCCATGGAAAATAGGAACACCATCTTTGCAGCGCATATTCATGATCGCCTTTTTATCACAATACCAACAAACGGTTTTAATTTCCTCGATTGTATCAGCGACAGCCAAGAGTGCATTGCTGCCTTCGAATAATTGTCCCATGAAATCAGCGCGAAGTCCGTAAGCGATAACAGGAATATCCAGTTCATCGACGACTTCAATCAACTGAGAGACTTGGGTTTTGTTCAAGAACTGTGCTTCATCGACCAAAATGCAGTTCGGACGCTCGGTCTGCGCGAGGGCGACCATATCCAGATGCTCGTCTACAACGATGGCCCCTTTTTGCATACCGATTCGGGAAGCGACTTTACCAACGCCGAAGCGATCGTCCATAACGGAAGTGAGGAGAAGTACTTTTTTGCCTTGTTCTTCATAATTATGAGCAACACGTAAGACTTCAATGGATTTACCGCTATTCATCGTGCCATAACGAAAGTACAATTTTGCCAAGCTGGGACAGTCCCTTCTGCGGATGTAAGATAGTTGATTTCATAATAAAAGTTAGATGGTAAAAAAGTAAGTCGCGGCCATGCTATCCAACTCATTGAGCTTAACAGCGGCTTGGAAGCTCACCTCAGAGGCGAGTTTTTCACCGATTAAGGGTTGTTTTTTGTAAACCTTGCCGATCTTAACCTCGATACTGCCTGGGACAGGTTGCTGTGTAACTTGAATGCGGTGAGGCTCATACATGAGCACATGAATGGTTTCCCTTACCGTAGCATTGTTACTCTGAAGCAGCTCCTGGATTAATTCATGATCCATAAGTGCTGGAATACGATCCCGCATGTCTGGGTTAGACTCACAGTGATGGGCTGTTGCTTTCGCCAGCAGCGCATCCATGGCTAGAAACTGAGGGTTCAAGAAAAGTCGATGATCTTCGACGATGGCATCAACAAGTGCCGCGGCTGAAGGCTCATCTGCTTCAATATAGGGACCTCGTAAGCGCAGCCCTTTAACTATCTCCGATGGTGGCAGTGTCTGCAGACCCGCATAATACGTATCACGCAGAAAGCTATCTAGATGATCAAGTCCAAGAATCGTTGATTTGTTCGTAAGTGGCGTCTCTAGCTTCAAAAGATCAATAATAGACTGTGGTGAGATGCCATGTTTAATTAAGATATCGGCGATGACGCCTTGTCCGATCAATTGCTCCGTATGACGATGATGATTGTATCCAAGCGTCCGCTCAACCGCATGGGAGAAGGGCAGGTGCCCGATATCATGGAGTAATGCCGCGATGCGCAGAAGCGGTTCTTCTGGGCAAAAGTGGGCCATGAGTGACCAAACGCCAACCGTATGTTCGAATCGTGAATGTGTAAGTGGTGAAAACAGAGCTGATGCTCCAAAATGATGTAAAAATTTAAGGCGGCGTACCGGCTTAGAGCGGAAAAGCTCAATTTCAACCGGATGGGCTTCTAGCTGCCATTGGTAAAGAGGCTCTCTAATCAAGCCGTCCCCAAAAGTATGCTGTATACTCAAACAGAGCTCCTCCTAAGATGTGGAATCTGGATGTTGTTCTTGCAGCGGTATTAGCTATCATAGCATGAAACATAGAAATTGTGCTATCACATGCATAGCCTGTCGTATTTATATAGGAAACCCAATAAATAACCGTGCCTATACAATATGATTTTAATGGCGATTCTATTAAAATGAAAACCTTTTCAATTTAAATATTTTTAAATTGAACTATAAGAAACCAAGTGTTAATATAATAGAAAAAATATTGAGAATATTTCCTCTACTTATTGCGGTTGTAGTCGAAATATGTTGCTTCGAATTTTTGCTTTTTAGCACTTTAAAGCAGGCGGTTAACAAAGTCCAGTGAATAACGAGGGAAGAAAGGTTGCAAAACATGACTATTAAAGGATTACCTCCCAAACAGGGATTGTACGATCCGAGGAATGAGCATGATGCCTGTGGGATTGGCTTTGTTGCCAATATTAAGGGTGTCAAATCACATGCCATCGTTAAGCAAGCGCTTCGTGTACTTTGTAATTTGGATCATCGCGGTGGGCAAGGTTGTGAGCAGAATACGGGAGATGGAGCAGGCATTTTGATGCAGATTCCGGATACGTATTTTCAATCAGCTTGTGAACAAGAAAATATTAAATTACCAAGCGCAGGAAATTATGGCGTAGGTATGGTGTATTTACCTCAGGAGTTAGAAGCTCGTCAAGCGTGCGAAAGTACAATTGAGCGAATAGTCAAACAAGAAGGTCAACAGTTTCTTGGCTGGAGAACGGTTCCAACAAATAACAGTTCATTAGGAGATTCTGCGAAATCAGCGGAGCCATATGTTCGTCAGGTATTTATCGGCCAAAGTGCGGATACGGCAACGAATCTTGATTTTGAGCGCAAGCTTTATATTATTCGTAAGTTATCTGAAAACGCTATCAAAGTATCTCACGCGCAATCGCAATTTTACTATTCTAGCTTGTCTAGCAGAACGATTGTATATAAAGGGATGTTAACTCCCGAACAAGTGGATGCCTATTACGTGGAATTGCAAGACGAAAAGGTAGACTCTGCCTTAGCTCTTGTTCACTCGCGTTTCAGTACGAACACCTTCCCGAGCTGGGAACGTGCGCATCCGTATCGCTATTTGATCCACAATGGTGAGATCAATACGCTGCGTGGCAACGTGAACTGGATGCACGCGCGTCAAGCGATGTGTGATTCGGAGTTATTTGGCGAAGATTTTGGTCGTATTCTTCCTGTTATTGATACGGATGGTTCCGATTCCCAAATGTTTGATAATACACTAGAGTTTCTGATGCTTTCCGGTCGCTCCTTGCCGCATGCTGCCATGATGATGGTGCCAGAGCCATGGTCCAAACATGAAGGTATGGATGATGAGAAGAAAGCGTTCTACGAATATCACAGCACCTTGATGGAGCCATGGGATGGTCCTGCTGCGATTGCTTTCACAGATGGCAGTCAAATCGGAGCGATTTTGGATCGCAATGGTCTGCGTCCGTCACGTTACTATGTTACGACAGACGATTTCATCGTACTTGCTTCTGAAGTAGGCGTGCTGGATATCGAGCCAGAGCGCATTTTGTACAAAGACCGTTTAAGACCGGGACGTATGCTGCTCGTAGATACGGTTGAAGGCCGCATTGTGACCGACGAAGAAATCAAGAGCGGCATTGCTAGCGAACAGCCGTATCGGGATTGGTTGAATGAGCATCTCGTTTCCTTAGAGGATTTGGAAGATGCGCCAATTGTACTTGGCTCTGACCATGACACGATTCTTCAGCGTCAGCAAGCGTTTGGTTATACCTTCGAACAATTGCGTAAGACCCTTGAGCCTATGGGCAAAACAGGTGTGGATCCGATTGGTTCTATGGGTACGGATGCACCGCTTGCCGTGCTTTCGGACCGTCCGCAATTGCTGTATAACTATTTCAAACAATTGTTCGCGCAAGTAACGAACCCGCCAATTGATGCGAATTTCGAGGAAATCATTACCGCGCAGGGCACAACGATTGGACCTGAGCGCAATCTGATTAAGCCAGAGCCGGAAAGCTGTCGTCAAATTCGGTTGAAATCGCCATTTCTCTCCAACGAAGAATTGGCAAAGCTGCGCCATATTCAGCGCGATGGCTTCAAAACAGTGACATTGTCTACGCTTTTCGAAGCGGCGGCAGGGACAGCTGGGCTTGAGAGCGCGATGCAGGACTTGTATGCGGCTGCTGATCAAGCCATCGTGGATGGCGCAACACTGATCATTCTTTCTGACCGTGGTGTAGATAGTGCGAAGGCGCCGATTCCGGCACTCCTCGCAACATCAGGCTTGCATCACCATTTAATCCGTCAAGGTACACGTACGAAGGTCAGCTTGCTTGTCGAGTCTGGTGAACCGCGTGAGGTGCATCATTTTGCTCTGTTGCTTGGCTATGGAGCAGGTGCGATTAACCCGTATCTAGCGCTAGAAACGCTGGATGATATGATTCAGCGCAAACAGCTTGTTGGCGTTGATCATGAGAAGGCAACCTACAACTACATCAAAGCTGTTACAAAGGGTGTCGTCAAAGTGTTAGCAAAAATGGGGATTTCCACCATTCAGAGTTATCGCGGGGCGCAAATCTTTGAAGCAATCGGCTTGAGCCAAGAGCTGGTAGACAGCTACTTCACTTGGACGTACACACCGGTTGGTGGTATCGGCATCGAAATGGTAGCGAAGGAAGCCCTGATGCGTCACAGCCGTGCGTTCTCTGAGCAAGAGGGGCGCGATCGCGTGCTAGATACAGGCGGGGATTTGCAGTGGCGTAGAGATGGGGAAGATCACATTTATACCCCAGAAACAGTGCATGCCTTGCAATCTGCTGTTCGCAGCAACAATTACGGCATGTATAAGAATTTCTCCAAGCTCGTCAAACGTGAAGACGAGAAATATATGGCTTTGCGCGGACTGCTGAGCTTCAAAGCAGGACGTACACCGATTCCGATCGAAGAGGTAGAGCCAATCGAATCGATCTTTAAGCGCTTCAAGACGGGAGCCATGTCCTACGGCTCCATCTCCAAAGAAGCGCACGAAACGATCGCGATTGCGATGAACCGCATCGGCGGCAAGAGCAATACCGGCGAAGGCGGAGAGCATCCGGAACGTTTCACACCGGATGCGAACGGCGATCTTCGCCGTAGCAGCATTAAGCAGGTGGCGTCCGGCCGCTTCGGCGTCACGAGCCATTATCTCGTCAATGCTGACGAGATTCAGATCAAGATGGCGCAGGGCGCGAAGCCCGGCGAGGGCGGTCAGCTCCCGGGAACCAAGGTGTACCCTTGGGTAGCCGAGGTTCGCGGTGTTACGCCAGGCGTAGGCTTGATTTCGCCGCCGCCGCATCATGATATTTATTCGATCGAGGATCTCGCAGAGCTGATCCACGATCTCAAGAATGCCAACCCGCGGGCACGAATCAGCGTTAAGCTGGTATCCGAGGTGGGTGTTGGCACGATTGCTGCCGGCGTAGCCAAGGGGAAAGCGGACGTAGTCCTTATCTCCGGCTACGATGGAGGAACAGGCGCGTCGCCGCAGACGAGTATTCGTCACGCGGGACTGCCGTGGGAGCTCGGTCTGGCGGAGACGCATCAGACACTCGTGCTGAACAACCTGCGCAGCCGTATCGTCGTCGAGACGGATGGCAAGCTGATGACAGGACGCGACGTTGTAGTCGCTGCCCTGCTCGGTGCCGAGGAGTTCGGCTTCGCAACAACGCCGTTGATTACAATCGGCTGCGTGATGATGCGCGTCTGCCACTTGGACACTTGTCCGGTTGGGGTCGCTACGCAAAATCCGGAGCTTCGCAAGAAATTTGCTGGAGATCCGCAGCATGTCGTGAACTTCATGACCTTCATCGCGAACGATGTGCGTGAAATGATGGCAGAGCTTGGCTTCCGCACGATCGAGGAAATGGTTGGACGCACGGATATCCTGGAGTCCAAACCGGCAGTCGAGCATTGGAAAGCCAAAGGCATCGATCTTTCGCCACTCTTGCATCAACCGGATATGGGTGAAGATGTCGGTCGTTTCTGCTCAATGGCGCAGGATCACGGCTTGGATCGCTCCATTGATATGACGAAGCTGCTTGAGATTTGCGAGCCAGCCATCGAGCGCAAAGAGCACGTTCATTCGGTTCTGCCGATTACGAACGTGAACCGTGTTGTCGGAACGATCGTGGGCAGTGAAGTGACACGTCGTCATGGCGTAGAAGGTTTGCCGCACGATACGATTCGTTTGCATTTTGAAGGCTCAGCAGGTCAAAGCTTTGGTGCTTTCGTACCGAAGGGGATCACACTCTCCCTCGAAGGAGATGCCAATGACTACGTAGGAAAAGGATTATCCGGCGGTAAGCTGGCCATTTTCCCATCGAGCAAGTCTTCATTTGTACCGGAAGAGAACGTGATTATTGGAAATACAGCCTTCTACGGCGCAACCGATGGGGATGCTTATATCCGTGGTATCGCGGGCGAGCGCTTCTGCGTGAGAAACAGTGGTGTGCGTGCCGTCGTCGAGGGCGTTGGCGATCATGGTTGTGAGTACATGACAGGTGGTCGTGTCGTTGTTCTAGGATCAACTGGACGCAACTTTGCAGCTGGTATGTCGGGCGGTATCGCCTACGTATTGGATGAGAAGGGTGACTTCCAAAGTAAAGTGAACAAAGAGATGGTTTACCTAGAGCAGCTGGAAGAAACGTATGAGATGAATGAGTTGAAAACGATGATCCAGCATCATGCCACATTTACGGATAGCAGCGTTGCCCACCAGGTTATTCAGCACTGGGATGAGTACGTTTGGAAGTTCGTGAAGGTTATACCGAAGGACTACAAACGGATGTTTGATGCCATCGAAAAGGTGAAACGTTCCGGTCTTAGCCAACAAGAAGCAGTCATGGTTGCTTTCGAGGCGAATATGCGAGATGTTTCCCGCGTAGGTGGAAATTAACAAACTCAAGAACTCAGGAGGGATTAAACGTAAATGGGTAAACCAACCGGTTTTATAGAACATGCTCGTGAAGTGGCATCCGAAGCATCTCCCCTGGTCCGAATCGGCCATTGGAAAGAGTTTGCGACACCGCTCACACAAGATAAATTACAGACGCAAGGTTCCCGTTGTATGGATTGCGGGATTCCTTTCTGCCATACAGGGGCATTAATCAGCGGCATGGCCGCTGGTTGCCCAGTGAATAACCTCATTCCCGAGTGGAATGATCTCGTGTATCGCGGTCAATGGCGTGAAGCTTTGGATCGTCTGCACAAAACGAATAATTTTCCGGAATTTACGGGCCGTGTTTGTCCAGCGCCTTGCGAAGGCTCTTGTACAGTAGGCTTGAAAGATACACCGGTTACGATCAAAAGCATTGAGAAAGCGATCATCGACAAGGGCTTCGATGAGGGCTGGATCAAGCCTGAACCGCCGGAAACGCGCACGGGCAAGAAGGTTGCGGTTGTGGGTTCAGGTCCTTCCGGGCTTGCGGCAGCAGCGCAGCTGAACAAAGCCGGGCATTGGGTTACCGTATTTGAACGGGCAGACCGCATTGGCGGCTTGCTGATGTACGGTATCCCAAATATGAAGCTGGACAAAAAGTACGTCCAGCGCCGTGTAGATCTGCTTGAAGCCGAAGGCGTAGCCTTCATCACGGGTGCTCACGTCGGTGTGAACTACCCGATCGAGAAGCTGCAAGAAGAATTCGATGCGATTGTCCTGTGCGGCGGAGCTACGAAAGGCCGCGATCTTCCGATCGAGGGTCGGGAGCTCGGGGGTGTGCATCTAGCGATGGAATTCCTGAGCAAGAATACGAAGAGCTTGCTGGATTCTGAGCATGGGGATCGTGAATTCATCTCCGCTGAAGGCAAAGATGTTATCGTCATCGGTGGTGGTGACACGGGAACGGACTGTGTGGGTACGTCCATCCGTCATAAATGTAAGAGCGTGACGCAGTTCGAGATCATGCCGAAGTCGCCGGAGACACGACCAGCGAACAACCCTTGGCCAGAATGGCCGAAGGTCTTGAAAGTGGACTACGGTCAACAAGAGGCGGCTGCGCTGCAAGGTGAGGATCCGCGTACGTACTTGATTAACACGAAGAAATTCGTGGGGGATGAGAACGGCAACTTGAAGGAGCTGCATACGGTTCTAATCGAGTGGCAAAAGAATGAGAAGGGTGCTTTCGTACCTGTTGAAGTGCCTGGCAGCGAGAAGGTGTATCCAGCGCAGCTGGTGTTGATTGCGATGGGTTTCACGGGACCAGAAAGCACTGTTTTGGATCAGCTCGGCGTTGCCAAAGACGAGCGTTCTAATGCGAAAGCGGACTACGGGAAGTTTGCTACGAACGTTGATGGCGTTTTCGCTGCAGGCGACATGCGTCGTGGGCAAAGTCTCGTGGTTTGGGCGATTAATGAAGGTCGCGCGGTCGCGCGTGAAGTGGACCGATTCTTGATGGGATCTTCGAATTTACCATAAGATGATTAGTGTGGACTGCTTGCAGGTAGAGATTCTACTTGCAGGCAGTTCTTTGTTTCATGCCACTATCCCTTTGGCTCAGAAGAACCAGTTGTCGAAGGTTAGTCAGGGAATTGTAACCTGAGTGAAGGGGATAGTGGAGATAGTGATGAGTAACTCGCCTTATAGGACTATATAAACGTGAACATTTTTTCATTCTCATGTACAATAGGAGAAAGTGTAGTCCAAGCAGGGACACCAAGATGTACGGAATGGAGGAAAGCACATGAAGAAGGAAGAGTTCATAACACCGGCGGAACTAGAGGCATTACTAGCAGGGAATGAGGAGAGTGAGCAAGATGAGCCGCTCAAAGGGCAGGATCTAAATTCTTTGCAAAAGGCTGTTATGCTTCTTTCTAAGCAGGTAGAAGAGCTTCAGGCACAACTTCATGAGCAGTTTGAACTCCAGAATAGACAGCAAGAGCAATTTCTCCGACTATGTAGGCACCAACTCGAGAACAAACTGCATGAGCAGTTGGTTAATACCATCATTGTGCATCAACATGCAGCAAATCAAGAAGATGGGATGGAGTTGCAGCAAGCTGCTATGACTTCGGAAGAGACCAGCCCCCAGAAGGAAGCGTTGGCGGACACGAAAGTGGCAGATACGCAGCTGCCATTCTCTAGAGTGAAGAGCTACGGCAAGATTCGCAAAAGGAAAAAGGGCTTTCTCGAAAAGCTGTTTGAATAAGATGCACAAAGACCGCTTCTTCATTGTGAAGAGCGGTTTTTTGTTTACCCGTGGCTGTATATATTGCCTTACAGAATTCCCTCATCATGTGCTTTCTTTGATGCTTGAACACGGTCGCGAACATCCATTTTTGAATAAATGTTGGAGATGTAGTTTTTTACGGTACCTTCAGAAAGAAAGAGTTTCTCGGCGATCTCACGGTTGTTGAGACCATCGGCGATACTATGGAGCACTTGCAATTCGCGTTCGCTAAGCCCGTAGGTCTCTGCACGGACAGTCTCTTCTTTTCCTTCAGAGGAAGTCCCGCTTCCACCGTCACGTGCTTGTTGAACGAGCATTTTGGCAATGTCATGCGGAATTAATGTACCGCCTTGATGAACCCATTTGATCCCCGTGGCTAGCTCTTTGGGATGAATAGCTTTGAGCAAATAGCCCTCAGCTCCTGCACTAAGTGCGTCTACAACGTAACCAATTTCCTGAAAAGTGGTTAAAATAACGACGCGGATGTGCGGCCAAGCGATTTTGATTTGGCGTGTGGCCTCAACACCATCCATGATTGGCATGTGAATGTCCATCAATACGACATCGGGCTGTGCCTCTTTACATAGCTGGACCGCGACTTGGCCGTTTTCAGCTAGGCCGACTACCTCAATATCCGGGTCCATACCCAAGACGATGTGTAAGCTTTCACGTATTAAATCCTGATCATCGACCAGGAGCAATTTGAGCGGGGCTTGATTGACGGTCATAGGGAGTCCTCCTTACAGGGATTAAAAGGTTGGAAATCGTTTTACGGGAATGAAACAATGAACCACGGTTCCTTGTTCAGGTAGGGAGCGTACCTGCAAGGTGCCTTGCAGCGCAGATATCCGCTCTTGCATTGCAGTAATGCCAAAGCCCATTTTCAATTGATTGGTACCGATGCCATCATCTTCGATGCGAAGGGAGACTTGGTCTTCGGCATAAGTGAGCACAATCTCAATGGAGGTTGCTTTCCCGTGACGTTTGGCATTCGTCAAGGATTCCTGCAGACAGCGAACGAGTGAAAGCTTGGTTTGTTCAGGGATCTCGAATTCATCACTAACCGTTGTGAAATGAATCTGTGTACCCGTGTGCAGCGCAAACTCATTGGCTAGACGGGATAGCTGCTGGGAAAGCAGCATATCTCCCTCTTGTGGGACCATCTGATGAATGCTACGGCGAACTTCTTCTAAACCGCCTCTAGTCACATTGCGTAGGACGTCGAGCTTCTGCTTCGCTGTCTCTGGTGAGACTTCGATGAGATAAGAGATAGCGTCCATCCCCATAATAACGGAGGTAAACGTATGACCAACCGTATCATGCAGCTCACGTGCCATCCGATTACGTTCTTCCATTAAAGTGAGCTGTTCGATCTGATTCGCATACTGCTCTAGTACGTTATTTTGCTCATGAATTAAATGATACTGACGTTGGTTCTCCCCTAGCAGCTTCTCCGTCTTCTCGTTGGAAGTAACGGCACGTTGCAAGCTAAGTCCAATTGCGAAGAAGAGGACGGCATTGAGGATTACACTAAATAGCTGTCCGACACCAGTGTCGCTGTGGAGCAGGAAAAAGTAAGTGACAGGCATCCCTAACATGAAGATAGGGGCGGTCCACCACGCATTTTTTCGGTCGGCGAGGAATCCAATGACCATAATTGGGCAATTAATGGTAAGTAGGGCATCTTGCTCCATCCAAGCCAAGTAAATTTGCAGAGGGATCCCGGTCAGCAGAACGGCAATGGGGTACCCAGTCGAATTGATATAATGGGGTCGCCAGAATAAAAATGGAGCCCCATAGGATAGCAAAATAGCCAATATGGTTAATAGGATTTGTGAGAATGGTTGCTCATAGATGTGAAGGCAGCTATAAAGTAAACCAAGCAGTGCAGCACCGGTTAAGACGATGAACAGGGACCATTCTACACCGTGCCACGGTCTTCGTTGGATCATAGATGAGCTCCTTTACTGGCAGGTCTTATCTTTCCATTGTACATAAAAAAAGGAAAAAGCCATAGTGAACGCAGTCATATGATTCTATATGACCGTAATCCGTGCTGCTTACCAGAAAGGTTCGAATGAGATTTTATGACTAGGCATGACAAAGGAAGTAAGGTAGGATTGGATTATATTGGAGTTAGAAGAGAGGAGATGTCGAATGCCAGCATCACAAGAGGCTCTTACACCCATCGTACAGGTGGATCAGATTTCTAAACGCATTGGTTCCAAAACCATTATTGATAAGTTAAGTTTCGATGTACCACGCGGCGAGGTTTTCGGCTTTCTCGGGCCGAACGGCGCGGGCAAAACGACAACAATCCGCATGATGGTCGGTCTCATGTCGATCTCAGAAGGGGATATACGCATTGGCGGGTATTCCATTCGGACTCATTTTGAGCAAGCGATTCGCCATATTGGCGCGATTGTAGAAAATCCGGAAATGTACAAATTTCTAAGTGGATATAAAAATTTAGTGCATTATGCCCGGATGATTCCAGGTATTGACGAGAATCGGATTGATGAGGTTATTGATCTTGTCGGGATGTCGAATCGTATTCATGACAAGGTCAAAACGTACTCCCTGGGCATGCGTCAACGACTAGGCATCGCACAAGCGCTGCTGCATAAGCCGTCTGTTCTGATACTAGACGAGCCTACCAATGGATTGGATCCTGCAGGGATACGTGAGCTTCGCGATCATTTGCGAAAGCTAACCCGTGATGAAGGGATTTCAGTTATCGTTTCCTCTCACCTATTGGCAGAAATGGAGCTCATGTGTGACCGCGTAGCCATAATCCAAAATGGCAAATTAGTGGATGTTCGACTTATCAAGGAATATGTTCAGGAGGATGGCAAGCAGCGGGTCGTCTTCGAAGTAGAAACGGTAGAGCAAGCGATGAAGCTAGCCTCCGAACAACGCATGCAAGTAGAAATCGTTGACAACGAACTTGTCATGGATCTCGACAAGCAAGAAACGGCCGAGTGGAATAGGCGATTCGTTGAGGCAGGTATTGCGGTATATGGCATTCGCAAAACGGCGAAGTCGCTGGAAGATCAATTTTTGGAAATGACGGGAAGTGATCCTATTGCTTAATCTCATCAAGAATGAGCATATGAAAATTTATAGTCGGCTTCGAACATGGATTCTCATGATTTTACTCATTGTGATTGTCGTACTGACAGGCGTGTTAACACATTCGGATAAACAACAAGATGATAGCTGGAAGACCAGAGCAGCAGAAACCGTTGAACATAATAAGACTGAGCTTGCGAATCCAGATGTTCCAGATAGTTTTAAGAAGCAGATGCGTGAAGAAAGTGCACGTCAGCAATATATGCTGGACCATGACTACCCGCCTATTGATAACACGTTATGGGGGGGCATGATCACTGCTTCTAGTCTGGTCATTCTGGTTACGCTGTTCACGGTTATTATCGCAGGAGATATGGTGGCAGGGGAATTTACGTGGGGAACCATCAAGTTGTTGCTCATTCGGCCAGCTAGTCGATCCAAAATCTTATTGTCGAAGTATCTGACAACCTTACTTTTTGCAGCTACGCTTCTGGTCCTCTTGTTCATCACGGCCTTGATCGTGTACGGCTTCTCGTATGGTTTTGAGCGGTTGAGCCTTCCACATCTAACTGTCAATGCGGCAGGGCAGGTGCAGGAGAAAAACATGCTGCTGTATGTGTTTGCAACCTATGGGTTTAAATTAATTGAGCTTGTGATGATTGTTACACTGGCTTTTATGATTTCGACCGTGTTTCGCAGCGCTTCCCTTGCAATCGGACTCAGCATTTTCATCATGTTCGCTGGCCAAGTGATTACGTTGCTGTTCCTGCGGTATACGTGGGGCAAATACTTCTTATTCGCGAATACAGATCTTACGCCGTATCTGGAGGATAGGCCGTTAGCAGAGGGAATGACGATGGGCTTCTCGATTACCATGCTTGTTCTGTATTTCTTACTATTCAATGTACTTTCCTGGGAAATATTCCGCAGACGCGATGTCGCGGCTTAACAACAAAAGAACGATCCTTCCGGTTCAGCTTTCACCGGGGGATCGTTCTTTTTATTTCTGAATATACGAATGAATCGCCTCTGGCACTTCCAAAAGAGAAGGCAGTTGGTAAAATGCGCCTTGCGGTGTGATATCAATCGTCCCGTTGTTAAATACCCAATCATCCGCAACGGGGATGTGAATCGCATGGATACCCGCATGCAGCGCTGGCAAAACATCGGTCGTGACCGAGTTTCCGATCATCCAAGTGTGCTGACGGTCAAAGCTTTGTTCCTGCACCAGCGTGTTCATAAATTCGCGTGTCTTATGAACGGTAACGAAGATGCGATCCTGGAAAAATGCGTCGAGGCCAACATCCTTGATTTTCTTCATCTGGATGGACACATCGCCGCCTGTGTAAAGATATAAACGATGGCCCGCTTGTTGAAGGTTCTCCAGGGTCTCATTCATCAGGGGATAAGGTTCAACCGTGTAACTATAGACGGTATGACCGAGCTGCATGAGCCAGTCCACTTCTTTGGCGCTGACAGGGCGGTTGTAATGCTGTGCGAACCAATGGTAAGTTTCCACGAAAGACTGTGGAAAACGCTCTGGCATAAAGCCGTGAATTTGGATGCCGGCAAGGTCGATTTGTAACTGTTTTTGCTTAATGTCCTGCTTAGTTAGTCGATGACCAGCATACCAGGTTAACATCAGATCAACGAATTGATCGATAACAAAGTCAAAATATTTATTGCAATGAACTAACGTGTCATCTAGATCAAATAGGATGGATTGTTCTCTCATAGTTTGTGTTCTCCTACATCAGTTAGAAAATGAGTTTCCAACTAGTATATCATGCGGGAAGCTTCAATCCTAGCGGTCAGGACGTTACATGGCCACTGTGTTGCCTTTGTACATATTTTCAGGTGCAGCAACAGGTCTATTTCCAGTCTCAGGCTCATTGTTTGGTACAGGCGCAGGTACGGTAGATTTGGTTTCCATTTTACTGCTGCCTTGGAAGACGCCGCCTTCCTCGATGATGAATGAAGCTGCGCTAATATTGCCATGCAGGGAGCCAGTTGAAGTGATGGTTAGTTTACCTTTGGTTGTAATATTTCCTTGCACGCTTCCAGCCAAAACGACGTCCCGCGCTGCGATATTGGATTTTACAATCCCATGTTCGCCAATAATGACGTCGCCCGCGCAATCGATATCTCCAGTAATTCCGCCCTCAATGCGAATGCTGGCCTCTGATTTAATGCGGCCTTCAAAGCTAGTTCCCTCACCTATCAGTGTATCGGTTGTATTAGGATTCATGAGGTTTTTTGTTTTTTTAAACATGTTAGTTGTCATCCTTTCGAAGCGATTTAAGATAAGGTTTGGGATCAATACTTTCGCCATTTTTGAGTACTTCATAGTGGAGATGTGCCCCTGTGCTTCGGCCTGTAGATCCGACTAAACCAATCGTACCGCCTTTTTCTACAGAATCCCCTTTGTTCACTAAAATTTTATTTAAATGCATATACCAGGTGCGTAAGCCCTTGGAATGCTCAATCACAATGTTGTTACCGTGGTAAATGTCCTTACCTGTACTGACAACCTTACCAGCTGCCGTTGCATAAACAGGGTCATTCTCGTGAGCGCCGAAATCAATGCCGGAATGATAGCTCGGTATTTTGGTAAAAGGATCAGATCTGTAGCCAAAAGGGGAGGTTACCACCTTCGTACTTGTTGGCCATAGCGTTGGCGTTATACGAAGCTGCTCTTGTTTATCGGCTACTTTTTGCTTCGTTGCAGTCAAATTGGTTTGCAAAGTCTGAACTTCGCCATTCAGTGCCGTAAAAGAGGCTAATGTATCTTGGCCCAGTTTAAGAATGAGTTCTTGTGTGACGGGGTTAGGGCTTCCTCCTACACCCGTTGAAGCTGTAGATTCACCAACAACTGGCTGATTGGCATTTTTCTTATCCTTTTCTGTCGTGGAGGTGCTTGCAAGGGCCTTGTTTCCGGGTTCTGGATCAATGCCAGCGATGGATTTGAGATCACTTTCAAGCTTCTTTACTTCTTCGACCTGTGTTTTCATCTGTTCAGCTTGCTGGGACAGTTGAATCACTTCATTTTGTAATTGTTCGATGGCTTCATCTTTGGAAGATAGGGCCTTACTCCATTGCTGGTTGGCACCGCTAAGCTTCGACTGTAAATCACTTGCCTGTTTCAAGG
The DNA here is from genome assembly GCF_059692055.1 of Paenibacillus sp. J31R109. Lineage (NCBI taxonomy): Bacteria > Bacillati > Bacillota > Bacilli > Caryophanales > Paenibacillaceae > Paenibacillus > Paenibacillus sp. J31R109. The sequence continues at coordinate 361,526 of NZ_JCAUAR010000004.1, read as the reverse complement.
TATGTGCGTGTACAAAATAAATCGATATGGAAATCAACATTAGCAAGGAAAAGCATGCTGCTGCGATATAGGCTACTAAATGAGATATGCGAAACCTGACGACTGATTGATTAGCGTCTGGTATGATAACCAGTGTCAGTTTTTTGGGTTTCCACTTGAGCTTCATAAGGGCTGGATTAACTCCTGTCATGGTTGAATTTGGTAAAGTGAAGTTCTGTACATCATTCGTCATAATTTGCTAAAAACCTGCCTTCCTGCCTAGCAGTCCTAGTAAAATGAGTCTTAAGTAGGAAGGAATCCTGTCGTATATGATCGAATGTACTAATACAATTACAGAAAGCTGTAGATTTGGAGTGGAGGCACACATGATTAAGCTTGCAGGTATTGACATAGGGAACGATAGTATTAAGCTGGTGCTAGATGGGTCTAGAGAACCACTGGTGATACCGAATATCATTGCGCCGGGCTACGAAAGACACATTTTGCAGGAAGAAGATTCACCTTGGAAAGCATTGGATGTTGTCATTTACAGTCCGAGTCTTTCACAAAGGAATCAACGTTATTTCGTAGGGCAGCTTGCCTTGGAGCACGAGGATAACTTAGAACTTGAAGATACGGACAATAAAGCGCTATCGGATCAATCCCTCATTGTTGCACTGACAGCACTGGCTTATCAGGGTCTCACGAATCAAGCGGCTAATCCTGGCTACGGCAATGTGGACGAAGTTGAATATACATTAGGCACAGGTTTACCTGTCCGTGCATTCCCAAAATATAGTCAGACCTTCGAACATCGCCTGCTGGGTGAGCACGAAGTGACGTTTCTTTCCACACCGCAATTCCATAATCGCAAAATTAAAGTTTCGATTCGCAAAGTTGCTGTCTCCATTGAAGGTGCTGCGGCTATGTTTCACATGGCGACACACGACAGCCTGCAAGTGAAGGACGAAGAAATATACAACGGCTGTATTGGTGTTTGCGAAATCGGTGCATTGACGACAGATTTCCCTGTTATCAAACGTATGGCGATCGATAACCATTTCAGCCATGGCGAGCAAATTGGAATCGCAACGTATTTGGATGCTATCATTCGGGACGTTGAAGATGCCTATGGTCACTTGTTCCCGAGTCGTGCAAAGCTCGCGCAAAGGGTGAAGAATCGTCAGTTCACGATTCAGCTTCCTGGCGAAGGCCAAGTAGATATTCGGCCAATCGTTGATCAACATTTTCGTCGCGCAGCTGTACGCATGGTAGAAATGATCAAGAAGCGCTGGCGTAAATGCCCGGATATTCAATGCTTTTACGTAATTGGTGGCGGTGCTACTGCACTGAAACCGTATATCCAAGATGCGGCAGGGGCCATGAAATTGCGTTTCACCAATGATAGTGAGTACCTCAATGTACACGGCTATTTGAAGGTTGCAAAAAGCCGTATGAATCATTCCGTACCTGTTTAATTTGTCCTAGGCACTCGCTGAAGCGGGTGCTTTTTTCATTGTTAAACGATAAGCATTCCTCCACATTTCATTTCACGAAAGCAACTCGAGCTATTTACTTGCTTCCGCTTGTTTCAGCTTCGTGGTCTCCATGTAAGTGGTCAATGTCGTTAGGAGTAGACTGCTGCCGAATCCAATCGCGCAAATCACTCCAATCAACGGAGATTTTCCACCAAACATGAGACCAATTAGAACAAAAGCAACGCAAACGGCCAGCAATAGATTCCCTCCCCTTAACCAATTCGTGTAAGAAAGACGTTGGCTGAGCTTGCCTGAATTTTGTTCAGGATCCTGCTTAGCATGAGTGCCGCCGGAAGAGGAGTTGAATGCTTTGGAATGACTCCGCTGTTTGCGAATCCCTGCTATGAGAAGGAGAATCATGATGAAAGGCTGGTAGGCCAGAACAATGACCGGCAAGCTGAAATTGGAAAAGGAGAGCAGCTCAGTCGTGCTTTTAAAAGAAAGGCAAGTCGTTAGAGCCAACATAAGCCCGATGGGTTTATTGATCATTGGATAATTTCGTTCATTAAATAGGGAGCTGATGCCGATCAGAAGTGCCAAGTAAATCGCGATGATTTTACAAGCCTCCGTTGGATACCAGATCATGAGCATGACGAGATCAAGTCGATCTAGAAAGTCAGTGACATGAATGGTCTGGACCAAGTTGAAAGTGGGATAGGAGAAATTGGCAGGCATTCTAGGTCCGAGTACGGCAATTATGGCGAATAGAATAAGGGTAAGTAGAAAAAAGCCAAGCAAAGAGCCATGTCGAATAGCAGATCGCACATGATTGGAATTGTAAATCGTATGAAGAAAAGCACCTAGAATGAATACATCCCCAGCACTTCCAAGTGTCAGCATGGAACTAGCAGTCCAGTGTTGAAGCGGCATAGTTAGGACCGGCGTTGCGAGCCGTAAAAAGAATTCATTTGATAGGAGCAGCGGCATAATGGTGATAGTAATAACGAATAACGGGTAGAAGAGATCATTTACACGTGCTATAACTTCTACGCTCGTTTTGCCAAAGTAAATCATTAACAAGCAAGTCAGTAAAAATAATATTTCCAAAGGAGTTGAATGGAGTAAAAGTGTCGAGCTAAATCTGGATACGGAGGAAATATCACGGACAACAATCTGCCAGAAATGAAACAAAATGATCAGATTTAGACAAGTGCCTAGCCATTGGCCAAGTATTTCTTTGGATATTTCAAAAATGTTCCTTTGCGGATAGAGTTTGGCTATAAAACCAAAGAAACCAGCTATCAGGAATACATAGATAATCGAAAGTAAATAGCTGAACCAAGCGTCCATTTGATTGATACGAATTAACTCATTTTGCAAGGTGAGGATGCCTCCGCTGGTCACGATGGAAGAAGCTAGCCAGGAGAGTTGGCGTTGGTTAATGACTTGCTTACTATCCATAAGGAAACCACCTTTCTACTTAGATGCCAAGAACTCGGATAAGCCAAGGAGAAACATTTTGCACGAAGAAATAGGGAGGCATCGGTATGTCGATGTGAAAATATTTTGTCGCGAGAAGGACAAGAATCATGCCAACGGCAAGACCATAGGTTATTTGGTATCCCGCTTTCGCCTGCCGCAGCATTTTGCGATCCATAAGAAAGAATCCAACTAACAAGGTGAGAAAGCTAATGATGAAGATGCCATCCATCGTTAAATACCTCCCTTGGTCACGTTGCGATTAATAACGCCGGAATCAGGAATAGTGACCTTAACCACAATATTGAATTCGGCTTCTTTAAAATAATGTTCCCAGTCCTTCTCATAGTGTTCTTTCCATTCCTGAGGGTGAGTCCGCCAAACCATGAGACCTAGTTGAGCCGAATCTGTACCTTGTTTTTGCATCTGTTTAATCGTCGCTAATATGCAAAGTTTGATTTCCTCTGCAAACTTGGTTTCAACGATCCGAAGGTTTTCGGTCTTAAATAAATCCTCATCAGACAAGTCTTCGCGTATGGCTCCACGAACATCGACGAGAACGTCGAATCTAACTTTATCCTCAAGAAGTTTAGGTGTAATAGCTGACTTGCCTCCAATGACGGCAATGGAAATATCTTTGCCTTCTTTCATGGGGAACGTGAGTTGCTGCTCTTTCACTTGATTTCGAAGCCACATGAGGCCATTGGCTTCTTTCTTTTTATAGACGCCAACCATCTTGTCCCCTTTGAATTGAACGTAACCAGCCATTTGGATTTCATTTGCTGACTCTTTAACAGAATCGCCCATATGCGGTTGCATATAGCTCATGATTGGGTCGCTTTTGAAGCTTAAAGACAGACCCACATCCTTCATAGATGTAGGCATGGATTGGCGTGATTTGGCCAGCTCTCGAATGGTTTCTGCAGGGAATCGTTCGAACTTGGGTTCAGCCTTCAAGAGGTCATAGCCCTTGCCTTTCGCAACGACTAGGAAGCAAGTCATCCGATTCTCGGGTGATCGCGGTAGGACGTCAAATATCGAATTGATGCCATCCTTAGCGAGTTCTTCGCCAATGACAATCGTGCGTCGATGTGAGAGGAATATTCGTCGTGACAACCGCATTTGAAGCTTGCTGACCGCATCGCGGAAGGTGTTCCCTACCTCTGAATCAATGTAATAGCTTTTTCCTCCAGCTGTTCCGCCGCCTCCGCCGCTTGCCCCGCCCATAGAACCAGGAAGCGGGAACATATACGCGACACGATATCTGCCGTCATCTTCTAGATCAATGGAAGACGTAACGACAAATGCGAGGTCATTCGTCTCCGTACGATCCCAACAGCCAGTAAGCAGAGTCGTGGAACATAGAAAGATGGCGACCATTCTTAAACGCAGTTTAGGATGAATCATTTGATTGCTCCTCCTTACTGGCTTTGTGTACGTGGTCTATGTTGCTGCCATCCAAACCTCCGGCTTTCCTGATTTGATCCGGCAATGCATTATCCATACTGATGTTATCTTGAATGGCCATAAATTCAGGCCGCTTCTGCAGCTGCCACCAAGGCGCACGAATGAGCACATCTCTAATATCTGTAGCAGATAAAGGACCGATTGGTGATAAATATGGAACACCGAAGGAACGAAGATTCGCCATGTGTCCGATAAGAATCATTAAGGAGAAGAAGATTCCGTAGAAGCCAAAAATAGCGGCAGCAATGAGAATGGGAAAACGCAGCATCCGAATGGCAATCGCCCCGTTGAATCGTGGAATCGTGAAGGAAGCTATCCCAGTAATGGATACAACAATGACCATAGGTGCTGAAACGATACCTGCCTGCACCGCCGCCTGTCCAACGACGAGTGCGCCCAAGATGGAAACAGCTGAGCCCACTGCCTTAGGGAGTCGAATGCCTGCCTCACGCAAAGCCTCGAAAGTAATTTCCATAATGAAGGCTTCTACAACTGACGGGAAAGGGATTGCTTCCCGTGAGGCAGCGACGCTAAGCATTAAAGCTGTTGGTAGTAGTGCTTGATGGTACGTCGTTATTGCGACATAAAGTGCAGGTGTCGTCAAAGACAGAAACATGAAGACATAACGAAGCATACGTAAGAGCGAGCTGATCTGGAATCGTTCATAGTAATCTTCGCTTGTCTGCATAATTTGAATGAAGACGAAGGGAACGATGAGTGCAAATGGGGTCCCGTCAGTAAGGATGGCAACCCGTCCCTGAAGTAAGGCGGAAGCAACTACGTCAGGACGCTCTGTATATTGCATTTGTGGAAATGGCGAATAGGCGTCATCTTGAATGAGTTCTTCAATCATGCCTGATTCTAGAATGGCATCAATCTTGATTTGCTCAATTCGTTTGACGACTTCTTCAATCAATGAAGGCATGGCTAAGTCATCCATATAGCACACGACAAGATTCGTATTGCTTTGTTTGCCGACACACATGGATTTCATCTTGAGTTTAGGTGTTTTTAACTTGCGGCGGATCATGGAAGTGTTCGTCCGGATGCTCTCGACGAAACCTTCCTTCGGCCCGCGCACGACGGTTTCTGTCTCCGGTTCACCAACTGAACGCTTCTCTGTGCCACGGATGCCGAGCAGAATGGCTTTCGCGTTCCCCTCAACAAGCAGAGCAGCATCGCCGCCCAAGACAGAAGTGAGTAAATCGCCATAATTATCGGAAATCTGTGTCTGAGACACGGGCAGAATCACATTCGCAATGCGTTCAATCGAAGTTTCTCCACCACCAATGAGCATGAGTGATTTCATAGTATCGTTCAGTAGTTCCGTATTGGTTAGACCATCAACGAATAGAAGCAGGGCTGGGATATGCGGATCAATCTCGAATTCCCTCACAACGACATCGGAGCATTCCGTGAACATATCTTTGATAAATTTATGATTCTCATCTAACAGCAGCGAGAGCTTCGTTTTCTTAAGGTCCTCGATGAATGGAATATCGAGTGCTTGCTCCAGAGTGGGCGGGGGAGGACCTTCACTTGATGAGTGAGATTTCCGACTTTGTAGGATGCTTTTCATCAAATATTTCGGTGTTTTGGCCATAAGCGATAGGCACCTCCTGTTACGCTGAGTTGAAGAAATAAGAATGCGTAGATTATATTCTGCGAAACAGAAGGATTTTATTACGAAAGTTGGAAAAATTTATTGCACGGGTCGTATTGGAAAGAAAAGGTATAGCACGGAAGACCTTAGCAAAAGCTATCTCAGCATGAAGATGTAGGGACTGGAGATGGTGTTGTTGTTATGGGTACTGCTACTGCTGTTGTTGTTTATATTTCAGGCAGCTACGATTCTCATTTGTGAATATAAAAGGCCTGCAAAGTCAGTCGCATGGTTAAGTATTTTATTTATTTTTCCAATAATTGGATTTATTATGTATATCTTCATTGCAAGGGAATACGTTAGACGGAAGCGAATTCACATCCTCGCCAGTCCTCATGATGATAAACGAGAGTTCGAAGGCGCCACTTCCAAAGTCGGATCAGCCTCACAAAATGGTGTAGACAGCTTCTTGGCAGGTGAAATACGCCTGCGTGAGTGGCTGCGCCACGTGCCTCATGCACCGATTACAGCATGGAATCGCGTTGAAGTACTCACGAATGCGGATGTGGCGTACGAGGCGATGCTGCAGGAAATAAGGAAGGCACAACATCATATCCACTTCGAGTTCTATACGATCCGCGATGATGCGATAGGGTTAAGATTTCAACAAGCTTTGCTTGAAAAAGCGAAGGAAGGGGTAATCGTGAGGGTCACCTACGATGGCATTGGCAGTCATTCGCTTTCGAAGGCATACACAGAGACATTGAAGCGTGCTGGGATTGCTGTTCAACCATTCTTAAAGCCGCTGATTGCGTTCTTTGATAAACGACTGAATTATCGAAACCATCGTAAAATCGTGGTTGTGGACGGCTTGGTCGGGTTCGTAGGTGGAATCAATATTGGTAATGAATACGTAGGCGGTGATCCGAAGCTTGGTTTCTGGCGAGATACCCACCTCATGCTGCAGGGTGATTCGGTCTATGATTTACAGCGAACATTCTTGACAGATTGGTTCTTTGTGAGCGGTGAGAGATTGGTTGGACACAGCTATTATCCATCTCATTCCGTGCAAGAATCGTCGTTCGTGCAAGTCATTTCCAGTGGTCCCGATGTAAGATGGGATGCTATTCAGGAGATGTATTTCGCGGGTTTGATTGCTGCTAAACAGCGAATATGGATGACAACGCCTTATTTCATTCCAGATCCCGGCATCATAATGGCTCTCAAATCAGCGGCGATCAGTGGTGTAGATGTGCGTATTATTCTCCCTTTCAAGGCCGACTCTCGTATCGTTCAATACGCTTCAAGGTCTTTTTTGCAGGAATTGCTGCAGGTTGGGGTACGATTCTACTTGTACCGAAAAGGCTTTATTCATGCCAAAGTGATTATCGTCGATGACATCATGGCGACATCGGGGACGGCTAATGTGGATTTGCGAAGCTTTTTCAGCAACTTCGAGTTGAATGCGGTGATGTTTGACGAGAAGGTGATTCGCCGTTTGGAGAGCGACTTCGAGATGGATCTGAAGGAATGTACGGAAGTTAGACTTGATGAGTTTGAGAGGCGGTCGCGGAGTGAGAAAAGGAAGGAGAGGATTGCGCGGCTATTATCTCCTTTGTTCTAAATGAAAAAGAGTAGTTCTGGATAGAACTACTCTTTTAATTTCGCTAAAATAGCGTCTAAGTTTTGGGGAGAAACACGGTCAATTAGGTCTCCATAGGTTCGTAACCGATTCATGATGGTGAGTTGATTGAACTCGCGAGGGCTAGGATGGAGCTCGACCTCTTTCCAAAGTAAGGGCGTTGAAACGGTGGCATCCTTTTTGGCGCGTGGCGTATAGGGAGCCGAGAGTGTTTTGCCGTACCAATGCTGGAGATAGTCGATATAAATCTTATCACCCCGATTTTTCTTGAAGCGCTCAATAGTAAACAGTTTTGGATGCATATTCACCGCATACGCCGCTATAAACTGCCCCACACGTCGGAGCTCTTCGAATGTATAGCCAGGTTGAATAGGAATGTAAATTTGCACACCAGTAGCACCAGAGGTTTTGGGAACCGACTGAATATGCAGCGAATCGAGGACTTCACCTATAATAAGAGCTGCTTCCATGATGCGAGGTTCTTCCTCTAAGGTAGGGTCAATATCGATCAACCATTCCGCAGGAAGTGTTTCCCCGATGTAATGGAAAGACGGATGAAATTCCAAGCATGTAAGATTCCCAAGCCACATGAGCGTAGATAAGGAGTCTAAATTCACATAGTTAATACCGTCCAGCGGCGCAAGCTTAACGAAGCTGGGGACAGGATCCGGAGCATTTTTCTGATAAAATGACTTATCATCGTACCCGTGTGGAAAGCGAATCGTCGTTAAATGACGATTACGACAGTAACGTAAGAGGTACGGCGAGAGCTCACTTAACTTCGTTAGATAATCCGCTTTCGTGATGCCTAGATCAGGCCACAGCGGCTTATTCGGATTCGTGATCGTTAACTCGTTGCCTTCTACGAGAAGCGTCGCTTTCTCTGCTTTGAACGCCATAGGTCGGGGAACTCCTTCTTAGCTTGGTCGTATCACCAATTATTGCCTAGTCAGACACTTCTCAAACGGAGTAGTAAGTGTTCCCCTGCATGTCAGGCTACGACCCGCAACCATAGATACAAACCGATCAACGTGATAAGCAGTGTTGGTACCGTTAGAATGATACCTGCTTTCATATAACCGCCCCAAGTAATTTTGACACCTTTTTTCGCTAGAACATGAAGCCAGATAAGGGTTGCAAGCGAACCGATTGGCGTCATTTTCGGTCCCAGATCGGTCCCAACGACATTGGCGTAAATCAACGCCTCTCTGAGTATGCCCTCCGTTTGAGTACCTTGAATCGCTAGGGCATCAATCAGCACCGTCGGCAAATTGTTCATGATCGAGGAGAGGATCGCTGCAAGGAAGCCCATGCCTAAAGTGGCAACGAACAGACCTTCCCTTGAAATAATCTCGATCACATCCCCAAGCGCATCCGTGAGACCGACATTTTTAAGCCCGTAGACCACGACATACATTCCGATAGAGAATATGACAACGGCCCACGGAGCTTCTTTCACAATTTTCTTGGTATCCATCACAGCGCTCGTTCTGGCAATGAGTAGGAAGCCAAATGCGGCAGCGCCAACGAGGAATGAAACAGGAACATGAATAAATCCACTGCCAATATAAGCGATTAATAGAATACCGAGAATCCACCAAGATAAGCGAAACAGACGGAGATCTTTAATCGCTTCCGAAGGAGGTCTCAGCTCTGCAATATCATAGGTCTCAGGAATTTGTTTGCGATAATAAAGGTAGAGAACCAGCAAGCTTGCGCCTAATGAGAATAGACTCGTTACGAACATTCGGCTTGCATAAGTGACGAAATCGATCCCGAAAAAATCAGCAGAAAGAATGTTTACCAAATTACTTATGACAAAAGGCAGTGACGTAGTGTCCGCGATAAAGCCGCTTGCCATAATAAAAGGAAGAATGGCGGCATCTGGTAACTTCATCGCGCGGACCATGGCTAATACGATAGGTGTAAGGATCAGGGCTGCCCCATCATTGGCAAAAAAGGCCGACACCGCTGCGCCGAGCAGGATCACGTAGACGAACATGAGCTTGCCGTTACCTTTGGCTAGGCGTGCCATGTGGAGGGCAGACCATTCGAAGAATCCGATTCCGTCTAAGATAATGGAGATTACAATAATGCCCACAAATGCGAGTGTCGCGTTCCAGACGATGCCTGTAACTGTGGCGACATCCTGCAGGGAAACAACTTGGCAAGCAAGGGCAAGCAAAGCTCCTGCTGATGCTGTCCAACCAATGCTTAAGCCTCGCGGCTGCCAAATGACGAAGGTAATCGTAAGTAAAAAGATGAGAATAGCTAAATAAATCATGACAGCCTCCAGATCGACAGTTAAATAAACGACGATGTAAATATCTCAAATTTATGGAGGTCTGTATAGATATAATTTTATGAAGGGGAAGGAAGTGTTCAATTAAAAAATGCAAACAAGGGAATAAAACCCTAGTCTGCATGTTGAGTACCCTTATTTTTTAACCACAGGCACCCAAAATTCGCCGTAAAATGTGCCATCGCCATTATCTTTGCGATAAGTCGCATTGGGACCACCGATGTAAGCATAATCCGTGATTTGGGCCAAGACTTCGCCAAAAGCGCGGTAAGTCAGCTGATCAAATAAAGTTTCCTTGTCGCCGTTACCTGAGACCACGATGTACTCGCTCTCTGGAAATTCAATGATGCGCGTTGCGTCACCCACTGATTTGCCAGCTTCTACCGCGAAATAATTCCACGGTTTACCTTGATAAACCTCGTTGACTGACCATTCGCGATCATCTTTTGCGGCGTTTTTGAGCTTATTAAAGCGCCCGTCAGCCTTGAGTTTGTCCCAAAACTCGTTTTTTTCTTTTTGCATAGCTGGCATGTCTTGAAAGTTCGACTGGATTGAAAAACCATAAGCGGTCAATGTGAATGATTTCTTGTGATCAAGTGTGTAATTGGCCATGAGATTGCTCCTTACATGGATTAGTTTCCTACTTTATTGGCACGAAGCGACATTTCCCCGTAGAATTCACCTGTTTCATTTGCTTTCACGAACGTTGCGTTACCAGGACCGACATATTTATACTCTTTGATTTCTTGAAGCAGGCCGCCGAATACCTTGCCTGTGATTTCGTCAGCAAGACGGTCTTTGTCAGCACCTGTCCCAGGCACGACGATGTACTCGCCAGCTAGGAAATCGAGGACGACCGCGCCTTCCACCTCGAACTCACCCATCACGCCGAAGCCGCGCCAAGCCTTGCCGTCCACGACGTAGTTGATTTGATATTCTTGCCCGTCAGCGAGTGCGAGAAGTTCAGCAAGCTTGCCATTTTCAGTGATTTCAGCTTTCTTCGCTGCCGTTTTTGCTGCATTACCTGCCCAGTCGTTGAAGTCATCAAATGTAACACCAAAACCCGTCATTTTGTAGTTTTCTGAGATTGTTTTGATTGCGTAGTTAGTCATATTTATTCTCTCCTTTGGGGGATGTTTTCTTCACAAGACTGATTCTACGGGTCAAATGTATCAAGAAATGATACCTTTTATTGAAAACTAAAAATTGACATTATACAACCGTCTGAGCTGACATTTTAGGCTCCATATTTGATATAATAACATCATGAAAAAAACAGAACGAGTAAACCTAATCATGCGTTACATCAATAACCGCGCGCATTTTACGATTGGTGAGATTGTGCGGGAGTTTAAGATTTCCCGTGCGACGGCAATTCGCGATATCGAAGAGATTCAGACGATGGGTTTTCCGTTGACGTCTGAACTTGGGCGTGGTGGTGGATACCATGTCCTGCCCAATCAATATTTACCCGCCGCTCGCTTTACGCCAGAAGAGTTGAAAGCGATTTTTATCAGCTTTATCGCCTCGAAAAATTCGCAGCTGCCTTATCTGCAAAATCGCCGCTCCATTACCGAAAAACTGATCGGTATTGCGTCGCAAACCCAGCAAGACGAGCTGATCGAGCTGAATAATATCTTGCTTTTCGAAAATACAAATCCCGCTAATCCCAATCTTTTGGAGCTTGATGATGCGGCCCCCGCGGAGCTAAACCAGCTGATTTCGCTTGCTGTTCGGGATAAACATTTACGCGTGACTTATGAATTGAGTGTTGGCTGGCCACAGTTGCTGGACGTTTATTTGCTGCATATATTTAACTCAAATGCGCAGTGGCTGGTAGAAGTTTACGATTTGGATACGGATGAGTTTCGCTATTTACCTGTTGAGATGCTAAGGGATTCGGCCATTTCTGAGGGGAAGATGAAGTGGACTGAACAAGAGATTTTAAACAAGAAGCTGCTTCGTGCACGTGAATCCAATCTTGTTGTGAAACTGGATACGATTGGGATTCAGCGCTTTAAGCGTATGCACCCGCCTGGGATCATTTTGTCCTTAACGGGGATGTTTCAATCGAGCGGGATTTTCAATGTTCAGTTGGATGTGACCGATACAGAAGCGCTGGCGTATTATGCGGATTGGCTTTTATTTTTGGGCAAAGGAGTCGAGTTTGAGCGGATTCCTGATGAACTGCGTGTGATTTTGGAAGAGCGTTTAGCTGTGTTAAAATTTCGATAATCCCATCTTACTGCTGAAATGTACAGTCAGTAATCTGTACATCAACCAAAGACTGAATACTAGGGTGTCTCATGGTTCCATTGGATGTCCACTCTAGAAATTGCACTTTTACTGTATGCTCAGGTTTAACCCAAATGGCCTCATTACTTCTTGCTGGTTCATTGGCAAACGGTCTTTCCGTAATAATCTTTGATTGAATCAACTGAGTCAAATTTCGCCAATCATTGTTGCTTAACTTTCCCGTTCCTGCATGACCAATGTAATGCAAATTTCCTTGATCAAACAAACCTAAGAGCAGTGCATTCACAATGCCATTTCGAAGTGTTACTCCACCTATAACTGCATATAAATCATGAAATATCTTTTTCTTTTGCCAACGTGTATCTTTCCCTCCGATTAGATATTTTCCTCGAAGGTCCTTACTAATAACGCCTTCCATACCATGTTCTTTCATAACCTCAAATAATTTATTTCCATCGGCAAAATTTTGCGTTATTTGTACGTTTGAGTTTGGGATAATGACCTCTTCAAGAATTTTCTGTCTATCTAGCAATGGTCGATCTAGTAACCAAATATCGTTGTACATGACGATATCAAAAATCATATAAGTGATTGGCGTGCGACTTAATGCAAGGTCAATACTTTTTTTATTTCTTAACGATTCTCTTTTCATTACCTCGTGAAACGCAGGTTTCTTTTGGTCGAATGCGATTATTTCCCCGTCAATGATACAAGAAGTAGCGGAGCAATAGGTTTGAATAGCTAATAACTCAGGATATTGGTTGGTTCGATCATTTTGTTTGCGATTCATTAATCGAACCTCATGACCATCAAAATAAGTTAGCATCCTCACGCCATCCCATTTTATTTGTGTTATCCAGTCACTTGACGTTGGTATTATTTCTGTACGTATGGGCTCGAAGGGGACTATTGGATGTAGTTTCATGAATGTCTCCAAGTATGTTTTACTTTCCATTATTTCCATTATGAGAAGAGAGAAACATGTAAGATGAGATGAAATTCATTTATCAAACAAAGCACACCATTGCTTCTTGTTAAAAAACACCTGCAAAGGAAACAACTGAATAGCCTAATGGATTTGAGAGCATAACAATACGTAAATGAATGTGGGAAGAAAAGGAGAGTTAGGCATGAATCAACCTTTTCCTGAGGATCCAAGTATCAGCAAGGAAACGTTTCATACCCTGGTTTCAGCAGATATTTCCTCGAATATCCTTCATTTGCGGACGTTATTTAAAGACTGTGATGATGTTGTTTTCTCAGTGTTTTATTTGGAGAACGGCATGAAAGCAGCCCTCCTGTATTTACGGGGGATGGTGAATGTAGAACTGCTTGATGGGCATGTCCTTGAACCGATTAAGCACGCTAATACCGAAAGTATGAAATCGATGAACGAGGCGATGAGCTACATCCAGGTGCCCGAGCTTAATGAGGTAGGCATTTTGGGGGGTATCCTGAACGAAGTGCTGAACGGTAAACCGGTTCTGATGCTAGATACCCTTGAAGGGGCCATATCCATTGGCATTTCGCATTTTGAAGGTAGGAATGTAGAAGAGCCATTGGCTGAATCTATCGTCAGGGGCCCGCGCGAGGGGTTCGTTGAATCCTTAGAAGTGAATCGATCATTAATTCGCAAAAGGTTAAAAACACCCGCGTTGAAATTTGTTCCTTTCATTCTAGGTAGTTATTCGAAGACGAATGTCACGATAGCGTACATCGAAGGGATCGCGAAACCAGAAATCATAAAAAAAGTTTCGGAACGAATCGCTCGAATTAAGATTGATGGCGTTCTAGAGAGCGGCTACATCGAAGAGCTGATTGAGAACAATATCTACTCGCCTTTTCCTCAATTACAGTCAACCGAACGACCGGATGTGGCGGTATCAAGTCTGTTAGAAGGTCGTGTTGTCATTATTACGGATAACACGCCGATTGCGCTCGTAGCTCCCACGACATTTTGGTCATTGATGCAATCGCCTGAGGATTATTATGAGCGATTTCTTATTGGAAGCTTGATTCGCTGGCTCCGATATACCTTTTTCTTAATCGCTATGCTAGCGCCAGCCATCTATGTTGCTGTATTAACTTTTCATCATGAAATGGTACCTACAACGCTATTGCTGCGTGTTGCCAAATCACGTGAAGAGATCCCCTTCCCGGCATTGGTGGAGGCGTTGATTATGGAGATTACATTTGAAGCGCTGCGTGAAGCGGGCGTACGACTGCCTAGGCAGGTCGGTTCTGCCGTCAGTATTGTAGGAGCACTCGTAATTGGACAAGCCGCCATTCAAGCGGGCTTGGTTTCTGCCCCGATGGTTATGGTTGTAGCCATTACCGGTATTTCTTCCTTTATGATGCCGCAATACTCAGCAGGTATCTCCTTACGCATCCTTCGGTTTCCCATTATGATACTATCTGGCATCTTAGGATTGTTTGGTTTAATTCTGGGGTTGCTGTTAATCATCAGTCATCTGTGTATTCTTCGATCTTTCGGTGTCCCTTATTTGGCACCATTTGCCCCGATTTATCCAAAAGGCATTAAAGATGTCCTATTTCGTGCTCCCATCAGCAAATTGACATCTCGTCCCGCCTTTTATGCAGCTAAAACGAATTTGAAAAGACAAGGCGAAAACCAAAATGACCAGAATGAGGACTAGCGGATAGGAGGACCGCAATGAGGAACTATATAGTCTTTCCTATCATTTCCCTTTGCGTGCTGCTCTTAACGGGATGCTGGGATCGGATCGAAGTGAATGACATGGCTTTTATCATTGCAGCAGGTATCGACAAAGGCCTAGATGATGGTGAGGTTGAAGTGACTGTCCAAGTCTTCATCCCGAATCCGGCAGCCTCCGCTGGAGACGGAAGTGCTGGGAATGGCAATGTTTATACTGTTTCAGTGTCAGGAAGTTCTATGGCAGATGCGTTAACTGAATTGCAAAAGAAGTTCCCTCGCTATTTTTCTTGGGGTCATGCCAAAGCGTATTTCTTTGGTGAAGCATTGGCGCGAAGCGGCATGTTTGATGATTTTGATTTTCTATTTAGGGATATTCAGCCGCGGGAACAGGCTAATTTCTTTGTATGCAGAGGAACAGCCAGGGCGCTGTTAGAGACGCAAAATGATCCCAACTCGTATGAAACGTTAATTAAACTCTCTCAGAAGCCACTGATTCAGTCTTCGACGATGCATGATATCGAGGAAGTGTTGAGTGGAGAGTCAGGGGACTTTTTACTGCCTGTTGCCAATAAAAGCAATTTAATTTCCAACAAATCTCACAAATCGATTATCACCGTAGAGGGCATGTGCGTCATACAAAAGGGCAAGCTAGTGGGCTTTCTAACACATGAATCAGAAATGGGAGTTCGATTGTTTATTCATGAAGATCTTGGACGGAATATTACAATTACAGAGCAAGAAGATGGCGGGAAAATTGTCATCAAAATCATAACGACTGATCTCCATCTCCATCCAATAATTGAGAATGGGATTTGGAAAATGAAGGTCCAACTGAAATTAGAGGCGGATGTTGTACAAAATTCAACAGACATAAGCCTGGCAAATGGCTCAGATAACATGAGGAGATTAGACGAACCATTCGATCGGAAGATTTGCAAAATTTTGACCGATACCTTACAACAATTACAAAAAGAACAAAAGGTAGACGTACTTGGCTTTGCCCGAGCCTTTCATAAAAAGTATCCACGGGAGTGGAAGAAGGCCAAAGAGGAGTGGCATACCATCTATCCGTCCATAGACGTTGAGCTAGATGTCAAAAGCGTGATACAAAGACCAGGTATATCTAATTTCCCAATGATAATGGCTCAATAATGGTAGAGAGGAGGGGCGTTCATGAGTGATATGGATTTATCAAACCGGCAAATATTCTGGATGATGGTTAGTACGCAAATTATTATGACCATACTGCTTACGACTTCGCCAGCTGCTCAAATGGCTAAGCAGGATGCGTGGATATCGATCCTATTGGCCACATTGGTGGGGATGGCCATTGCTTATGTTTGTGGGAAGCTTAATGTGATTTTCCCAGGACGGACCATCGCTGAATACAATCGAATATTGTTAGGCAAATGGTTAGGTTGGGTGATCACTGCTCTCTACATCTTGGTTTGGCTAGTTATTCTGACCGTGATCTTGCAGCAATTCAGTTTATTTATTACAGGAACCATTATGCCTAAGACGCCCCTCTATGTGGTTGAAGTGCCGATGCTTCTTGTCGTACTTTATCCTACTTTACATGGGGTAGGCGTGATAGCGCGTATATGTGAAATTACGGGGCCGATTATTTTGCTCTGTGTGGTTGGCCCTATGCTGCTTGGTATCAATCAAATGAACGAGGATCGACTGCTCCCCCTTCTTGTAGATAACAATGTCATGTCCATCATGAAGGGGGCGCTTCCGACATCAGCTTTCTTAGCTGATTGTATTCTGCTCATGGTGCTGATCGCTTTTGTGAGCAAAAGGAAGCACACCGTTCGCTACGCCGTCAGCGGTGTTATGCTTTCAGGCATACTGACAACACTGTCCATGATCGTCAGTATCCTAATGTTTGGTCCCAATGTAGCTGCTGCCTATCCGTATCCGATGTTAATGATTGTTCGATCCATTTCTATTGGCGGCATTATTGAAAATTTGGATGCCATCGTGGTGAGTATTTGGATTATAAGTATTTTTACGAAATTGGGGCTTTATTTATTTGTTGCAAGCTACGGGGCGTCACAGCTATTAGGTATGCAAAACTGGAAAATCGTCACATGGATTACTGCACTCGTTGTGATGCTCTTATCCTTCATACCCGTTAACTATGAAGAGATCTCGATTATTTTCCCGCAAAAAATAGCGGCGCCCATCATTTTTCCAATTTTCATGGTTATTGGGCCGTTAGTGCTGCTGATGTTAGCGCTGATGAAACGAAAAAAGCTGAAACCTGCCTCGCAGGGGTGAGGGCACCAAATAACTGGAAAAAAAGTGCCCATCTCCAATACCGAGACGGGCACTTTTATTATCGCTGTCATGTAACAGGCTCTTTGGGTTTTCGGGCACGCGGCTTTGCTGCGGGCTTTTTCCCTTGCGATTTCTCCTCGGTCACCGAGGCATCGGCGCCAAGCGTTATTGTGCCCTCGGACGGTTTCGTCGCATTTAAGCTGGCTTGCAGCGCGGACATCAGGTCGATGACGCTTGTCTTTTGCAATTGAGGAGCGGACTGAATCTCTTCGCCAGCCACTTTATGGTCAATGGCTTCCAGTAAGCGAGCTCGATACTCGTCTTTGTATTTCTCCGGTTCAAAAGGAGTAGATAGCTGATTGATCAGCATTTTGGCCATCTCCATCTCCCGCTCATTCACAGTAACCTTCTCTGGAAGGTTAGGGACTTGCGAAATTGGCCGAATCTCATCCGGGTAGAAGATCGTTTCCATAGCTAAACAATTGTCAATGACGCGGATTGCGGCTAGCGAGCTTTTGGAGCGGATAGACACCTTGGCGATACCGATTTTGCCTGTTTGGCGCATCGAATCAAGCAATAGCATGTAAGCACCTGCACCTGTATCTCCAGGGCCGAGATAATACGTCTTTTGAAAATAAACGGGGTCGATATCTGTTAAATTGACAAAGTCCAAAATCTTAATTTCCTTATTGGCTTCACCGGAGATTTCTTCTAACTCGTCTTTTTCAAAAAGTACGAATCGTCCAGGCTCATATTCATAGCCCTTCGTAATCTCTTCCCACTCTACTTCCTTTTCGCAAGTCTGACATTTTCGGACATAAGATAGCGGGGTAATACAAGTTTTGTGAATATAGCGCATAGAGATGTCTTTATCCTCTGTGGCTGAAAACATTTTAACAGGCACATGAACAAGCCCGAAGCTGATGGCACCTTTCCACACCGTATGCATAGATAGCGTTCCTCCCCCAACATACATAATTGTACTAGTATTCTCTTGAAGCAGAACCTTTATACGGCAGGGATTTAAGAGAATGGTTAGCGCTGAGAATGGAAAGCTTATTAATGCAACATGATAGCCCAAATAGCGAACCAAAGGAGGGATTACGGATGGCATCAGAATCAAATCTGTCACAAAATACGAACAATGAAGATAGGGACGATTGTTATATGGACATTGATCGTATGATTAATGAGGGGCTTGGCGGCGGTAACGTCACCATGCAGGGTGGGTTAATTGAGCACTCAACCACGGATACGATGGAATATCCGGAATCCGTACTGGATGAACCATGAATGTTCACCGCGCTCAGGAGATTTTAGCTGCAGATGAGAAAATTGAGGTGGATCTGAACGGTATGGCTGTCTGGATTGACAGTGTAGATTCCGGTAAAGGTCTCGTCAAAGTACATGCGGAAGGCAATCCCGCAGATGCTCGGGTCGTTCCAGCTAGGGAGCTTGAAGAGGTACACTAAGGTCCGTATGGGCAAAAGCAGCCTTCTCCGATGATTGAATCGGGGAGGGCTTTTCTTTTTTTCACAGGTGACAGGTTGCTGTCACCTGCTAGCGGGGACTATAATAGAAACAGCACGCGCACGCGGAAGAAAGGGATGAGATCATTGACTCAATCCACATTTGTGTTTCGTTCTGAGTATGAAGCAGATACGGATAAACTGGGAACCTTATTATCAACCTATCTACAACCAGGTACGGTCTTGACCTTAGATGGTGATTTGGGTGCTGGCAAAACAAGATTCTCACAAGGCTTCGCAAGAGCAATGGGGATTTCGGAGCATGTGAATTCGCCTACTTTTACGATTATCAAAGAATATGAGGGAGTTGGTCTCCCTTTCTACCATATGGATATGTATCGTATTTCGCAAGAGGAAGCAGATGAATTGGGATTAGAGGATTATTTCTATGGGGCAGGGGTCACGCTGATTGAATGGTCTAGTTTAATTGAGGATTTGCTGCCACCAGAGAGGTTAAGGATTACGATCACCCAAGAGGCTGATCAGACTCGTGTATTTCACCTGACTCCATACGGTTCGCCGTATCTAGGCTGGTGTGAACAGATGAAGGAGAACGGATATTTACATGACGGAACAGATAACTAATACAGGTCGATGCTTAGCCATCGATACTTCAACTTCGGCAATGACAGTAGCTGTTTTGGAAAATGGTCGTCTGCTTGGTGAAGTTAGCTCTCACGCGGAACGAAATCATTCTATTGGATTGATACCTCACATACAAGATTTGCTTTCTAGTTTAGGAATGAAGCCGAGAGATCTTCGCTCGGTCGTTGCCGGTCAAGGACCAGGCTCTTATACGGGCGTTAGAATCGCTGTTTCTGTAGCCAAAACATTCGCATGGTCCATCGGATTGGATCTCGTCGGTGTATCCAGTTTAGAAGCGATGGCGCTTGGTGGTTCTGTACAGAACGACTATAAAAGAACAGGGTTGACATGGGTTGTTCCGCTGATGGATGGAAGGCGTAAACAGGCGTTTACGGCTGTGTATGCGTTTGAAGGAGCAACACCAGTAACAGAAGCAAGAGTGCCTGATGCTACTTGGCGTGAAGTGTTGCCGGATGGTATTCGGGTCATTGGAGCGTGGACGGACCAGATTCTTACCCAAGCAGCTGCTGCTGCGCCTAATCACATTCTATTTGTCGGAGAGACAGAGGGCTTTGTGGCGGAGCTTGAGCAGTTTGCCCAAGATTTTGGAGGCAGTGTGAGTGTGGTTCCTTATGGGATTGAGGCAGCATATATTGGTATACTCGCTTATCCTAGACTTGCAAGTGGCGAGAAAGCGGATGTTCATACCTTCGTACCGAATTACACGAGGCTTCCAGAAGCGGAAGCCAATCTGCTGGCTGGCCTGCAGACGAAGAAAGGGGAACAATAATCATGGAACAGAGACAGCCGCATGCCATAGAAAATGCATTGGTATTCCGCTCGATGACCATGGAAGACATTCCTTTTATTGTCGAGATTGAGCAGGAAGCGTTCACGACACCTTGGACCCGAGGTGCTTTTGAGAATGAGCTGACGAACAACCAATTTGCTCACTATATGATCATGGATATCGATGGGGAAGTCGCAGGATATGGCGGCATGTGGCTCATTATGGAGGAAGCCCATGTTACGAATATCGCGGTAAAAGACACCTACCGAGGTCGTAAGCTCGGGGAAAGACTCCTCCGTGAGTTGATGAAAACTTCATCGTTCCTTGGTGCCATTCGCATTACGCTTGAGGTAAGAACCTCGAATTATGTGGCACAAAATTTATACGAGAAGCTAGGCTTCCGTTCTGTTGGTGTGCGTAGAGGCTACTATACGGATAATCGTGAGGATGCTGTCGTTATGTGGGCAGATTTGCCCAATCGTAGAAAGGATAGCCTCAGTGAATGAGGTTTTCAAATAGGTGAATAGAGTGAGTAATGAACAGACGCAACAGGATGGACAACAAAGAAATATGAGAGATCAAGATCAAGATGTAACATCAAAGCCGGTGTATATTCTCGCTATTGAAACGAGCTGCGATGAGACTTCCGTAGCAATTGTCGAAAATGGCAAAATCATACGCTCGAACATGATTTCGAGCCAGATCGAAACGCACCAACGCTATGGAGGTGTTGTGCCAGAAGTGGCTTCCCGTAAGCATGTGGAGTCGATCACATGGATGCTGGAGGAAGCCGTCACAGAAGCGGGCGTATCGCTCCACGAGCTTTCCGCCATTGCCGTAACCGAAGGCCCCGGATTGATCGGGGCCCTGCTCGTTGGCGTCGTCGCGGGCAAAGCGCTCGCTTGCGCCCTAGAGCTCCCGCTGATTGGTGTTCACCATATCGCGGGACATATCTACGCCAACCAGCTCGTGCATGAGCTGGTGTATCCTTCGATTTCGCTCGTCGTGTCTGGCGGACACACCGAGCTTATTCTGCTCGAAGGCCCCGGCCAGTTCCGTATCATCGGGCGCACGCGCGATGATGCGGCCGGCGAGGCCTACGATAAAATTGCCCGGGCAATGGGATTGCCTTACCCGGGCGGTCCGCACGTGGATCGGCTTGCACAGGAAGCTGATTCCGAGATTCGGATGCCTCGCAGCTGGCTCGAGGCAGATTCCTACGACTTCAGCTTTAGCGGATTGAAATCCGCGGTGCTGAACGTCGTCAACCAAAGCAAAATGCGCGGCGAAACCGTTCAGGTCGCGCAGATTGCTAAGGGCTTCCAAGCATCCGTCATCGACGTACTTGTGGAAAAGGCAAGCCGCGCCGTGAAGGAATTCGGCGCGAAACAGCTCTTGCTCGCGGGCGGTGTCGCCGCGAACAAAGGGCTGCGCAGCAGGCTCGCCGAGCGCTGCGAGCAGCTGGGTGTGCCGCTGCTGGTGCCGCCGCACCGGCTGTGCACGGATAATGCGGCGATGATAGGCGCCGCCGCTTTCTTGAAGTGGGACAAGCAAGAGTTCGACTCCATGGAACTGAAAGCTGAGCCACAGCTTAAGCTCGAAGAGTGGTAGGTGTTTTAGATGCTTTAGATGCTTTTCGCCCTCGCAAGCACGATTAGTCCGAAAAAACCAAACTAAATGGACGCTCATCGCCCTCGATGAGCGTGGAATTCAATTCCGCCAAGCAGGGGAAGTCGAACTAAATCAGCATCAGCTTCGGGGCATGCTCCGAGTAATCAAATAAAATAAATTTTCAGACAGTTGTATTGACTTTGAAAAAAGTGCATATTATAATCACAATCAATACTTTCAAACGCAACGAACGGGAATAGTAAGGCATGAACAGTTTCGCTCAGAGAGCTGTGCGCTTGGTGAAAGCACAGACGAAACGTCACCTGAACTCGCCCGGGAGCGGTAGGACTGATAAGGATGCCAAGGATCCAGCACCCAAGTAGGTCTTGACGGTTGACCCCCGTGATCAGGTGCATGAGTGGTTTCGAGTGTAACAGCTCGGATCAATTAGAGTGGTACCGCGGAAGGTTCAAGCCTGTCGTCTCTTTTATAGAGATGGCAGGCTTTTTTGGTTGTTCTGAAACTGATTTATCTGACGAAACACATATAAATAACGCGATGAACAAGAGTAGTAAGGATTCGATCTCTCCGGTACAGAAAGCTGCGGGTTGATGCAACGCAGACCGAGAACGTCCTGAACTCGCTTGGAAGCGGTCATCTTGATCGGCTGGTGAAAATTAGCTGTTAGGGATGAACGGATGACCTCCGTGATCAGGTGATATAGCGAGCAGCTTGCTGGCTATATCTGAGGTGGACTCCTTCACGGAGTCAACAAGAGTGGTACCGCGCTGGGTGAAGACCCGTCGTCTCTTATGTGGAGATGACGGGTCTTTTTGTCGTCTGTGGTTAGTGAGCTGCAGCCACTGAATACAGTCGACTAAAGTCGCCGCTCGGATGAATTGCACGCTGTAACGGTGAAAAACACGCTTACAGCACATGAGACCATACAAATTCACAGCCCTCACGGGCATACCTTAGGAGGAAACAACCATGGAAAACCATACAAATACTAATCGGCGCATTCGCATTTTTGATACAACACTTCGTGATGGAGAGCAAGCGCCGGGCGCATCCCTCTACCCAGAAGAGAAAATCCGCATCGCGAGACAGCTTGCTCTTATGGGCATTGACACGATTGAGCCGGGATTCCCGATCTCAAGCCCTGGCGATTTTCAAGCGGTGCAGCAGATTTCACGCGAGCTGCAAGGCGTTGAGATCTGCGGCTTCGCTCGCGCGGTCAAAGCCGACATCGACGCAGCGGTCAAAGCTACGCAAGACGCAGCATCCAGACGCATTCACATGTTCCTGTCCTCGTCGGACATCCACCTGGATTTCCAGCTGCGCAAATCGCGTCAGCAGGTAGTCGAGATGGCTCGCGCTATGGTCGGCTATGCGAAGCAATTCGTCGATCGGATCGAGTTCTCGCCGATGGATGCGACTCGAACGGGGGATGAGTTCCTTTTCGAAGTGCTAGAAGCTGTGATCGCCGAAGGTGCAACGATTCTCAACATACCAGACACAGTGGGCTATGCGCTTCCTGAAGAATATGGTGCGATGTTCCGCAGAGTGCGCCAAAGTGTAAGAGGCGGCGATACGGTCGAGTACAGCGCCCACTGTCATAATGATCTGGGGCTTGCTGTTGCCAACAGCCTTGCTGCTATTGCTGCAGGTGTCACGCATGTGGAAGTAACGGTGAACGGCGTCGGCGAGCGTGCCGGTAACTGCTCACTTGAAGAGCTTGTCATGGCGATTGAGACGCGGAAGCATTCGATGGGGGTGGAAACGGGCATCGTGACGAGCGAGATTTTTAACACTTCCAAAATGGTCTCCCGCATCATGGGTTTCCCGATTGCCTATAACAAACCGATTGTCGGCCGTAACGCTTTCCAACACGAAGCGGGTATCCATCAGGATGGGCTGCTTAAAAACCGCAATACGTACGAGATTATGGATCCAGAAAAGCTGGGCATTCCGCGCTCTATGATTATCCTTGGTAAGCATTCCGGCCGTCATGCACTGAAGCATCGCGTGGGTCAGTTCGGTATCGAGCTTACAGGCGAGGAACTGGATTCACTATATACGCGCTTCAAAGAAAAAGCCGATGAGCAGAAAATGGTCACAGATGACCAACTGATGGAGCTTGTAGGCAGTACGGTTGATGGGCAAATGGAGCCGTTCACGCTGTCGCATATGCAAGTGATTTCGAGCAGTGACCGTAATCGCGTAGCTTCCGTATCTGTCAGAAATAATCAGACGGGCATAGAGAGCGTCTACTCTGGTACCGGCGAAGGCCCAATCGAGGCTATCGTGCATTGTCTGCAACAAGCGATCCCGATGGATGTGGAGTTCTCTGATCTGGAGCTGCACTCGTTGTCCACAGGGGAAAAAGCTACCGGTGAAGCCGAAGTGACGATTTCGGTTGGCGGTCAAACCTACAAGAACACGGGTATCGACCAGGATGTGCTTGTTGCGGTAGCCAAAGCGTTCATATCGGCTTGCAATCAAGCGATTCGGATGCAAAATAGCGTGACCTCCGAGACAACGGAGACCGTTATTCCAGCTTCTTAACGAATAGATTTCGTCGCATACATCCGAATTGTAAGAAAACTTAGATATATACACATCGTGTGAGCAAGGTTATACACATACCCTGTGTACAATGTGCATAACTCATAGAAAACGTGATCTATCAACCTTTTTAAAGTGCAAAGGAATAGGATAACTTTTTCACAAAAAAATGTGGGTAATGTGGATAACTTTGTGGTCAAATCAAAGAAATACTGATGGGGGGCGGAAATTGCCTCCCTTTTTCTGTGGATAACGCTGTGTATAACAAATTATGGTGCGA
The DNA here is from genome assembly GCF_059692055.1 of Paenibacillus sp. J31R109. Classification (NCBI taxonomy): domain Bacteria; kingdom Bacillati; phylum Bacillota; class Bacilli; order Caryophanales; family Paenibacillaceae; genus Paenibacillus; species Paenibacillus sp. J31R109. The sequence continues at coordinate 336,997 of NZ_JCAUAR010000004.1, read as the reverse complement.
GAAAGTACAGTTGAAATTATCGGAACAATTCGTCATTATTTTTCTGTGTATAAGAGAGGTCGAAGAGGTGAGTTTGAACAGTTTTGGGGGAAGTTTTCAAGTGATTGTCGTGCAAACCTGCACCTCCTGTGGGTAACTTTGAACATTTTGTGAACTTGTCCACAGTTATACCCGCTAACCTGCTCGACAACTCGTCGTAAAAAACAAAAAGTCCACGTCAACCGACGTGAACTCCAGATTTAACCCCATTTTAAGCTAATAAAACTTCCCACTCTTCGTAACAAGCCGCAAGTGAACTCTTGCGTTTATCAACTTCGGCTGTTTTCTCCTGCACAAGCATATAGTCGTTATACACCGCGGGATCGGCAAGCTCGGCCTCGAGCGCTGTAACCTCTTCTTCAAGTCGAGCAATATCCAGCTCAAGCTGTTCTAGCTTCCGCTGACGACTGCGTTCTTCACGTTTCGCCAACTTGTCCGCTTCGTAGCTGCCACCACCAACAGGTTCGGCTTTCACTGTATTCGTAGAAGCGGAATTGCCAGCTGATTTCTTCTCCGCCTCTTTGGCTAGACGCTTCGCTTCCATTTCAGCAAGCTCGGCTTTTTTCTCCACATAGTCATCGTAGTTGCCAAGATAGCTCGTTAAGCCATCTTTTTGCAGATCGAGCATGCTCTCCGCCATTTTATTGAGGAAATACCGGTCATGGGAGATGAATAGCAAGGTCCCCTCGTAGTCCATCAACGCTGATTCGAGCACTTCTTTACTATATAAATCGAGATGGTTGGTAGGCTCATCGAGAATCAATACGTTGGCCTTCTGAAGCATGAGTTTGGCGAGCGAGACGCGAGCTTTTTCTCCGCCGCTTAATGCAGCAATCTTCTTAAATACATCTTCGCCGCTAAAAAGAAAGCTGCCAAGCACCGTACGAATACGCGCTTCCTCCAGGTGAGGATACGTGTTCCACACTTCTTCCAACACGCTGTTGGACGGGTTCAAGCCTTTTTGCTCTTGATCGTAGTAACCGATCGTGACGCCAGCACCCCATTTGAACGTACCCGCATCTTGCTTATGCTGACCGATCAATGTTTTGAGCAAGGTGGATTTCCCGACCCCGTTAGGTCCGATTAATGCAGCGGTTTCGGATCGGCGAAGCTGGAAGGAGACACCGTCGAGGAGACGCTTTTTGCCATCGTACGAAAGCGACAGTCGGTCTACTTGCAGAACTTCTTTCCCAGATGTTTGCTCGATTTCAAAAGAGAACGAGGCTCGCTTCAGATCGCCCATAGGCTTGTCCAAACGGTCCATTTTCTCAAGCTGCTTACGGCGAGACTGCGCTCTCTTTGTCGTCGAAGCACGCACGATATTACGCTGCACGAAATCCTCCAACTTCGAGATTTCTTCTTGCTGCTTTTCAAACTGTTTCAATTCAATTTCATAGTTCGCTTCTTTAATCTCAATAAAACGGGAATAATTACCCGTATACCGTTTGGAGGCATGGCGTTCAATTTCATAAATCGACGTCACCAACGCGTCAAGGAAATAACGGTCATGGGATACGACGAGAATAGCGCCAGGATAGCCGCGCAGATAGCCTTCAAGCCACGTTAATGTGGCGATGTCCAAATGGTTGGTAGGCTCATCGAGCATGAGCAGATCGGGTTCTTCCAGCAACATTTTAGCCAAGGCCAATCTCGTCTTCTGCCCTCCGCTGAGGGTGTTAACTAAGGTCTCTGGTGCAAACTGTCCAAAGCCCATCCCATGCAAAATACCGCGGATCTTGGCCTCAATTTCATAGCCGCCATGCTCACGAAACCATTCGGAGCGCAGCGCATACCGATTCATGGTCGTTTCATACTTTTTCTCATCGGAGATGAGATCGGGGTCAGCCATCAAGGCTTCCAGCTCACGCAGCTCTCGTTCGGTCTCCAACAATGAACTGAATACGCTAAGCAGCTCATTCCATATGGATTTATCGGTGTTAAGTCCGCTGTTTTGCTTAAGATAGCCGATCTTGGTTTCTTTTGCTTTGAAAAGATCACCACTATCATACGACATTTCACCCGCAATGATTTGAAGAAGGGTGGACTTCCCGGCGCCGTTGACTCCAACGAGTCCGATGCGTTCCCTATTTTCGATTTGAAGCGTTATATTAGAGAGTACGGAGCGTACCCCATAGCTTTTGGAAATGTTAGAAACTTGTAATAGCATGTTGCTGCTACCTCCTGCGTTTTAGATACATATTAATGTAAGAACCTTTTTAAGTTGACCTTAGAATCCTGTTTCAATCCCATCAAATCATTAGTATACACGAAGAATGAAGGCAACGCCTGCTTAATTTAGACATGAATTATAGGTGATTCGGAGTGGTCTGCGGTACGAGTATAGTTTTTTACTTTATTTATGTTAAAATGGGGGAAACCACTCCTCGCTAGGAAGGGCTGTAGCTTATGATGAACATCCGAGAGCGGAAAATAGAATTACGTAAAGAAATGGAACTACGACGTGCTTCGATTGTTGCTGAGATACGTGATGAGAAGCAACAACAGATAAACCAAAGAATGGTGAAGCTATGCTCGGATAAGCTGTTTGAACAGGGGCAGTTATCCTCACATTCACAGCCTACGCTGATGAGCTATATGCCTTTCCGCTCAGAACCAGACGTTGCACCATTAATGGAATGGTGTTGGCAGCAGGGAATTCGTGTGCTGATACCGAAGGTAGTGGCGGATACGAAGACGATGAACTTGCACATCATAAGTCGATATGAGGACCTCGAAAGTGGTGCTTATGGGATTAGAGAACCGCGTAGTGATGTTCCGATAGAACATGATTTAGGCGCCGTTTCGATGATTGTTGTGCCTGGGCTGGCGTTTGATCTGGATTTCGGACGCTTAGGGTATGGCGGAGGTTTCTATGATCGTTTTATGCAGCTATTCGCTGCGCGTGGATTGAAAAGACCTTTTGCCGTTGCAGCTGCTTTCGATAATCAATTGATTCCTGCTGTTCCTTCTTCTTGGCATGATTTCCGAGTGGATGGCATCGTAACCGAAAGTAAGATGGTGTTCAAAACAGAAACCTAATATAGAGGTGATTGCAGTGCCCGATTCTTCACCATTGACGCATTTTAATGAACAGGGACGAGCGCGAATGGTCGACATATCGGATAAAGATGAGACGAAGCGCACAGCCACAGCTCGCTCTACCTTAGTCATGAAGTCAGAAACCCTAGATTTAATTGTGCAGGGTAAAATGAAAAAAGGCGACGTCCTCGCCGTGGCTCAAGTGGCTGGCATCATGGCCGCCAAGAAAACGTCGGACTGGATACCGATGTGCCATCCCATTGCCTTAACTGGGGTAGATATTCAGTTTTCGAATAATGGCAGCAATGAACTATACATAGAAGCAACTGTACGTACAACAGGTCCTACAGGGGTAGAAATGGAAGCCCTAACGGCAGTGTCTGCCGCGGCATTGACCGTGTACGACATGTGCAAAGCTGTAGAGAAAGAGATGATGATTAACTCGACCCTGCTTGTCATGAAAACTGGCGGCAAAAACGGGGATTTTTACAGGCAAGACATGAAAGCGTGATGGAAGTAAGCACCAGCGCCAACATACCGTTAATCGGGTGAGGTTCTGCGAATCACGCAGGTTAGTGGGTTGATCTCATTCAGTGAACAAGGGAGAGGTGACGAAGGATGCACTGGAAAGTTGCGATTTTGACAGCCAGTGACCGCGGTTACCGAGGAGAACGAGAAGACACTAGCGCTCAGGTAATCCGCGAGCTGATTGAAGAGGAAATTCAAGGCGAGATCATCGAGTACCGGGTCGTTCCGGACGAGATGGACGAAATTATGGCTTCCTTAATAGAAATGACTGATTACTATCAAGCTGATTTGATTTTAACAACGGGTGGAACCGGACTAGCTCCACGGGATGTCACACCAGAAGCAACGCTCAATGTCATTGATCGTGTTGCACCTGGCTTTGCAGAAGCGATGCGCATGATTTCGATGCAAAAAACGAAAAAAGCGATGCTTTCCAGAGCTGTTTCAGGGATTCGCGGACGTACGCTGATCATTAATTTGCCAGGCAGTCCGAAGGGCGTGCAAGAGAATTTGATGGCAATTATTGATCAATTGCCTCATGCGCTGGGGATTTTGACTGGTAAAGAAGGCGATCACGGGTGAGCGGAATGGGGAAAGAAACTTCCATGCTGCGCGAGGTGAAGGTGGAAGATGCGATCGGCATGATTCTGCCGCATGACCTCACGCAGATCCTGCCAGGCGAGTTCAAAGGCCGTCTCTTCCGCAAAGGGCATCAAGTAACGGAAGCGGACATTCCTGCCCTGCTGAGCATCGGCAAGGAGCATATTTACGTGATGGAGCTGCAGCCTGGCTATTTGCATGAGGATGAGGCTGCATTGCGCATGGCACGGGCGATTGCGGGAACGGATGCAAGCGCGAGTGCGAGTGCGGATCTTAAGCTGACCGATCCGCATGAGGGCAAAGTGAACGTGAAATCGGAGATTCACGGTTTGGTGAAGATCGATAAGGCGTTCGTTGACAGTGTGAACGCCATCGATGAGGTCGTGTTGTCGACGATTCGCAGCAACACGGTTGTGCAAGCAGGCGCTTCGCTGGTCGGTACGCGGGTAATCCCGCTGATCGTCGACGAAGCGAAGGTTGAGGAGGTCGAGCGGTTAGCCGCCGCTCGCCGTGCAGAGGGCTTCACCTTGCTTGAGGTGAAGCCGTTTCGGGCGCTGCGCGTCGGCGTGATCACGACGGGCAGCGAGGTCTTCAAGGGCCGAATCAAGGATAAATTCGGCCCGGTTGTGAAAGAGAAAGTCGCGCAGCTCGGCTCCGAGGTTGTGGACCAACGCTTCGTGTCGGACGACAGCGAAGCGATTGTGGGTGAGATCCACGCGCTAGCCGCGCTAGGCGTGGATCTGGTGTTGGTCACGGGCGGCATGTCCGTGGACCCGGATGATCGCACGCCGGGTGCGATCAAGGCGGCCGGCGCCCGCGTGGTCAGCTACGGCACGCCGATGCTGCCGGGCTCGATGCTGATGATCGCCTATCTAGGCGATCTGCCGATCATGGGCCTGCCGGGTTGTGTGATGCACGACCCGTACACGTCCTTTGATGTGCTGCTGCCGCGCATCTGCGCTGGCGAAGAGATCGTGCGTAGTGACATCACGGAGATGGGCTACGGCGGATTTTATCAGTGTTAGAAGATGTGTCACTTTATTCCTTTATTGATTTACCGTATTCATAACGCATTACATGATGGAGATGAAGTTTATGCTTCAAAATATAGGATTTACCGAACTATTATTGATTGCGGTCGTTGCGCTTGTCATCTTCGGTCCACAAAAGCTGCCGGAGATCGGCAGAATGCTGGGTAAGACGTTAAGGGATTTCAAGCAAGCGACGAACGAACTGATGAGTGACGAGCCCAAAGCACCGTTAGCATCCAAAACACCTGTTGCACCTGACCCGGTTACCCCAGTCGAGGCAGCTAGCAGCGTTGTTATTGCAAATGATGACGTTCCAGTGCCTTCGCTTACAAAGTCACCATCAGAACATGACTTGATAGACGCAGTGGCCGATATAAAAGTAGAGGTCGAATCAACTATCTCACCTACAGCGAAGCCAGCTGCGACTTTCATTTCTAACAAGTCTTCTGAGGTTGTCCATGTAACTGGGACGGCTGTTGAAGCCGTAGCCACACCAGCAGACAGCGATGTGTTGTCCTCCGCTCCTGCACAAGCCTCGGCCCCTACCCCGGCGCCAGCGCAGCAGTCAGGCAATTCACGGCGGTTACCGGATTAGTTTTAGGCAGATGAACAGTGGTTCAGCCTTGCAGGTTGTATGCACTAGATTAGGTAGGTGAACTCGGTTGAAAAATGAAGAAATGTCGCTTGTAGAGCACCTTGGTGAGTTGCGCAAGCGGATCATGTGGATATTAGTTGTTCTGGTCATAGGCATGGTTGGTGGGCTTGTTGCTGCTAAACCTGTCATTCGGTATTTGAAAAGCATTCCCCCTGCGAAAGATATTGGTTGGAATGTGTTCTCGCCTTGGGATGCCCTGCGTTTGTATATGAATTTCGGTTTGGCTGTCGGCCTTCTTATTACATTGCCCGTTATTCTGTATCATATATGGGCTTTTGTTAAGCCAGGCTTGCGGGAAACGGAGCAGAAGGCTTCACTTCTTTACGTGCCCTATGCATTTTTGCTCTTCTTATTGGGGCTATCCTTCGGGTATTGGGTTGTTTTTCCGATGGCCTTTTATTTTACTTCGTCGATTAGCAAAAGCTTAGAAATTACGGAGATGTACGGTGCTGCACAGTATTTTACCTTTATGTTTAACATCGTTTTGCCGCTGGCTTGTGTGTTTGAGATGCCTATTGTGGTGATGTTCCTCACAAAGATTAAGCTGCTGAACCCGAAGCGTCTGCATAAGTTTAGAAGATATGCTTACATGCTCATGGTCATTCTAGCGACCGTTATTACGCCTCCAGATGCAATTTCAGCCATATTAGTTGCGGTTCCGCTTATTATTTTATATGAATTCAGTGTGTTCATGTCGGGCTTCATTTATCGGAAACAGCTTGCGAACGATGCCGCTTGGGAACGGGAGTTTGGCCCTAAATGAGGAAATAGTTAAACATAGTCTGCCTTCGTGGTGGGCTATTTTTTTTCATATTTGGAGGGAATATTTGGTTATCATTTGGGTAGAATGAGGGGGGTGTCCACAAGAATGAAAAATGTGTAAAAGGACTTGCAAATTACTCCCAGAATGAGTATCATAAGAGGTGTTGTTAGCACTAAACACATTCGAGTGCTAATAACAAAGAAATATAACCAGACAATTTTCTAAAGGAGGCTATTTTTCCATGATCAGACCGTTAGGTGATCGAGTTATCATTGAAGCCGTTGCGAAAGAGGAGACTACAGCAAGTGGCATCGTGCTGCCAGATACAGCTAAAGAAAAACCACAAGAAGGTAAAGTTGTAGCCGTTGGCGCTGGCGCGTTGAAAGATGGCGTACGCGTTGCGCTTGAAGTAAGCGAAGGCGACCGCATCATTTTCTCCAAATACGCTGGAACTGAAGTGAAATACGAAGGCCGCGAACTGTTGATCTTGCGCGAAAGCGACATTCTCGCTGTATTAGCCTAAGTTAGAGCAGCATATAGATCGGGCTTTACGTTATTAAAGATTTTTATACTTAGTATACAGGTTTCTTAATTAGAGGAGGTTACCAATCGTGGCAAAAGATATTAAGTTCAGTGAAGACGCACGCCGCGCGATGCTTCGCGGGGTAGATGCTTTGGCAAATGCCGTTAAAGTAACACTAGGTCCAAAAGGCCGTAACGTAGTTCTTGAGAAAAAATTTGGTAGCCCGTTGATCACGAACGATGGTGTTACTATCGCGAAAGAAATCGAACTTGAAGATGCTTTCGAAAACATGGGAGCTCAACTTGTTAAAGAAGTTGCTACCAAAACGAACGATGTTGCCGGTGACGGTACAACAACTGCAACGGTTCTAGCACAAGCTATGATCCGTGAAGGTCTGAAAAACGTTACTGCAGGCGCTAACCCAATGGTTATCCGCAAAGGTATCGAGAAAGCTGTTAAAGCCGCTATTGAAGAGCTTCAAGCTATTGCTAAGCCGATCGAAGGCAAACAATCCATCGCACAAGTTGCGGCAATCTCTGCTGCTGACGATGAAGTAGGCGAATTGATCGCTGAAGCTATGGAAAAAGTAGGTAAAGACGGTGTTATCACAGTTGAAGAATCCAAAGGCTTCTTGACGGAGCTTGAGGTTGTAGAAGGTATGCAATTCGACCGTGGATACACATCCCCATACATGATCACAGATACGGATAAAATGGAAGCAGTTCTAGACAACCCGTACATCTTGATCACAGACAAAAAAATCTCGAACATCCAAGAAATCTTGCCTGTTCTTGAAAAAGTGGTTCAATCCGGTAAACAACTTCTAATCATTGCTGAAGACGTTGATGGCGAAGCACAAGCAACACTTGTTGTGAACAGACTTCGTGGCACATTCACTTGCGTAGCTGTTAAAGCTCCTGGTTTCGGTGACCGTCGTAAAGCGATGTTGGGTGATATCGCTGCTCTAACAGGTGGCCAAGTGATTACAGAAGAGCTTGGTTTGGATCTGAAATCCACAACTCCTGATCAATTGGGTAGCGCGCGTCAAATCCGTGTTACGAAAGAAAACACAATCATCGTTGATGGTGCTGGTAACCCGAAAGATATCGCAGCTCGCGTTACACAAATCCGTTCCCAATTGGAAGAAACAACTTCCGACTTCGATAAAGAAAAATTGCAAGAGCGTTTGGCTAAACTTTCTGGCGGCGTAGCTGTTATCAAAGTTGGCGCAGCGACTGAAACTGAATTGAAAGAGCGCAAACTTCGCATCGAAGATGCTTTGAACGCGACTCGTGCAGCAGTTGAAGAAGGTATCGTTTCTGGTGGTGGTACTGCCCTAGTTAACGTATACAACGCAGTAGCGAAAGTTGTAGCTTCCGGCGATGAGCAAACGGGTGTTAACATCATCCTTCGTTCCCTTGAAGAGCCAGTTCGCACAATCGCAGCTAACGCTGGTCAAGAAGGCTCCGTAATCGTTGAGCGCTTGAAAAACGAAAAAGTAGGCATCGGCTACAACGCAGCAACTGGACAATGGGTAAACATGTTCGAAGCTGGTATCGTTGACCCTGCGAAAGTAACGCGTTCCGCACTTCAAAACGCAGCTTCCGTAGCAGCTATGTTCTTGACTACTGAAGCGGTTATCGCTGATAAACCAGAAAAAGACAAACCAGGTATGCCTGATATGGGCGGCATGGGTGGTATGGGCGGCATGATGTAATTCGTTCGCCAAAACCCTTATAAACACTGTTGTAATAATGGGCTCCTTCGGGAGCCTTTTTTATTTAAAAATCACGAAAAACTCACATTTTTTGCAAAACGAGGGCTCCGAGGATGTCTCCAAAGTGAATCTTGATCTTTTCATCCGCATCTTTTTTCATTTTCTCTGTAACGTGTGTGTAGATCTTCAGCGTGGTTTCTGGGTCATCATGTTCACGTATATAACTTATGCCAATGGATGGCGGCGCGAAATCGGGAGTATGACATTTCGTCTGGGTTTATTCGGCAATATAACAGTGAATTAGATGATTTAAAGAAAGCAAATCCTGAGCCGGCATTGTCGCCAATGAAGGTGGAGTGAGATGAATAAACCGGAAATGTTTGCTTAACAGATGGCCACCGGAGCTGAGCTAATATAGCGAAAATTTGGGGAGACCTGTTATTTAATGTATAAGATAACCCTTACGGAGCAAAGGGTGACTTCACATTACGACAAAAGCAGGCACGGATGATACAAGCAATTGTTAAAGCTATTGATGCTGCAATAGCAAATGGCGGAGGTACGGTGCACTTTCCTCCCGGAGTATACCGTGTTACCCAAACTATCATGGTAACAGGAAACGGCATTAGCTTCACAGAGATGGTAAAATCTATTGGCAAACAGAAGTTGACGCGCCAACTTTTATCGTCACAGGCACAAACATTACATTTAAAGATTTATTATTTCGCTCTGATCCGTTATATCCACGTCGATGGGTCGGCGGATTTATCCTATTACAAGGGGCGTCCCTTGTCTATATTGTTAACAATACATTTCTTGATTCGCCAATTACCGCTGTTTATTGGTGGCACGCTTGTCACGACATTGAGGTTATAGGGAATATTGTTCGTGACTCAAAAGCCGACGGTATTCACTTTGTGGACGGGTCACATGATGTTAGTGTTGCTAACAACTATGTATAACAATAGCGGGGATGATTCGATATCAGTTGTTTGGGATGCGAGTGAAACTTTTGGGCAACCACACAATATTCTAATCGAGGGTAACATTTCTGAGTCTTCGAAAGGTGCAGCGTATGTTGTTTGTAACTCTAGGCGAATTTCAATAATTGGGAATGCCGCTTATAAACCGACGAATGGTGGTATTCTTGTTTAGCCTTGGAATCGTACAGAATTGTCTGAGGATATCTCAATCATCGGAAATACGTTGCGGAATATTGCAACGACTATAGGTAACTACGGTATTTATGCTCGATCCATTAGTAATTCCGTCATAATGAATAATGATATTGGCACAACTTTCGATGCGGGTATTACCATAGGGCAACATGTTAATTTATAAGTTAAAGGTAATACAGTTAAGAACGCTGGAAGTTACGGTATATATTGTCCAGAAGTAATGGGGTTAGTGGGTTCTAGCGGTTTGACAATTGAAAATAACATTTTGGATAGTTGCACAAATGTATCGATTAATTTTAACCCACCTGGTGGATCGTCTATCATAGGTACAAACATTTTAAGAAATACGATCATAAACAACAGCACAGCAAGGGTAAATCTTAATTACATCGTAGTTTCTCAGGTAGCTAACCTGCGAGCCCTCGATAATTACAACCTGGACAACACTGATCAATTTTCTATAGATCCGAGTTGTACGAATCCCGCTTATGGAAACAACTACCCACAGGCTTGGCAATCATATATACCAGTAATTACAACAACAGTTGGATCAATTACAGCTTATACGGCTACGGGGTATTACGAAGCAAAAGGAAATACCATTTATGTGTACATGTCTATCACCATTACGACGAATGGTACAGGGAGGGGTATACTTCAAGCCACATTACCAATAACTCCATTGCTAGGAAGAAATCGCATCTTTGCGGCTAGAGAAGATGTGGTTACAGGAAATATATTCCAAGGAGGCCTAGGTGGAGGGCTTGTTCGTATATTTAAGTACGATAACACGTGTTCTGGAGCTAACGGCGCTATAATTAAACTTAGCGGGATGTATGAAATTGCGTAGTCAAATTATCTAACTATGATTTTAATTAATGTTGATCTATAATTGAGAAAATACTTAGTTTGGATGGTGAAATGTTTTGAACAAGAGCAGTAGTTTTTACTACTCTGAGTTAGACGGGATACGAGGATCCTCTTTTTTGCTTGTATTATTGGGACACATATTTTCAAACAATCCAAGTATTGTTCCAAGTATTGTTGGCGTACCAAAATTCGGAGTTTGGATGTTCTTTGTTCTAAGTTCATTTTTACTCTCGAATTATTTCTTATCTAAACCGGAAAGGGTTAGACAATCTATAGAATGGGTTAATTACTTGACTCGAAGATTTATGCGTATTATTCCGTTGTACGTTATTATTTTATTTCTCTATTATTTTTTTCATCCTTCCTTTAACTCAGTGACTATCCTAAAGGATCACTTATTGTTGCAAAAAGGATATGGACATTTTTGGACAATGCCAGTTGAATTAGCGTTTTATACAATCCTCCCATTGTTTATTTTTGCAATTGTTTTATTTGCGAAAATGAACCTAAAAGTATCTTTATTGCTCACAATAGTGTTTATTACTGTTAACCAAATGTTTTATCCGTTCATGAAAGCTGTCGAGAATTCCATAAATGTTATGCAATATTTACCGGTTTTTATGTTCGGTACAATTGGGGCTCTGATTCATCAAAAGCTCCTTGCTGTTGAACTAACAAAGAAGACGAAATACTGTCTTGATTGTTTAGCATTAGTAATAGTTATTATTTTATTTATGTTAACACCTTACTCGAGGTATTATTTTTTTGGTTATGAGTTTGACAGATTTTTAATTAATAAGTTTATTTTTATAGGTTTTGCGTGTCTTATTTTCATGCTTTCTGTTATGAATGGGTCGTTAGTAAAACGATTATTTGCCTCACGATTCATGATATTTTTCGGTAAAATTAGTTATGGAGGTTATTTGATACATGGACTCATTATTGAATTAATAATAATTCAATATTTTAAGGAGTTAACAATATTATCAGGTATTATGACATTCGTAGTGTCAATTGTTTGTGCAACAACTTTCTATTATCTAATAGAAAAACCTTGTATGAAGGTTAATCTACTAAGTAGAAAGCGCAAAGAAGTAAAGTTAGCCACATAGTATGCAATCAATTTACGCAAGCACCACAGAAAAATGAAGCACTGCGCAGGATTACTCCTCGTAGTGCTTTTTATTATTTAAATAATTAGTAACTGAAGGTCAGTGAGGTGAAATTATATGAAAGCAGCATGGCCGTCAATAAGAAATTAACCACCAATAATACAGCGGGAATTTAAGGGGATCAATAAGCTTGATTCTTTTTCTATTTCTCCTGAGTTTGCAACTGATATTTTTAACCTTTCATCAGCTAAGTTTCCTGCACTATCAACTAAGCCTGGGTACACGGTTCTTGGATCGGCAATAGGGACGAAAGTACTTGGTATGGGAGTATGGAAGGACACTGAATTGCATGCTATGTTTAATGACGGAACTTGGCGCAAATGGACTGGATCTGCGTGGAGTGCTGCATTGGCATCCGATCTGAGCACGACTGCTGAATGGAGCTTTTGCAATTTCAAAGGAAACCTAGCTGACTTTAACTTGATCGGCAGTAATGGCGTGGATACGGCGCGCAGGTATGACGGCAGTACGGTTCAGACGTTGACAGGGGCACCTGCAGCTATTAACTACGGCAAACATTTATATGGGCGTTGCCATGAACAGTAGCACAGCGCCAGATACGATTCTTGTCTACGACCCTACAGTTATAAACAACTACGGTGAGCCAGCAGGAATATGGAATGTTTGGAACGATATCCAACCGCTTTGCTTTGCTAAGATGGACAGCGATCTTTACATTGGAGATTCTCAGGGTCGCGTGCTTAAGGTTGGAGGAACAACGAATAACGGAACGGCCATAAATTATAAACTGGTGACGAAGCCCTTCACCAGCTCTTCAATGGTACAAGTCATTCGCTGGATAAGGGCATGGATCACAGCCAATCTTCCAACCGGCAGTTCGATGAACATTTACTTGAGCAAATCAGCATCAGGTGATTCAGACTGGCAGCTCGCAAAAAGCATTACCGCATCTTCATCGATTAACAGTACTGGGATATACCTTGCATACAACGATGATCCCGAACGCTAAGTTTATTCGCATGAAGATCGAGGGATCTGGTCCAATGGATCTGATGGATAGAAAGGCCTTGTACAAATTCATTGAATTTGTACAAGGCCTTTTTTGCATGTCATCTTCGCCGGCAAAAATGTATTAATGTAGTTAAACTTCCGATGAGGTATCGTAATAGTCACGATAAAACAGGAGGAAGGTTGCCTCGGTTGCCTCTTCCTCCCCACCATAGGAGGCAGGATAAAATGAAGTCTGAACAAAACAAGACGCAGCATTTGCATGACGGCGGTGACGGTGGTACTGCAAAGGGGATACAGCTGGAAGATCTGGATCGAGGTTTGATTGCGGCGGCAACATCGGAAGGTATTTTTCTCAGTTGGCGACTGTTGGGGACGGAAGTGACGGGATATTCGGCACAAGGCATGGTAGGGACAGATTTCAACATATATCGGGATAACGTTCACATCGCGACCGTTTATGATAGCACGAATTATTTGGATCGAAGTGGGAGTGGTTCTTCTGTTTATTATGTCTGTGCGACTATCGAAGGGCAAGAAATTGATCGCAGCGAAGAGGTGATGCCTTGGGAAAGCGACTATTATGAGCTTCCTCTGCGCAAGCCTGCCGATGGAGTGACCCCAAGTGGCGAGCATTACACATATGCAGCAAATGATATGAGTGTTGGGGATGTGGACGGGGATGGTCAGTATGAGTTTTTCGTCAAATGGGATCCGTCCAATTCCAAGGATGTCTCGCATTCGGGATATACGGGACCCGTTTATCTTGACTGCTATAAGCTGGATGGTCGCCTGCTGTATCGGATTGATCTTGGGGTTAATATAAGGGCTGGCGCGCATTATACGCAGTTCTTAGTCTATGATTTCGATGGAGATGGCAAGGCGGAAATCATGCTTAAAACAGCGCCAGGCACCAAGGTAATCACCTATGATAAGGAAGGCTGCCCTGTATCGGAAGACTATATTACGATGCCGGCGGAGGATTTGGCATCCGGATTTAGCCATGACGATGATTACCGCATGAGCAGCGCAGATTACTTTGACCATGTTGTGGACATGTTCATGGGGTGGCATGCGCATGAGGAAGTGACGGCTGGCAATTGGCCCGAAACGCTGGAGGCGTGCTTTGGACTTGAACCGGCCTATCCGTATCCACTGTCACGGGCGGACGCCGAGCACCTGACGAATCACTTCATGGATGTGTACGCGCCAAGCCGCAGCAGCCGAAATCAGCTGCGCTCGTTCGAGGGATTTATCGTCAAGGGGCCGGAATATTTGACGGTGTTTCAAGGTGAAACAGGCGCGGAGCTGCAGACTGTTTACTATAAACCAGGCCGTCAGGATGATGGTCTGATGTGGGGCGATTATGCCTGGAACCGCATTGAGCCCGGCAATCGGGTGGATCGTTTCCTTGCAGGCGTGGGCTATCTGGATGGGTTGAAGCCATATGCGATTTTTGCGCGTGGTTATTATACACGTGCGGCGGTTGCGACGTATACGTGGGACGGGGCGCAGCTACAGGAACACTGGTTCATTGACAGCGGATGGGTCCCGATGAACAATCCGTTTAACGATACGCTGAAGCAACAGGATGGTCGCAGCGAGCAGTGGGGCAGCCTGGCCAAGCAGGGAGCGCATTCTTTGAGCATAGCAGATGTGGATGGCGACGGCTGTGACGAAATCATTTATGGGGCAGCAACGATCGACCATGATGGTACGATTTTATACAGCTCAAGAGGGATCCTGCCGGAAGGAAGTCCTGCACCAGGGGAATTGGCGAAGCTAGGTCATGGAGATGCGCTTCATGTGGCTAATATCGATCCAGATCGGCCAGGGCTGGAGATTTTTATGGTGCATGAAAGTGGTATATGGGGACCTTTCGGGTACACGCTGCGTGATGCAGCGACAGGCGAGGTGCTGTATGGCGGTTACGCCACAGAGGATGTCGGACGTGGAATGGTGGGGCAAGTCGACCCATCTCATCGCGGGCTCCAGACGTGGGCAAGTGAGAGCTACACGAGTGACGATGCCTTCGGTTTACTTACAGCTACGGGAGAAAGGATCAGTCAGCAGGTGCCGGGGACGAATATGCGTATTCAATGGGCAGCGGATATGACAACTCAAATCGTCAGCGGCAGCTTCGATCAGCCCGTTGTGATCGATGATTGGAAGCGAGGCCGTCTACTGACGGCGGAAGGAACATGCAGTAATAACGGGACGAAGGGCAATCCTTGCCTAGTCGCGGATGTGTTTGGGGACTGGCGAGAAGAATTGCTGGTCCGAACGTCGGACAGCTCCGCCATTCGAATTTACCTCAGTACAGAGCTCACAGATCGCAAGTTGTATACGCTGATGCATGATAGACAGTACAGAACTGGCGTCGCCTGGCAAAATGTCGTGTACAATCAGCCATGCTATACGAGCTTTTACATGGCATCTGATCTGGATTGGTCTAAGGTTCCGATTCCTAATCTTAAGTAAGTGTAGGGTTGGAGCCTGGCTACTTTCAGTCTGCTTGGACATTTAACTGCTTGGCCCATGCGCATCAGCCCATTTATAGGAAAGATAGGCATTGGTACACTCTCTGGACTAGGGTTAGACGTATACTATCTCATACTAACAGAGGAGTTGACGCATTCATGGCTTTACAACCAAACCAAGCAAATCAAGGAAAACAATTTCAGTGTCCACCTGCTGACCCGATAATGACAGATCCAGAAAGAGTAGTTAGAGATTTTTATCATCCGCAAAAGGTTCAAGTCATTCATCCGATTCAAATTGTAAATCGCCATCACTGTGTACCTGTATATGAGCATGTGTATACGTGTACCGAAACCGATGAGTATTGCGGAACTCACCCGCACCCGCATCAAGGTATGCTCAGGAAGTAACCACAAAGCACTTCTCGCTAGGAATCATTCGTTGATTCTGGCGGGGGGTGTTTTTTTGTAGGGGGAATTGATTATATAATGGTGGAAGGAAAGTTGAATGGAGTAACGGGGGATAAGAAGCATGCAAGAGGTAGACATCGACTGGTCGTATTGGATGGAGCGGATACGTCCTAAGTTTGATAAAGTAATCCTCGCGAGAGGTTGGGCATATTTCAACGAAGGTGCTGTTAGCGATATTCAAGTAGAAGGCACTTCAATAATAAAAGCAAGGGCAGATGGAACGAAGAGTTACAAGATTACCTTAGATCTTAAGAACTTCACAAGAAGCGGTTGCACGTGTCCATACGGATACTATTGTAAGCACATGGCTGCCGTATTGTTTGAAGTGGCGAAGCAGGAAGGGTATGATCCGGAGGAACTTCGGTCAGGTAAGATGAAGCAGTCGAGTTTAGAACCCGATATTCCGCAAAAGTCAAAAACAAAGGTTAGACTGCCGGAGCCAACGGATAGCTGTGAAATGTGGCGGTCTTATTTTCATAAACAATATAGCTCGGCGAAAATTTATAATGCGTTTAGCCTTGAGGAAGTATGTCTTCGGGCTTGGAGAGAGCTGAATAAGCTGGCCGACACTTGGGAACCAACCATTAGAGGTTTGTACGATGTCCAAGTGGCGCTATATGTGGTCAAGCTGTGCGATACGCTGGCAGGACCGAAGACGAATACGTATGATTATTTTCAAGATACGAACTATTACGTTAAACGTGTTCTGAGCCATGCCCGTGAGCAGTTGGAAGCAACGCTTCATGAGTTAGATGTGAACTGGGCATACGAGCAGCATGCTGGACATATGAAGGAGCTATCCGATTATCTAGCAGAGCTATGCGAGAAGGGTTCGGAGTCGTACCTTTATGAATGGATCGATTTGTATAAGCTGTTGTGGTCCCAACTATTTCAGAATAAGGACATGCTGGAGCTAGAAAAAACAAGACTGAGGCAACTGCTGGCAGATTCGCATGCGAGTCAACATGTGTATGAAGTTGCTGCCTTTGCTTCTATTCATTTGGATATTAGCCGAGGTGAGGATGAAAATGCCTGGGAACGAGCAGAAAGCGGGATGGTACATATTGATTCGGACTATTGGTTCGATTATTTGAACGGATTTATTTTTGAAAGTCAGTGGGACCGTTTGTTGAACTGGTTGAGGTGGTTGAAGCCGAAGCTGGGGTGGAGTGAGCGAGTATACGCGGATGAAATTCTGCATTACTGGCGTTTGGCAGCGGAACAGCGAGATGTAGAGAAAGAGCAGCGGGAGGTCATGGTATCGCTTTTGCCTACGAGTTATGATCACTATGCCGAATTCCTAGTAACAAAGGGTGAATACCAGGAATGGGCGGATCTCTGTCTGCTCTTGGATTTAACGACCGTACAAATTGATGCAGCGCAGCTAAAACTCGTCGAAAAAGCCAATGTTCGCTACCTGCTGCCGATCTATCATCATGCCATTGAAGCCTATATTCAGGGGAAAAACCGTGCCGATTACATACTAGCGATTAAATTATTGAAGAAATTAGCGGCTGCTTATAAAAAGCTGAAGCTAACACCTCGTTTTGAAGCATACTTGGGGCAAATCGTTAAGCAATATGCTCGTTATCGCGCTTTTAATGAGGAATTACGGAGAGGAAACTTGATTCCATGATAGCCTTGTCACCGATTTATATGAGAATGCAGAGGCTGCCTTCAGGGAGCTTTGCTCTATATGGCGAAACGGAGGATGCGAACGAGGTTCCGGGGTATATGCTGCGTAAGCTGCTTTTTGCCTGGCATGAACGCTCATTCTATGGGACGCAATTGGAAGTCACGCGGATTTCTTATGGTGAGGCGATTGTGCTTTCTCCTGCTATGGCGTTGGATTATATGCGTGCTCCCGGTGTGTTGCTTCATAGCCGACTTTCTTGGGAAGAGGGAATTATCGAGCTGCAAAAAGGAGCGGCCATCCTTGGGGAGGCACTTGATGCTGGGTGGTATGTGCCATCCTACGAGCTTTGGCTCGAAGGGATCAACGGTTGGAAGCTGCAACTGCCTGAGGGGCAAGTTGATAGATTAAAGGAGCTGAGCGCGGGTGCGTTTCCGGAAAGCTTTTGGCAGAGATGGTTTAGCTTAGTTGTCAATGAGATGCTAGAGACGGATCCGGAGTTCAGCTTAGCTCGGGTGTGGAGCGGATTAGTTGATGGGAATAAACTGCTGCGAGTGAATGATCAGGGTTTTGAAGCATTGCAGAGCGAGGCTGCCTGGATGCAGGAAGCGGATTGGCTGTTCGCAATTGGGTGGACGCAGGATGACGGTGCCTTTCGAATATGCGTGCAACTGGTTGAGCCCTATGCGGAGACCTATGTCGATGGGACAACGAAAGCGAAGGACAACGCAGCGGATTGGCGCTTGCGTTTTATTGCACAGGATCGCCGGGATGCGAACCGATTCGTTGAATTTAGTTCCACGGGCAATGTGCTGGTGGGTGATATACCACTTGATTGGAAGACAGACATTGCGGATAAGCTTCAAGAGCAAACAAAGCGTGTTTTGCGGATGCTGCCTTGGCTGGAAAGTACCTACCAACCAGGCAAAATCATCGAGCAATTGTCAGATGATGAGGCTTGGACATTTTTAACGGAATCGAGCATGCAGCTGGTGGCTGCGGGTATCTCTGTCTTTTTACCCTCGTGGTGGGAAGAAATTCAGAAGATGAATCGTCCTCAGTTGAAGGCGAAAATCAAAAGCTCCGTGGGCTCTACACGCAAAGCGATGTTCGGGATGGATCAGATCGTACAGTTTGATTGGCGAGTGGCTCTGGGCGGCGTAGATTTGACTGAGGAAGAATTTAAGCAAATGGCGTTAGCGAAAAAACGCTTGATCTACATCCGCGGCAAATGGGTGCAGCTGGATCCTGCGCATTTGGAGCAAATTCGCGATGCGATGAAGCAGGTAGAGAGGAAAAAAGGCTTGTCCTTCCGGGATGTGTTGGAGATGCATCTGATGGAGGGGGAGGATGAGGAAGAGAGAGGCATGGCGGGCGCTGAGAAGGGGAAAGCTGTCGCTGTTAAAGTAGAGCTCAATACGCATTTGCGGGGTTTGATGAAACAGTTGGGACAAACCAAAACGATTCCGCTTGTTGGTAAGATTGAGGATTTACGTGCAGAGCTCAGGCCCTATCAAGTGCAGGGGGTGTCGTGGCTTTTGTTCCTGCGTAGCCTAGGGTTAGGTGGATGTCTCGCGGATGATATGGGGTTGGGGAAGACGATCCAGTTTATTGGGTATTTGTTGAGGGTGCGGGAGGAGAGGGCAGGGGGAGAGTCAAGATCAACGGCAAAGTCAGAGTCAGAGTCAGGATCAAAGACAACGTCAGAGTCAGAGTCAAGATCAATGACAAAACCTTCGCTGCTCATATGTCCGACTTCGGTTTTGGGGAATTGGCAGAAAGAGTTGGGTCGATTTGCACCGACACTTCGGATACATCTGCACTATGGTGCACAGCGCGCTAAGGGAGAGGCTTTTGAAGCTTCGCTTGGGAAGGCGGATTTGGTGATAACCTCCTATACACTCGCGCAATTGGATGAAGAGGAATTGTCGAGCGTTACATGGGATTCCCTATGCTTGGATGAAGCACAAAATATCAAGAATGCTTATACCAAGCAGTCGCAGGCGATTCGCAAGTTAGAAGCGGGGCAGAGAATTGCGCTGACAGGCACGCCGATTGAGAACCGATTGACCGAGTTGTGGTCGATTTTTGACTTTGTGAACCCGGGGTACCTGGGGACATTGACCCATTTTAACCGACAATATGTAGGTCCGATTGAGAAAAATGGCGATGGCGCAAAGGAACTGACAGCACGTGTACAACGGTTGGTTGGACCTTTCTTGCTTAGAAGATTGAAGAAAGATCCAGCGATTCAGCTGGACTTGCCAGATAAATATGAGGGGAAAACGTATGTGCGGCTAACCACTGAGCAGGGGGCACTGTATGAGAATGTCGTGCAGACCTTGATGGAGAAGATTAAGGACTCGAGTGGGATCGAGAAGAAGGGCCTCATTCTTACCTCGCTGATGAAGTTGAAGCAGATTTGTGATCATCCGGGGTTGTTCTTAAAGGAGATTGGTGGAGCGGGCGCGAGCCCGGTGGCAAAGGCTGGGCGCGGCGCGTTCGCCGCCGCGGAGATGAGGGCACGCTCAGCGAAGCTGGAGCGGCTGGTTGAAATGATAGACGAACTCAGGAGCGAAGGAGGCAGCTGCCTCATCTTCACCCAGTTCGTCGAGATGGGTCACCTGCTGCAGGCTACGCTTGCGCAGGCGTTGGGTGAACCCGTGCAGTTTTTGCACGGGGGTGTAAGTGCAGCGAAGCGCGATGCGATGATCGCGCGCTTCCAAGACGCGACGCTCCCTGCGGAGGAGCGTTGCCATATCTTCATCCTCTCGCTGAAAGCAGGAGGAACGGGGTTGAACCTCACAGCGGCGAATCACGTGTTCCACTACGACCGCTGGTGGAATCCGGCCGTGGAGAATCAGGCCACGGATCGGGCTTTTCGCATCGGGCAAACGCGCAGCGTGCAGGTGCACAAGTTTGTCACACTCGGCACGCTCGAAGAGCGGATCGACGAGATGATCGAGCGCAAGCAGGGGCTCAGTGACCAAATCGTCGGCACCGGCGAGAACTGGGTCACGGAGATGTCGACGAGCGAGCTGCGCGAGCTTTTTGCTTTGAGGCGGGAGTGGATGGAGAGGTAAGGCAAATAAAAAAGCGCCACATCGCTGTGGCGCTTTTGCTTATTTTGCTGGGAAAACAGCTGCAAGAATGGCATCGATATTTTGCTTTTCAGCTGGATCCTTCGCGATAAGCTTGTTCATTAATGCTTGATCTGGGGTACCTTGCTTTTGCATAATAGCTAGATACCAGCGGGTTATTAAACGATTCACTTGGTCATCCATATTTTCAGTAATATACGGCTGAATTAGTGCAGCCGCACCTTTATAATCGGCGCGTATATAGCTGATTTGTCCTATGCTGAGTGCCATTGTAGGTGTAACTGCAAATACACGACCTTGGGCTTGTTCTTTAGGTAAGTTTTTCAAAGAATCAATGCGAGCAAGTACATCCTTATAGGTGGTAATCGCACTATCTAATTTTGTATTGAACTCTTGTGTATTACCTTTGGTATTTGCTTGGTTCGCAAGATCAATATTTAAGGAAATACTTTTCTCATACAATTCTATATACCAAGGGTAGTTAGGGATTTGTGCGTTAGACCAATCTAATGCTTTTTGTTGTTCCCCTTTAAGAAGAAGCATATTGAGCTGCTGCATGGCCACGACACGGTTATGCGGCTCTTTTTTTAAGAGCTGACTCATCAGATCTTGAGCTTGATTGAAAAAGGGCTCACTCTTCGTAGGATCATTTGCGTTTTCCTTCTGCATTTGATTGTAAACTTGAAGGAGGAGTCCAATCCGGCTAATCTGTCCAGTTAACAAATAGTCAGGATGAGCAGGATGCATGGAAATCGCTTTGTCGAGCGGTGCCGCGATCTGATTATAGTCTGTACTCGTTTTAACAACCTTAACCGCTTGTCTATAGGAACCGTTGGCTGAAAGAATTTGAGCAGAAATAAAAAACATAATAAGAGACAAGATCGCGATACTTGCTGGGAAAATTTTGTGAATCATAGCTGATTTCGACTTTAGTTTCAGTTCAACTGAAGAGGTGTTGCTGAGCATTCCCCCAAGAGAGAGGAATAGAATCGCCCCTAGGTACACATAGCTCAAATCAAAGTCAATCATACTATGGACCAAAAGAGAAATCATGATAATGAAAAATAGGAAGTGCATATCTCGCTTTTCCTGTGAACTTCGGATATAGCTCCGAATGTAGAGCCAGCTGACTGCAACAACAAAGCCTATAAAAGTTAGGAAGCCTAACGCGCCAGCTTCAACTAAGTATTGTAGAGCAAAGTTATGTGCCTGACGACTTGTATAAGGGTTATTTTGATACTTTTCATAAAGTGAAGCCCAGGCTCCACCACCAGCGCCAATGATCGGATAGTCGGACCACAGCTTTACAGCATCTTTATAAAATGTTCCACGCTCCAAAACACTGTGCTGCTGGAAGTTGATATTCTCTACACGTGTTTTCACGTTATCAGGCAGAATATTTTTTAATCCAGTATCGCTTAGCAGCAGGACGGCACCAAGCACACCAATAACAATCGCAGCGACTGGGAGAATGAACGCCGCGAACTTTTTAGCATCAAAACGAGCTGTAACACGATCAAACCAAGGCTCCGCATAGCGTTGAATAAGGACTGACAGTGCAGCAAAGACTATGGAAGCTAGCAGTAAAATCCACCAGCCGTGCCATGATTCTGAAGCGCTGGATTGCTTTTGAAGACCAATTCCGATATCCGTTACTTTTTCTAGAATAACAAGAGAAGTAACGAATGCTAATCCAAGCTGTATGAGCGAGACGATTTGTCTACTCATTTTAAAGAAGAAAAGCATAATGAGGAAAACAACCGGAATTACGACAATTGCACCACGTGATAACGTTAACCAGAACGAAACAATCGTTGGAATTAGTAAAAATGCGTGGATGAGAACAACATACCATTTGCGAGATTTGCTGATGAAGAATAAGGAACTCAGTGTAAGTGTAATTAAGAAAGCTGCGTATGTATTCGCATATTGGAAAACAGAGGTTAACCGGAAACCGTTAGAGTCCGTCATGACAGCGTCACGGTATAGATTCTTATCCGCTCCATCCATAAGTGCAAACCATCCAACAAGGTGTCCTGCGAAAGTTTTGTTACCTAACCAGTACAAAAGACCGAATAGCACAATGAAATATCCCGAGATCATGAATAAATGGGCAACAATCGACACCCCGAGCTTGTTTTTTGTCAGAAAAACACCTAAAATGAAGAATGTTGCATACAGCATTTGGATATAAACCATATTTGTTGCCAAATAGTGCGAAGCCGCGTTCGACAACGAGATAACATACGTAAGAGGCATCATGAAGACGAAAATGGTTAAGAGATCTTTCTTTTCTTGAAGCTTAAACACAAAAAATGCTAGAATCGCAACAAGTAATAGGATAATAGAGGACCACACAGAAGCGGAGTAAATACTTCTCTCAAAATCATATGTACCGCCATTAAACAGCGCCCTTTGAAAAGGTGCCCAGAACATGAATAAACCTGTAAACACAGCTAATATCCAAAAGATGACAGAGCTTTTATCCGTTGTTATAGTTCCATTCGATTTTGCACGCGAAGCCGCGTAGGCATTCTTACTTGCACTCATTCCAGATAGTCTCCTTCTTCGCTAAAGTTCGACTTTATTTTAGCATAGTTGGGAGTTGCTTTCCAGATTTTTACGAATACTTGATGGATGGAACGATCTTAGCATCCATTATATAAACCAGCAGTATATATGTTTTACCCAAGGTAGTAAATATTTAATTCGATTCAACTTTTATCATCTACCAAAAGCATCTTACCTGTTGTTTGAACTTAAAAATACTTTACATATGGAGCATCTTAATTATGAAGGAAAAGTTACAATTGTTTAATCCGATTCATATTTTTTTGGAAATGTTTAAGAAACGAGAACTAATTTTACAATTTGCTAAGAGGGATCTGTTAGTTCGTTACAAGGGTTCTTATTTAGGAACTTTATGGTCATTCATCACTCCTATTCTTATGTTAGTAATCTATACATTTGTATTTAGTGAAGTTTTTAAATCAAAGTGGGCTGGCGGCACAGAAAGTAAAGTTGAATTTGCTTTATTGCTTTTTTGCGGTTTAAATGCATTTAGTATTTTTTCTGATGTGGTCAGTAGAGCACCAGGATTAATACTTAGTAATGCTAATTTCGTTAAAAAAATAGTATTTCCTCTCGAAATTCTTCCTGTGACTATCCTGATTTCGGCATTGATTCAATCCGTTATTAATTTTATGATATTGATTCTATCTGTTATTGCACTAATGCACTCCTTTCATTGGACAATAATTTTTCTTCCGTTAGTGTTACTTCCCCTGATATTATTGACACTTGGCCTTGGATGGTTCTTTTCAGCACTAGGTGTTTATTTGAGAGATATCTCGCAGTTTATAGGTTTAGCTGTTTCTGCTGCACTATTACTAAGCCCTATATTTTATCCAGTATCGGCGATTCCTCAGCAACTAAAGTTTTTATATTTTATTAATCCATTCAGTTATGTTACTGAGGATGTTCGCAGGGTATTAGTGTGGGGACAACTACCTCAATGGGGTTGGTTAACATTCGGCATATTTATTGGTCTTATATTCTTTGTATTTGGATACGCTTGGTTTGAAAAAACAAAAAAAGGTTTTTCTGATGTAGTTTGATGTTCTTTGGAGGAGACTATGGAAAGTAAAATTGCAATTTCAATACAAAATGTAACGAAAACATTTAAAGTATACGATAAACCACTAAATCGTCTGAAGCAGACCTTATATCGTGGACGAAGACAATATTATAGAGAATTTACTGCTGTCAACAATGTCTCTATTAATGTAATGAGAGGCGAAAGTATTGGGATTATTGGTAAAAATGGAAGTGGAAAGAGCACGCTATTACAAATGATTGCTGGTACGCTATCACCAACAAATGGACACATCAATGTAAGAGGAAAAGTAGCGGCGTTACTTGAATTAGGAAGTGGTTTTAATCCTGAGTTTACCGGACGCGAAAATATTTATATGAATGGCGCAATTCTTGGTTTGGATAAAGCAACGATGGACGAGCTTTTTGATGAAATACTTGCTTTTGCAGACATAGGTGATTTTATCGAGCAGCCAGTGAAGACATATTCGAGCGGTATGTATGTCCGACTGGCTTTTGCTGTTCAAGCCATTATTCCAAAAGAGATACTAATTGTCGATGAAGCGTTGGCAGTAGGTGATGAGTTATTTCAACGTAAGTGTTTTGCAAAGATTGAAGAGTTTAAGAAGCAAGGAGGTACCATTTTATTTGTATCACACTCAGGAAGTTCTATTATTGAACTGTGTGATCGTGCAGTATTAATGGATTCAGGGGAATGTTTGATTGTTGGCAGCAGCAAAAGAATTGTTAATTTGTATCAAAAATTCATTTATTCCCCTGCTGCAAAGAAAGATAGCATGCGCCAAGAGATAAAAAACCTGAGTATATGTGAAAATGGTAATGAGCTACTCAATGATGTCAATAAAGAAAGCGAACTATCGAGTGAAATACCAATAACTTCTGTGAAAAACCAGGCTATGTATGATCCTAATTTGATACCTGCCGATACTATTCATTACGAGTCAAGGGGCGCTGAAATTTTTGCTCCTCAGATCTTAACCTTGAGTGGTGAGCAGGTTAATTTGTTAGTTTCTGGGGAAAAATATATTTGGCGGTATAGTGTTAAATTTCATAAAACTTTTGAAAATGTAAGATTTGGAATGTTGTTAAAACCTGCCACTGGTTTGGAGTTGGGAGGAGCCGAAACAGCTCTTTATGGACATGGTATCCCTCATGTCATGGCAGATAAAGTTTATCAAATTGATTTTATGTTCGTGCCAAGGCTCGCTCCAGGCATTTATTTTTTGAATGGCGGAGTATTAAGCATCATTCAGGATGGAGAAGTTTATTTGGATCGTAAAATTGATTTTGCAGTATTTAAAATACTACATGAGGAAAACTCCTTGATGACAGGTATTGTTGATTTTTCGATTTCCTCTGAGTGTATAGAGTTAAAATAGAAGTTTTTTTAAAATTACGGAGGAAATTATGAAAAGACGAGTGATATGCATTTTAGGCATGCATCGAAGCGGAACTTCATTTATTGCACGTTGTGTTAACTTATTAGGTGTAGATTTGGGGCCAGAGCATCTACTTGTACCCGCTAGAAGTGATAATCCTGAAGGTTTTTGGGAGCATTCTGAGATTGTTCAAATTCATGACGACATTCTTGAACATTATAATTTAGCGTGGTATTCCCCTCATATACTTCCTGACAATTGGTGGAATGATGCTGGCATTATTAAATATAAACAAAAGTTAATTGAGATTATTAAACGTGATTTTGGCTCAAGTAATCTTTGGGGTTGGAAAGACCCGAGGACTTGCGTGCTGCTGCCACTATGGCTAGAAATATTTAAAAAACTCGATATTGAGATAAACTTTGTCATATGTATCAGAAATCCTCTGGATGTAGCAAATTCTTTGGAATTCCGCAATGGGCTCCCTGTAGAATATTCATATGGGCTATGGACTCTTTACACATTATCCGCGCTCTATTGGACCCAACAATATCCAAGATTTATGGTGATGTATGATGACTTCTTGGAAGACTGGAAGTATAATCTAAATGGAATTATTGAACAATTTGGAATTGAATGGCATCAAGATCAGGAACGATTGTATCAAGAAATAAACTCTTTCGCTAAACCTAGACTTAGACATAGTCAGTCAGACTTGGTTGACCTTGAAAATGCCCCATACATGGTTAAAGAAACATTTAAAAACTGCCTCATAGCTATACGTGAGAAAAGTATTATTAATTCATTAGAATTAACTAATTTAATTAGTAGTTTCTTTTCTTCCGCATCTCTGTTTTTTCTATATGAGCAGGAACTGATCTCATCTGGAATGATTCCTGGAGGTACGGTTCAAACTTTTTGGTCAAGTGTTAAAGAAGGCAATTTTGCTGAAGAGCGGTCTGAGAAAAAGATAATTAGACAAAAAAACAGACCGTACTCTTTTAGCTTTCAAATACCGCCACATACAACGTGTATTCGTATTGATCCGATAAATTGTCCGTGTATTTTTAAAATAGATTCAATAAAAATAAATGGATATTTAATTTGGGATTTGGGGAGTGATGACTCTCTGGAATCTCTCGTAAATATGCGGGGGATGCACAAATTACTCGCAACAGCTGGAGAGTATGTCTCATTTGATAGTGACCCTCATTTTTGGTTTTGCGATGAACAATATTATTCCGATGTAGAATCTATTCTAGAAATAAAACTAACGGTAAAAGTGAATTTGCATGAAAAAATCACTAGTTTATTGAATGGATTTACTGAAAACATCTCGAAATTAGAGGATTCTTTAAATCGGAAAGAACTTTCACATCTTGAAAAACAAAACGAAATTAACGAGCGAAATCAACAGTTAATAAAAGCGTACATGGAGTTAACTAAACATGATGAAGAATTAAATAAACAATATAATGATTTGACTAATCAACAGGAAGAATTAATTAAAGAATATGATGCATTGACTACTCAAAATGAAAAATTAAATAAGAAATATAATGAATTGAATTTGCAACATAATAGATTAAATCAAGATTATGGGAAGCTTGATACAAAAAATATCGATCAAGCACTGTTTCTTCAAAATATTTTGGAGTCGAAATCGTGGAAGTTAACAGCGCCTTTACGTTTATTAAAGAAAATCATTTCAAAAAAATAACTCGCAATTTAATGCAAACCATTTCAGCATCACGCCCTATTCTTATCGACAATCGGAAAACGAGTTATTTATTGGAGGCTATGATGGATTTAAAAAATAAATTTATAATTTTATTAGGAGCTTATAATAAGTCTAATGATAAAAAGAGAATTTTAAAAAAAATAGTGAAGTCTTATTTAAAGGGCGGAATAGCTGGATTAAAATTTGATATTCTTAATGTTGCAAGAAAGTCGGTAAATATTGAAGATATTTATGAAATGCAACAAGGACTTGAAATAGATTTAATACATACTACACAGTTCGTTACTGTATTAATTGAAATAGCTAATATGAATACGGATATAACTGCAACAATTCAAAGTTTAATAAATCAGACATATCAGAATATTAAAATAAAAATTATTGCACCACGCGGCTACAATCGGTATAAAGAATATGAATTTATTCATTATAACGAAATGCCGGGCGAAGTATATAAAGATGTAATTGATAACTTAGATAGTCCATATTTCATGATATTAAATGGAAGTAATGTTCTTGATAAAAACGCATTAGGTTTATTTGTTATGTCATTTGAGTGTAATGATAGCTCACTTGTATATTGTGATGAATGCATTTTTGATGGAAAAGATGGAAAAAGAGTAAGATACTTTGTTAAACCAGATTACTCTGAAATATTTAACGCAACATCGACGTATATTGAACAGGGTGTTGTTTTTTTAACAAAAAGAGCCCAAGAGATTTCGATTTTTTATAGTAATATAATGAGTTTTTCATCCAGATTGAATGACCTGATTTTTAAAATGCTAGAGATTAGTAATAGTAATGAAGTGCATCATATTAAAAAGGTGTTACTTCTTAGAAACAGTTTTGCAGAAAACAATAACATCATGCAAAACCTTTCAATTATTGAAAAAAATTTAAAAGCTAAAAATATTATTGGTAAAGCTCGTTATGAAAAAAATAAATATTATGTTTCTTTAAAACCAGCAACTCCTAAAGTATCTATAATTATTCCAAGTGAAAATTCTAAAAAGCTAATTAAATGCATCAATTCGATTAAACTGATTACTAAATATCCTGATTATGAGATTATTGTTATCTCAAATAATGAAGAGTCTCATTTAAGTTATATTTCAGATGTGAAAATTATTAGTTATAGTAATAGAGATTATAACTACGCTGGAATGTGTAATATAGGAGCTGAAAGCGCATCTGGTGAGGTTATTATTTTTCTAGATGAAGCGGTTAAAGTAGAAATTTCTGAATGGTTACAAGAAATAGTTACATGTTTTGAATTCAATCAAGTTGGAGCTGTATCTCCAAAAGTATTGAGAGAAGATAATACCATTCGATATTGTGGCATTATTTCAGGTGGATTTGGCTTTTTCCCGCTTCCGTTTAATGGAGATATTAACGTAAATATAGCCGGTGTTAACGATTACGCCTTTCTAAATAAAGAAGTATCTATATTATCAGCAACTTGTATTGCTATAAGAAAAGAAGTCTTTGAAAGAATTAAAGGCTTCAATGAACTGGAAACACCCGGAAAATTTAGTAATATTGATCTATCGTATAAGATACAGTCAGAAGGTTTACATTGTTTTTATTGCGCTGACAGCGTTATTTACTCAACTGACGATAACTGGTATGATAGTGAATTTGATGTAAATAATAACTCCGTATATTTATATATTTTGAAGAAATATTTCAATAAGCTAGAGTATGATCCCTATTTCACAAATGAAATGAAATATTGCTTTCTTAATAATATTCCACATGATTGTGCGTTCTACGCAGGTACCAATTCAATACGAATCGGGCGTTCAATTCTACTTGTGAGTCATGAATTATCATTAACAGGTGCTCCGGTTGCCTTACATAATGCGGCGAAAGTAATACTTGAGAATGGTGACTATCCAGTAATTGTTTCTCCATACGATGGAAAATTGAGGGAAAACCTGACGGCGGATGGTATTGACGTCATAATAGATTCTACTATTAATGGAAGTGAATTTTGGGTGAAATGGGGAAGGAATTTTGATTTAGTAATCGTAAGCACATTGGTTCAATATCATACAATTAACCATTTTAAAAATATCGATATTCCTGTAATTTGGTGGATACATGAATCTAAAGAAAGTTATTCCCGAGGTGCAAGTAAGTTAATTCCAAACGAATTAAGTAATAATATTTATGTTTATTGCGGTGGGGGTTATGCAAAAGAGACTTTGCAGGCATATAGGCCTAAGTACAAAGCTAATGAACTATTGTACTGTGTTCCTGATTATGCAAGCGAAATTAGTAAGAAAAATAGCTATGAGTTAGAAAATATAGAAAATAAAATCGTATTTACAACTGTTGGGACAATCGAGAAACGTAAAGGCCAAGATATTTTTGCAAAAGCGATTTTAGGTTTACCTATTGAATATTTTAAAAAATGTCGGTTCTTCTTCGTTGGAAGGAATATCGATAATGATATCTATAAGGAAATTTTGCAAGTTAAAAGCTTATATCCTGAGGAGATTACTTTAATAAATGAGGTTTCTCGCTATGAGCTTAGAGATGTATATAGACAGTCTGACGTAATCGTATGTTCGTCAATTGATGATCCGATGCCAGTATTTATGACAGAATGTTTGATGCTTTCAAAAATAGCAATTTGCTCAGAAAACACTGGAACAGCGTCATTGTTAAAAGATGAAGTTAATGGTTTTGTTTATACAGATAACGACTATGAAAAATTAAAACTGAAATTAATGTACGTAATTGATAATTTTGAGAATTTAACTTCAATTAAAAATGAAGGACGAAAAACATACGAAAACTATTTTACAGAATCGGTTTTTCATAGTAAACTCACAGAAATTATTGATAATATACTATTAGAGGTAGAAAAATGACAAGTGAACATGGTTCTTTTATTAAAAAAATAAAAAAAAGTAGTATAGTCAATGATGTTTTTTGCCATAATTTTATACAGATTACTGATGATAATTATCGTTCAGGGGCAGATAATTCTTTATTTGTAGTTAATTTAAAAGAAAAAACGAAGTGGATTAAAATCACCCACAATATTAAAGGAAATGTTGATGGGGCTAGATTAAAGCTTTATTATGCAGAAGCGCCTAAAAATGAGTTTAATGAAACCTATTCACTTGAACTTGGTTTTATGGATGGTGAGGATCATACAATAATCTATGAGCTAGTGAATGGTGAATATGACAGTCTCCGAATAGATTTTGGAATTAAACCATTTGACTTTAAATTAAATGAATTCAGCATCAGTAAACCTAAGTTAACTGAAAAGATGACAATAGAAATAGAGAAGAACCTGAGTTTGAAAAAGTTAAATACTATAATTAAGTATACGAGAGAAAACAATATCGGATTAGTTCGAATTGTGAAAACCTTGTTAAAAAAAGGTCTAAAAGAAACTTTGAAAAGTGCTAAGGCAACTGCTTCTAATGCATTAAATGAATTAGTAGAAAAGAAGACTAGTGTGCAAGTAGTTGAACCCTATCAAGTGAAAATAAAGAAAGAGCTACTTCCTCATCGGAAAAAGGTGTTACACTTTATTGAAAATTTTCATACAGGTGGTTCTTCCAGACTAATCATAGATATAATTGAACACTATGGTCATCTATACGAGCACAAAATTTTGACTATGGCATTTAGAGGTGCAGATGAGTTTTTGAATATTGATGTGCAAGTAATTGATATCAATGATGTGAAAGAAACTTTGAAAATAATAAATGAATATATACCAGATATTATTCATATCCACATTTGGGAAGGCGAGTGGTATGAAAAAGTATTTAATGTCTTGGAAAATGTTAATTGTAAGATTATTGAAAATGTTAATACGCCAGTTAAACCTATTTTAACAAACAATATAGATAACTATGTATTTGTAAGCAAATATGTTTTAGAAAAATTCCATGATGTATCAGATCCGAAAAGTATAGTAATTTACCCAGGTTCAGATTTTGAAATGTTTTCAAGAAAGCTAGAAGGTGATTATCTAGCAAAAGATACAATTGGAATGGTTTATCGATTAGGATATGATAAATTAAATCAGCATTCAATTGATGTATTCATTAAGACTGTACAAAAAAGACCACATACAAAAGTAATTATAGTTGGTGGTGGTCCTCAATTTGATTACTACGTGAGTAAAGTGAAAAATGCTGGTGTTTTAAAAAATTTCACTTTCACTGGTTACGTACCCTATGTTGATTTGCCATCATGGTATGAGAAACTAACTTTATTTATAGCTCCTGTTTGGAAGGAAAGTTTTGGGCAAGTATCACCATTCGCAATGAGCATGGGAATTCCAGTAGTAGGCTACGATATAGGTGCGCTTAACGAAATCATTGACAATAGTCGGTTGCTTGCGCCGCCTGATAATTCAGATAGGCTATCGGATATAATTGTTAATCTACTTGATGATTACAATGAATGTAAAGAAATAGGCCAAGCTAACCAAGCTCGTGCTTGGAATAGGTTTGGAGTAGAAAAAATGGTTGAAGATTATTATAAGTTATATAATGAATTAACAAAAAAATTTGGAGATTAATTAAAATGGAAACGTGTTTAGTACTTGGTGCTGGTGGATTCATCGGTAAAAATTTATGCAAGCAACTAGCAAAAAATTATAAAGTAATTGCTTATTCTATGCGAAGGACAAGTGAGCTAGAAGGTATTGAAAATTTATCGATGATTGAGGGCGACTTTGTAGAAACACAAGACTTCACGAGTTTATTGCAAGGTGTCGATAAGGTATTTCATCTCATAAGTACAACTATTCCTTCGGAAGATACAAGTCAAATAGACAGAGAAATAATTGAAAATGTAGTACCGACTGTTCGCCTCCTGAACAATATGGTTCAGTGTGGTGTTAACGAAATTATCTTTTCCTCTTCCGGAGGAACAGTCTATGGTGAGGCTGGGAGTCATGCAAGTAAAACGTCGGATAGATTAAATCCAATTAGTAGTTATGGCGTTCAAAAGAAAGTAATAGAGAGTTATTTGGAATTTTTTGGTTTACACTATGGGATTAGGTATAAGATAGCTAGAATATCAAATCCTTATGGTATTGGTCAAAGTCCTTTTAAGCCACAGGGAGTTATTCCTATTTTTGTGTATAGACTTTTTAATGATGAATCTATAACTATTTATGGAGATGGACACATCCAAAGAGATTATATCTATATGTCCGATTTAGTTGATGGCTTAATAAAATTAGTTCAATATCGAGGAGATAAGAAAATATTTAACATTGGATATGGCGAATCATATTCTCTACAAGAGATTATAAAACTAATTACTAGAAAATCTGGCAAAGATTTTTCGAACATTATTTATAAGAAAAGTAGAAAATGTGATGTATCAAAAGCATTATTGGATGTAGCAGATACAAAAAAAGAGTTGGATTGGAACCCGAAAATTGAATTGGATCTAGGAATAAGTATGCTGCTAGATTATAATAGATCCCATAATATTGGGCGTAATTAATAATTGTATAAGTGAGGTGATATGAATGAAGGGAATTATTCTTGCTGGAGGAAGTGGAACACGATTATATCCTCTTACTAAATCGATTTCAAAGCAGTTGTTACCCATTTATGATAAACCGATGATTTATTACCCATTATCTGTATTAATGCTTGCTGGTATAAAAGATATATTAATTATTTCTACTCCTGAAGATACGCCACGTTTTAAACAATTATTAGGAGATGGATCCGACCTTGGTATATTTATTAAATATGCAATTCAACCTTCACCGGACGGATTGGCACAAGCCTTTATTATTGGAGAAGATTTCATTGGCGACGATTCTGTAGCGTTAATTTTAGGAGATAATATTTTCTATGGTCATGGTTTTACAAGTATTTTAGAAAAAGCTAGCAGCAAAAAGAGTGGAGCTACAGTGTTTGGCTACAATGTGAAGGATCCTGAACGGTTTGGCGTTGTAGAGTTTGATGATTTTGGAAAAGTTCTTTCTATTGAAGAAAAGCCCTTACAGCCGAAATCAACTTATGCCGTAGTTGGGCTCTATTTTTATGATAACAGAGTTATTGAATTTGCGAAAAATATAAAGCCTTCTGCTCGTGGTGAGTTGGAGATTACAGATATAAATAAAGCTTATTTGGAGTGCGCTGAATTACATGTTGAATTGCTTGGACGCGGTTTCGCTTGGTTAGATACAGGTACTCACGAGTCTCTACTAGAGGCTTCAACTTTTATCGAGACT
Organism: Paenibacillus sp. J31R109; assembly: GCF_059692055.1. Taxonomy (NCBI): domain Bacteria; kingdom Bacillati; phylum Bacillota; class Bacilli; order Caryophanales; family Paenibacillaceae; genus Paenibacillus; species Paenibacillus sp. J31R109. Next base: position 303,255 of record NZ_JCAUAR010000004.1, on the reverse strand, counting down.
ATAGAGCAACGTCAAAGCTTAAAGGTGGCTTGCCTAGAGGAGATCGCATTTCGCAAGAGGTATATTTCAAAGAAAAAGTTAATGGAATTAGCAGAACCTTTGAAAAAAAATGCATATGGTCAATATTTAATTGAACTTGCAAAGCGTGTGAAGTTAGGAGATGAATGATTTTTCATGCAAGTAGCAGAAACTTTTTTTTCGGTTGTATTGTTATTAGAACCAAAAGTGTTTGAGGATAACCGGGGATTTTTCATGGAGAGTTATAATCAGAAGAGATTTCTTGAATTAGGAGTAGATTGTTTGTTTATTCAAGATAATCATTCGCTCTCGGTTGAGTCCGGAGTAATTCGAGGTTTGCATTACCAATTACCTCCAAATGGTCAAGCTAAACTTGTACGTGTAATTGCTGGTGCCATATATGATGTGGTAGTAGATATACGCCATTCGTCTCCAACATTCGGGCAATGGATTGGCGTTTTTCTTAGTGCAGAAAATAAGCGCCAGTTGTATGTTCCGCAAGGTTTTGCTCATGGATTTTGTACAATGGTTCCCAATACAGAGGTCGTATATAAAGTAGACGAATTTTACTCTCCTGAGCATGATCGAGGTATTTTGTGGAACGATCCGGCATTAAAAATTGATTGGCCAACATCTACTCCTATTTTATCGGATAAAGATCAAAAACATCCGTTACTTAGAGACGCAACAATAAATTTTTGATGGTAAGAATTTAATAAACCACTTATATGATAAAAGGTATGTGGATAAGTATACAATAATATCAATGGACCTTTATTAGGAAGTGGCAATTAATGATGGTAAATTTTATTAATTTCAAAAGGAGTTATTTTCATGAAATTACTCATTACCGGCGGAGCTGGCTTCATCGGCAGCAATTTTGTTCATTATATGCTCACCCGATACCCAAAATATGAAATCGTTAATTTGGATGCACTATCATATGCCGGGAATTTGGAGAACCTTACGGAAATTGAAGGTTACAGTAAGTACTCATTTCTCAAAGGCGACATTACTAATAAAGAGCTAGTGAACAATATTTTTGAAAATGGCATAGATGCTGTCATACACTTCGCGGCGGAATCACATGTGGATCGAAGCATTATGGAACCAGACATTTTTGTGAAAACTAACGTGCTTGGCACCCAAGTACTGCTTGAAGCAGCAAAAAAATACGGTGTACAAAAATTTGTACATGTTTCCACAGACGAAGTATACGGTACGTTAGGTGAAACCGGCCTTTTTACAGAAAAAACGCCGCTTGCACCCAATAGCCCTTATTCTGCAAGTAAAGCTGGCTCTGACCTGCTTGTACGTGCCTATCATGAAACCTTCGGTCTAAACATCAATATTACGCGCTGCTCAAATAACTATGGACCGTATCAGTTTCCAGAAAAGCTTATCCCACTAATTATTGCTAATGCTTTATCAGACAGGCCTCTCCCTATATATGGAGATGGGTTGAATATTCGTGACTGGTTGTATGTAGAGGATCATTGTAGTGCAATTGACTTGGTGTTACATAAAGGTGTTAACGGAGAAGTATATAACATTGGCGGTAACAACGAAAGAACGAATATTCATATCGTACAGACGATTCTTCACGAGCTGGGCAAACCTGAGTCTCTTATTCAGTTTGTAAAAGATCGTCCAGGACATGATCGCCGTTATGGAATCGATGCAACAAAGATTGTATCTGAGCTTGGCTGGAAGCCTATTCATAATTTTGAAACAGGAATTAATGAAACGATTCGTTGGTATTTGGACAACCAAGCTTGGTGGAAGCGAATCCAGTCCGGAGAGTATCAGCAATATTTTGCTCAACAATATGGGCCCCGTCTAGGAGTGTAATATGAAAATATTAGTGACTGGGGCTAATGGCCAGTTAGGAAAAGATCTAGTCAAGTTTTTAGCAAAAGAACATGACGTTTATGGTTCAGGTAGGGATCAACTTGATATTACAAATGAAAATGAGTGTATAAGGGTTATTGCTGAGCTAAAACCAGAACTTATCATTCACTGCGCTGCGTATACGTCTGTGGATTTGGCGGAAACTGAAGAAGATCTAGCTTACAAGATTAATACCTATGGTACAAGAAATCTCACAGTAGCTGCTGAGAAAAATGATGCAAAATTGTGCTATATTAGCACGGACTACGTTTTTGATGGTACTGGAACTAAACCTTACAGAGAATTTGACAATACAAATCCTCAGAACGTATATGGAAAGTCCAAAAGAGCAGGGGAGCAGCTAGTCCAGTCACTGTCTTCCCGATATTTTATAGTAAGGACATCGTGGGTATATGGTGTAAATGGTTCTAACTTTGTGAAAACCATACTTAACCTGTCTCAGGATCGAGATACACTTAAGGTAGTCAGTGATCAAATAGGTTCGCCTACTTATACTATGGATCTCGCTCATTTTCTCAATCAGCTTGTCCAAACTGAAAAGTACGGTATTTACCATGCTTCTAACGCTGGATTCTGTTCATGGTTTGAGTTTGCATGCGCTATTATTGAGGACAGCGGTTTGAAGACAGAGATTTTGCCTTGTAAGACAGAAGAGTTTCCACGCACAGCTCCTAGGCCTCTTTATTCGGTCATGGAGCATATGTCGATACGAGCAAATGGATTTGAAGATTTAAGACCATGGCGAGAGGGATTACAGGAGTTTCTTAAGGATTTCGCGACGAACCATCGTTGAGAGAATGGACTACTTGAATCAATAAATGGTTCAAGTAGTTTTTTTATGACTATTTCCATTCCAAGTGATAATTACTTGACGATCGCCCTAGAGAGGCTTAACATGATGAGGAAATCCGACAAACTTCTGAGGGTGGTGCATTACCATGGAAAATTCATCTAATATTCTAACTTTTCATAAATCAACGATTAATAAACAGGATCGTAATAAACTTAATCAACATAAAAGCTGTGTATTATGGTTTACTGGCTTATCTGGCTCAGGGAAATCAACGTTAGCAAATGAAGTAGAGAAGCAACTTTTTGCAAAAGGAATTCGAACGTACATCCTCGACGGAGATAACATTCGCCTAGGTCTTAACAAAAATTTAAGCTTTAATGCAGAGGATCGAAAAGAGAATATTCGCAGGATAGGTGAAGTATCCAAATTATTCGTGGATGCAGGAGTGCTAGTTCTGACAGCATTTATTTCACCATATGAAGCAGATAGGACAATGGCAAGAAACATGTTTGATACGAATGAATTTATTGAGATCTACGTGAACTGTTCATTAGAAATCTGCGAGCAACGTGACCCCAAAGGTCTTTATAAAAAGGCTCGAAATGGAGAAATTATCGATTTTACTGGAATTTCCGCACCATATGAGACGCCAAGTTCGCCAGATCTGAACATAGAAACCGGAAAGTACTCTCTTGAAGAATCAGTTGAGCATATTATCGAGTTCTTGATTCAAAAGCAAATATTATAAGTAGAACGGTTGAGAAATACCACGTCATATAAAGATACTATAATTGATTTGTTTGTTGGTATTTTGGTTAAATTACCTTCTGTAGACGGAATATTTCATTAGTTATTTAATTGTGTAATTATAGATTGGGAGGACTAATTTTGATTAAAACGTTGAATTCATTAAAATTTTTAGTTGCAATTCTTATTTACTTACATCATTTAAATTATCCAGGGGGACTAGGTGCTGTTGGTGTAACTTTCTTTTTTGTGATTTCAGGTTTCACTATGGCAATTGGTTATCATAATAAATTTACTAAGTTAAATAAGTTTGATGTATTCAATTTCTACTTTAAAAGATTTTCAAGAATATACCCATTGTATTTTTTAACAGCGTTAATTGCTATACCAGTTATGTTTTATACAAAATTCGAAATTAACCTATACAACTCAATAACAAATTTATTCATGATCCAAAGTTATTTTCCCAGCGGCAAAGAAATTTTTGCTTTTAATAGTGTTTCTTGGTTTATCGCTGATGTTGTATTTTTTTATTTTTTAACACCTTTTTTAATTAATGTTGTTCACAAGCTTGAAGTAATGAGTAGAAAATATATTTTATTAATCCTACTACTATGTTTATTTATTGTAGCTTCAGTTGTTGCTTATCAATATCGTGGGCAAATGGAAGCTTACAGTGTTGGCTGGTGGTTTATTTATATTTCTCCTTTCTTTAGGGTTTTTGATTACATTATTGGATTATTTTCTGGGTTTTTATTTATAAAAGTGAACGAAATAATAAGGAATAGATTTACTAATTTCAGTTTACTATTTACTATTCTTGAATTTGGTGCTGTTGGTATCTTAATAGCTTCATATAAATCAACATTCTTAGGATTTGTATCTTTCAAATATGGACTTTACTATATTCCAGCATTTATTATTATTATTTTTGTGTTAGCCTTTCAGAAAGGGCTACTTTCTCTTCTACTGTCAAATAAAATATTAGTTTATTTGGGTAACTTAAGCTTTCCAATATTCTTATTACATCAGTTGGTGATATCCTATACATCAATTTATTTCACATCTGGTCTATTTGGATATAATAGCAATATAACGCACATAATTCCTCAACTTATATTATTTATTGTAATCGTATCACTTAGTGATTCAGTTCATCGCTATATTGAGATTCCAATAAACAATAAATTTATCGGTTATCTCAAGCATCGCATTAAATAAGTATTTCTGAAATACCGCAGTAGGACGATTTTTCACAATAAAAGAATTGAGCGTACAAAAAGAAGGATAGCAAATAAAAGAAATTTGGAAACGGACTTCACCAATTGCTAGGAATCTATTAAGTAGTTAGGAGAAAGTAAGGATGCAAACTATTAGTATCCACATTGTTACTTTTAATAGTTCTGAACATATCGAAGATTGTTTGAAAGCGGTACTTAAGCAATCATATCCGATTAAACAGATTGTAGTGATTGATAATGCATCAAAAGACGATACGTTAGTATGGTTAGCAAAATGGTCCGAGCAATGTACAATTGTTCAAAACAAAGTTAATAACGGATTCGCTGGTGGACATAATCAAGCGATTCGGATGACAGATACGGATTATTGTTTGATTCTTAATCCAGATGTCGCTCTAAAGCCGGATTATATACGTAATACGATCCAGGCGATGCAACGTAGCACTAAAGCAGGCTGTGCAACTGGAAAATTAATTTTCAAGGCAGCCCCTCATCACATCGATAGCACGGGGCTCATCATCAATAAAGCGCGGAGAGCCTTTGACCGCGGCGCTCATCAGTCAAACGAACTTTTTCACCAAGCAGAAGAAGTGTTCGGCGTCTCCGGCGCAGCTGCGATGTACTCACGAAAAATGATTAACGACATCAGTCTGAATGGTGAGTTTTTTGATGAAGATTTTTTTGCCTACAAAGAAGATGTAGATGTGGCTTGGCGTGCTCAATTATTGGGCTGGAAGGCAATCTATGAGCCATCCGCGATAGCGTATCATGAACGGGGCTGGAAGGAAGGGGGCAGACGCAGCAAGCCGCTTTTTGTTCGAAGATTGTCCTATATCAATCGCTATAAAATGATGGTGAAGAACGATAGCATCAACATGATTATGAAGAGCATCTTTCCTTTTTTAATCTACGAATGTCTTAGTCTTATATACGCCATCTTACGCGAGCCGAAGCTTTTAGGGGCTTGGTCGGACTTTTATCGTAAGTATCCTGAGCTTAAGAGTAAGAGAAGATTAATTCGTGCTAAAAGAAGACGGTCAGCATCTGATGTTAATAAATGGTTTACCCAGTAATCTCCCAAGATTAGCAACCGCTAGTCTTTTTTTCTTAGGCAAAATTTAATATTCTCGTGTTATACTAAGGACAATTAATTTAAAAATGAGGTCATCTCGTGGATTTATCCATTATCATCGTGAACTACAAAACGAAGCATCTAACACTAGCCTGTATTGAATCGGTTTTTTCGTCAATTACATCATACAAATACGAGATCATTCTTGTTGATAACTCATCCAACGATGGAACGATACTGGCAGTCAATGTGCAGTTCCCACAGGTAGTTACTATCGCCAATTCGGACAACGTAGGATTCTCCAAAGCCAACAACCAAGGCATGCGCATCGCCAAAGGTCGTTACGTCTTGCTTCTGAACTCCGATACGATTGTCCAACAAGATACATTCCAAACAATGCTGCATTTCATGGACGAGAATCCCATTGTAGGAGCCAGCGGCTGCAAAATCGTGCTCCCCGATGGTTCACTCGACAAAGCCTGTAAAAGAGGCTTCCCGACCCCTTCAGCATCGTTCTACTATGTGTTCGGTTTTTCCAAGATATTCCCGAAAATCCACAGATTTAATAAATATCAGCTTGGTTATTTAGATCCTAACCAACAATATCCAATCGACTCACTAGTCGGTGCATTCATGCTCGTACGCCGCGAGGCGATTGACCAAGTGGGCTTGCTTGATGAGGAATTTTTTATGTATGGTGAAGATATCGATTGGTGTTATAGAATCAAGGAAGCAGGCTGGGTAAACTATTATTACCCCAAGACACAAATTGTCCATCATAAAGGGGCAAGTAGTCGACGTAAGCCGTATAAAATCATCTATGAGTTTCATCGGGCGATGATCTTGTTTCATAATAAGCACTATCGTAGGCAGTATTCTTGGCTGACAAATGCGATGGTCTATGCAGGTGTAGGTGTGAAATTCAGCCTTGCACTAGCGAAAAATAAATTACGTCCGGCGAGGTGATCCCGTTTGATCCGTCAGAGTCAAGGCTTCTTGACCCAACTATACGCACTGGCTGATTTCATATGTATCCAGCTTGTGTTTCTCTTTTCATGGTGGCTAAAATTTAAAAGCGGATGGATCCCATACGGGTCACCGCTGCCATTTAAACACTACGTCATGTGGAGTATTACTTACGCTGTTATCGCGATTTTCATTAGCTATTTGGTGAATTTTTATACGCCGAAGCGGAGAAAAAGGTTCTCTTTCGAGGTTTTGAAAATCATTCAAGTACATGCATTTAGCTTGCTGATGTTACTTAGTGTGCTATTTATCCTTAAAGAAGTCGACGTTTCACGTTCGTATTTGTTACTGTTTCTAGTGAACAATATTCTTCTCATTAGTTTTTATCGCTATTTCATCAAAATCTCGCTAAAACGAGCTCGACAAAAAGGTTATAATAAACAATTCATCCTCATTCTCGGTGCAGGCTCACTTGGCCGCAAATTTTATACAAAACTTAAACAGCATCCAGAGCTAGGCTATGAAGTTGTAGGCTTTCTTGATGATTATCAGGAAAAGCATGAGGTCACTTATCAGTCCTATAAACCGATTATCGGGAAGATTGACGAGTTGGAGGCGATCCTGAACGATCGCATTGTAGACGAGGTTATTATCGCGCTTCCTTTGGACGCCCATCAGAAGTTCGGCAGTATTATTAATGTTTGTGAAAAAATTGGCGTCAAAACGTTGATTATCCCTGACTTTTATGATTTCTTGCCATCGCGGCCATATTTTGATAATTTTGCAGATATGCCATTAATTAATGTGCGTGATATCCCGTTAGACGAGTTCCGCAACCGTTTGTTCAAACGAATTTTCGACATCGTATTCGCATCTGCTGCGATCTTGGTAACATCCCCCGTTATGCTCGCGGCTGCTATTGCCATTAAAATGAGCTCTGACGGTCCTATCATTTTCAAACAAGAACGTGTGGGCCTGAATCGCAGAAACTTTAAGATGTACAAGTTCCGAAGCATGAAAGTGCTAGGAGACAAGGTTTCGAATACGGAGTGGACGGTAGAAAATGACCCGCGGCGAACGAAGGTCGGCACATTTTTACGTAAAACAAGTCTTGATGAATTGCCTCAATTCTTCAATGTGTTGTTTGGCCATATGAGTGTAGTGGGCCCGAGGCCGGAGCGTCCTTATTTTGTGGAACAATTTAAGGAAGAAATACCGAAGTATATGGTCAAGCATCACATAAGACCTGGGATTACGGGATGGGCGCAGAGCAACGGTTTGCGCGGTGATACGTCGATTGAGGAACGGATTAAGCATGATATTTTCTACATCGAAAATTGGACTTTTTTATTTGATATCAAAATTATTTGGAGAACGATTGTGAAAGGTTTTATTAATAAAAACGCTTATTGATAAAAAATTTCTAATCACCCGCATGATTCGCCAACATTTTCCCCATACTATTGCATATACTGAGTAGGCGGGGAGGTTTTACTATGATCGATCATGAAGACGCTTATCAGGATGATCATTTCTCGATCGGCAAAGGTTTGATTGTCGGTGTGGTCTTCGGTTCCCTGATATGGGCAGGTATAATTGCGGGTATCGTGTATATATGGTAGTTGCATCACATACAAGAGAGAGGCTGCTGGGGCTGTGAAGCTCACAGTGGCCTTTTTACGTTCTAAGCAACTAACTTGGTCACCTGCCTCTAAACCATCGCCTGAAGCTTTCTACGACTCTCTTGCATATGTTAGAAACAGAGGTGAGTGAAAGTATGAAGATTACGACAACAGCAATAGATGGACTAGTGATTGTTGAACCTGAGATCCATGCGGATCATCGGGGATTTTTTATGGAAAGTTATCATGCTGGGAAGCTGGCAGAGCAGGGGATAATGATAGATTTTGTTCAAGACAATCATTCACTCTCCGAAGAAATTGGTGTACTGCGTGGATTGCATTACCAGCTGAACCCGCATGCACAGACGAAGTTGGTCAGAGTTATATCAGGATCCATTTACGATGTGGCCGTTGATATTCGTCCAAGTTCCCCTACATTTGGTAAATGGGTGGGTGTTATCCTTAGCGCCGAGAATAAGCGTCAGTTGCTAGTCCCACAGGGCTTCGCACATGGTTTCTGTACACTAGAGCCAAAGACGCAGGTGCTGTATAAGGTGGATGCGTATTATTCGCCGCAGTATGACCGCGGAATTTTGTGGCGTGATCCGGCAATCGGCATAACGTGGCCAGCGAGCGATCCTATTTTATCAGCAAAAGATGAAAAGCACCCATTATTGAAGGATGAGGAAATTAATTTTTAAATGTAGTAGCTAGGTGGTTGGAAGTCGAATGTTGATGCTTTTTAATAGGAATCTAAGTTATAATGAGTACAGAACACTTGTTATGATAAGGAGCGGATATCGTGGCTGAAATGACAGATCGGGAGTTTTTAAGTGCAATCCTAGGCAGAATGAATGAAATTGGTGCAGATGTAACAGCAATTAAGGACCGGGTTGAAAGCATGGATAGAAGATTAAGCCGTGTTGAAGATCGATTAGATTCAATGGATCACAGATTAGATTCAATGGACAATAGATTAAATTCAGTGGATGTTTCTTTAAAAGAAGTAAAACAAGTCCAAACTCAACAAGGTGAGCAAATTGCCGGCATTGCAGTAACAATGATGGAGCACGCGGCAAGCATTCGAACACTGAAGTTAGTCAAATAAGAGCAGGATTAGAGATTATTCTAATTCTGCTCTTTTCTTTCAAAACCACTACGGTAACTCTTTTCACGTCCAAGCCCCAACTCGTCTGCATAATCGAACAAGTCCCCTCATATGCATGTACTATGTTGATGTTAATCATGAGTGAGGGGATGATCGAATGCGCCGGGTCACATGGGTTGTAGCAGTGGTAATGTGCGTAGCATTGGTTCTCGCAGGATGCGGGATGGGTAAAAAGGATGCAGGATCTATCGTAAAGGACTTGGATCATGTGATGGGCAAGTCGAGCAGCTATCAAGCATCAGGCAGCATGATTCTAAACACAGGGCAGCAGCCACAAGAGTATGCAGTTGAGGTAGCGTTCTCGCCGGAGCATTTCTACCGGATTTCACTGACAAATGCTACGAAGGATGTTACTCAAATTGTTTTGCGTAATGAAGAAGGTGTGTTCGTCTTGACGCCGCATTTGAAGAAGAGCTTCCGCTTCCAAAGTGATTGGCCGGAGAATCAAGGTCAGGTGTATCTGTTCCAATCTTTAGCGAAAAGTATTATTGCGGATAAGGATCGCCAATTTACGACGGACAAGGACTCCTACGTGTTCGATGTTGCCGCAAATTACCAGAATGAACAGCTTTCTCGCCAGAAGATCTGGCTGAATAAGAAAACTCTTGCACCTGCGCAAGTTCAAGTGTCAGATGCGAATCAGAATGTATTGGTGCAAGTGAATTTCACGCACTTTGAGTTTGATACGGATTTTGATAAGGATTACTTCCAAATGGAGCGCAATATGACCAGCTGGAACTTGCAGCAAACGATGCCTACGTCAGCTGACGTTGCGGTGACTGATGCGGATCACCCTGCGGCAACTGGGGGCAAATCGGTAACGGACAAAAATCTGTCCGCAACAGGCGGCCAATCCGATCAATCCAAAGCTACGGGCACTACGACGAAACCAGATGCAACGAAAACGGCACCAGCGACGGCCAAAGCACAAAGCATTGGCATTGTTGAGCCATACTACTTGCCAAAAGATGTTGTGAAACAAGACATCACCGATATGAAGTTGGGTGAGGATGCCGCGGTGCTTTTACGATACAAAGGCAAATATAGCTTCAATTTAATTGAAGTTAGACCGCAAGCCAAATCGGTTTCACTGCCTCCAGGGGACATTGTTGACCTCGGGTTCACGGTAGGGGTACTTACAGGGAATGGATCGAAGGATGAGCCGAGAACGCTGACTTGGACAAATGATGGTGTTGAGTTCCGCATGTTCACAGGCGATATGCCAGTTAATGAAATGATTCAAGTTGCGATGGCGACGGATGGACAGTCTGGGAAATAATCTCGATTGTGTGTCAAAATGAGAAGGCTCTGCACCCAAGGTGCAGGGTTTTTTCGCGCTTTTAGCCACTATTTTCACATTAATTTTAAAAGAAGATTTATCCAATCCCCACGAACGGGCGTTTTTTTGGTATAATGCAACTTTGGAGCGAATAGATAATTGGAGTGTTTAAGATGAGTACAATTGATAATTTAACAATGGAAGAGCAGATGCTGTTCTGGGAAAATGAGACGATTGCCTTCGGGAAGCATTTAACGGACGAAGGTAAATTGAAAACAGAAACTACCGAAAAGCATGTGGATCGCATACGTTTTGTGACGACGGAGTATATGGTTCGTTATGAGATTGGTTATGAGGATCTGCAAGGTGAAACGATTGTTGATTTCTTAGGTCGCTTTGCGATCAGTCATGTCTTGAATAGTACAGAGTCGGATATTACAGCTTATTTGACGGCATTGAAAAAATGGGTGCAATATCTGGGGCTTACATCCAAAATTTCGAAGGAACAAATCACATCACTGAATGAGGTATGTAAGCAAAAAACGTACTTCTTAGAGCGTTTTGATCAATATATGAAAGCAGATAGTGATTACGCATTGGAGCGTTGGCTGAACTCGAATGACATTGGGGCGCACCTATCCCCTGTTAAGGCAGCGTCTAAGAAAAAGCTGAACCCACTTGTGGTTGACGAGAAGCTGTATCAGCTTTGGATGGATGGTCGGACAGCTGTCCCGCAAATCGTCCAGGAGTTCAGAGCTTTTCTCGATGCTGTGCAGGCCGGAAAGAACGTCAAGTTGTCTGCTGCGCGCAAGCATTTGCCGCGTAAGTTCTGGAGTGAGTTCGATGAGGGGCAGAATCTGCAGCTTTTCCGTAAGCCAACGTTGAATCAAGACCAAGAGCCGGTGTATCAATTCTTTTTCTATGTAGCGTTAGTACTGGGAATGACAGAAGAAGGCACACAGCTTACAGTGAATGCGAAGCAATTGGCGAACTACTTGGCGCTTTCGGAGCAGGAGCAGGCAGTCCTCTTACTAAACACGCTTTGGAACAAGTTAGCATGGGGGATTCTGGAGGAAGTCAATGAAGGCGGACGTCCGGAAGATATTCAGGCTTGGAGAAGAGCGATTGCTAGTGTGCTTGCAAGCTGGACAGTCGGACTTACGTATGATGTGAAAAAAGAATGGGATAAACATCGCCAATCCGGGATTCTTTTGGATACAAGCTCTGATGTATTCTTACACGCGGTAGCAACAATTTTGGTGCGTTTTGGCTTGATCCAAGCTCAATTCCTACCAGATTCCGAGATGAAATACGGTTTTGAGAGAAAACCAGTCACGATGACCGTGCAAGAATCAGGTAACCGAGTATTCCGTTATTTTGTAAATGAAGCGGCTTATATATTGAAAAGTGCTCCTGTTTCTGCCTCTGAGCAAAGCAAAATTGGACGTAATGATCCTTGCCCATGCGGCAGCGGCAAAAAATATAAAAAGTGCTGCTTGTAAGACGATTACGAGAGTTAACAGCATTTTGATATCAGGCGTAACATAAATTTACTTGGAAGTGGATAAAAGAGGTGAACGCTGGTGGATGCTTTTTATCGGCCCACGTGGGTAGAAATATCGTTAGATGCGCTGCGAAGCAACATTGAACATTTTCAGAAAGTACTGCCTGCGGGTATGAAGCAGATGGCAGTCGTTAAAGCGGATGCTTACGGACACGGGGCTGTAGAAGTATCCAAAGAGGTTCTCGCCGCAGGCGTGGATTATCTAGGGGTTGCCTTCTTTGATGAAGCGTTGGAGCTCCGAAATGCAGGCATTACTGCGCCCATTCTTGTACTCGGCTACACGCCGCCAGAGGGGATTAATCGCGCTCGGGAACTCGATGTGACGATTGCGGTATACAGTCGTGACGTATTGGAAGCACTGCGAGAGCAGGGACATAAGCAAGAAAATGCATCGCAGAAAAAGCTGAAGATCCATATCAAATTGGATACAGGCATGGGTCGACTCGGTTTGCACACGGAAGCGGATGCAATTCCTTTTATAGAGGAAGCCTTACTACTGCCCAATGTGGATGTAGAGGGACTGTTTACACATTATGCGAATGCTGACGAAATCGATAAAAACTATACGCTGCAGCAATACGGTCGGTTCGAGCGGATTGTGAGCTATTTTACGGATAAAGGGGAGACGTTCCCTTATATTCACGCGGGGAATAGCGCGGCAGCCATTGACTTGCCGGGCTTGACCTATTCGATGGTACGCCTCGGAATCTCGATGTATGGTCTTTATCCTTCTAGAGAAGTGGATCAATCGAAGATTGAGCTTAAACCGGTGCTGAGTCTCAAAACAGGGATTGTTCATCTCAAAACGCTGCCTGCAGGTTCGGGTGTTAGTTATGGAACGATTTATCACACCAAGGGTGATGAGCAAATCGGGACATTGCCTATTGGTTACGCAGACGGGTACTCGCGCATGCTTTCCACAAAAGCCGAAGTGTTGGTTCGTGGCAAAAGAGTGCCGATCGTCGGCCGGATCTGCATGGATCAATGTATGATAAATGTATCGGATGTGCCAGATGTAGCTGCTTTAGATGAGGTTGTCCTCATCGGAGAGCAAGGCGAAGAACGCATTACCGCGGAAGATGTGGCTGATCAACTAGGGACGATTAACTATGAAATCATCTGTATGATTTCACACCGTGTTGCACGTGTCTACGTGCGAAATGGCGAACGAGTTGAAGCTCTTAATCCTCTCATGCGTCATCGTTACTAGTAAAGGGACCCTACTGCATGAATTTACCATGTAAATTTTGCAGGTTTTGGAGAGGATTTTCAGAATAGGGTATAGAATACTATGTATTAACAATCTTATATCTTATGGTGTAACATATTTGATATACCGGAGGCATATATTCTATTGTATAATTTGGTTTTTGGAATGACATACTGGTAATATTGTCTTTGTATCGTTTCTGGGGGTGCGAGAGTGTGAGTAATGCGCATAATACGAAAAGGATCATGATTAGCTTGCCTGACAATCTGTTGCAAGAAGTGGACGGAATTGTTGAGAAGGAAAACTCCAATCGGAGTGAATTCATTCGTCAGGCAATGAAGCTGTATTTAATTGAACGCAAAAAGCGCAGTCTACGCGAATCCATGCAGCGTGGGTATATGGAAATGGCGAAAATAAATCTCAGCATGGCATCTGAAGCTTTTCAAGCGGAGGAAGAAGCGGACGGAACGCTTGATCGCTTAGTAAGCGGGGTGTAAGACGTGATTGTGAAACGTGGCGATGTATTTTTCGCAGATCTTTCGCCGGTCGTAGGATCGGAGCAGGGAGGAGTCCGTCCTGTTCTAGTGATCCAAAATGATATCGGCAACCGCTTTAGCCCCACTGTGATTGTTGCAGCGATTACAGCTCAAATCCAAAAGGCAAAGCTTCCCACGCATGTGGAAATCGATGCGGAGACGCACGGTTTCGATCGAGATTCGGTCATTCTGCTTGAGCAAATCAGAACAATCGACAAGCAAAGACTGACGGACAAAATTACGCATTTGGATGAAGAAACGATGCGAAAGGTTGACGACGCTTTGCAAATTAGTGTGGGACTGATAGAATTTTGAATAAGGTCTGGAACGGACGAGGGAGGAAAAGTACCCTCGTTTTTTGGTTTGTACATACATATACATATAAAATAAACGGCTCCACCGTCCTCACAGGACGATTGCGTTTATCCAAAAATATAACCAAAATTTGATGTGAAACATTTAAAGTCTTATATTTCGATCAATAGAAGAGAGGTATGACTGTGGCAAATGTGGAGACAGAAGGACTAAAGGCAAAAGCAAGCGCTGGAACGGCAGAAGGTCAAGCAGCGGAGAATATAGCAAACCCAAAAGCAAGTGAGTACGAGGAACCGAAGGAGAAAATCCAGGTTTCTGCAGAGAAGAAAGCGGAGATCCAGGAACGGATCCTGAAACAAATCTCCGCTGAATTACAGCTGCCTGCCGGCAAAGTAAAAACGACGATGGAGCTGCTGGATGAGGGCAACACGATTCCGTTTATTGCACGTTATCGGAAAGAGATGACGGGCGAACTCGACGAGAATCAGCTGCGGGATATCGAGGAGCGCTTGCAGTACTTGCGTAATCTCGAGGATCGTAAGATCGAGGTTGTTCGTCTGATTGATGAGCAGGGCAAGCTGACGGATGAGCTGCGCAGTTCAATTGAACGTGCTGTGAAGCTGCAGGAAATCGAGGATCTTTACAGACCGTACCGCCAGAAACGGAAAACAAGAGCCAGCGTTGCGAAGGAACGCGGATTGGAGCCGCTCGCAGCGTGGATTTGGAAGCAGCCTCGTCAAGGCTCGCTAGAAGAAGAGGCTTCGCGTTACATCAACGCGGACAAGCAGGTTGGAAGCGCTTCTGAGGCGATCCAAGGCGCGATGGATATCCTAGCGGAGAATATCGCGGATGATGCGAAAATACGGGCCTGGGTGCGTCGATACACGCAGGATAACGGCATTATGCGGACAGAGGCTAAGGATGCGAAGGCAGAATCGGTCTATGAGATGTACTATTCCTATCAGGAGCCTGTCAAGCGCCTGCCGCCGCACCGTATTCTCGCGATTAATCGCGGGGAGCGGGAAGAAATCTTGAAGGTTGGTCTAGATGTCCAACCGGATAAAATTCACGATTTCATGCTGCGTCAAATCGTAAGAGGCGATTCGGTCGTAAGAGATGTGCTGCGTAGCATCGTTGAAGACGCTTATAAAAGACTGCTAGCTCCATCAGTCGAGCGCGAAGTGCGCGGTGAAATGACAGAAGCGGGTGAGGAGCAGGCGATTAAGATTTTCGCGGAAAATCTGCGAAATCTCCTGCTGCAAGCACCGATTAAGGGCCATGTGGTGCTAGGTGTCGATCCGGCGTACCGGACAGGCTGTAAGCTGGCCGTCATCGACGACACGGGTAAAATGCTTGAAATCGCCGTCACCTACCCAACACCACCGAATAATAAGGTGGCGGAAGCGAAGGCGAAGTTCAAGCAGTTGATCAGCAAGTACAGCGTGGAGCTGATTGTGATCGGGAATGGGACGGCGTCCCGTGAAACGGAGCAGTTCGTTGCGGAGCTGATCGGTGAGATCAAGGAGCGGAAGCTCAAGTACTTGATCGTCAGCGAAGCGGGCGCGAGCGTGTACTCGGCGTCGAAGCTGGCGCAGACGGAGTTCCCTGAGCTCGACGTGGCCGAGCGCAGCGCGATTTCGATCGCGCGGAGGCTGCAGGACCCGCTCGCGGAGCTTGTGAAAATCGAGCCGAAAGCAATCGGCGTCGGGCAGTACCAGCATGACGTTTCGCAGAAACGTCTGGACGAGAACTTGAAGGCCGTTGTGGAATCGGCCGTTAACCATGTCGGGGTGGACTTGAACACGGCGTCCCCGTCCTTGCTTTCGTACGTGTCAGGGGTCAATGCGACACTTGCGAAGAACATCGTGAAGTATCGCGAGGAGAACGGCAAGTTCAGCTCCCGCCAGGAGCTGTCGAAGGTTCCGCGCCTTGGCGCGAAATCCTTCGAGCAGTGTGTCGGGTTCATGCGGATTGCCGGCGGCCGGAATCCGCTCGACAACACCCCGATCCATCCGGAGTCATACGACGTGGTGGATCGGTTGTTCAAGGAGCTGCGCATCGAGCTTGCGCAGCTCGGCTCTCAGCAGCTGCTAGCGCTGCTGCAGACGTTGGAGCCAGAGGAACTGGCTCCGAAGCTTGGCGTTGGTGTCCCGACGATGCGGGACATCCTAGACAGCCTGCAGCGGCCTGGGCGGGATCCGCGGGACGAAGTCCCCGCGCCGATCTTCCGCACAGACGTGCTGCAGCTGGAAGACCTTGTGCCGGGCATGGAATTGACCGGCACGGTGCGTAACGTCATCGACTTCGGTGCTTTCGTCGATATCGGTATTAAGAACGATGGGCTGGTGCACATCTCCCAGCTCAAGAACGGCTTCGTGAAACATCCGATGGATGTGGTTTCCGTTGGAGACATCGTCCAAGTGTGGGTACTCAACGTGGACCAGAAAAAAGGCCGCGTCGGTTTAACGATGAAGAAACCGCAATAGCAGGTTAATTATGGCAGTTGGGCGTTCGCTCCCAACTGCTTTTTTGCGTGCAACTTGAACCTATTTCTGAGCACCACCCACCTCCTTCACCAAATAAGTCATCGTATGCTGCTGACCAGCAATAAGGGAGAGCGTCCCTTCGGTAGAGAGGCGAATGAGCCACTCGGAAGCGACACGTATATTCACATTGCACTCGGCAGCAACATCGACAAGCCGAACTTTGCCATTACGCCGATTGGCGATCTGAAGGATAAATTGTTTCCGCAACTCCCACACGTCCGCTTCAAGCTCAGTGATGCTTGGGGGCTTTGCATTATATGTAGTGTGTTGTTCCAAAAGGAGAACATTATTTCTAACTTTCAGATGCTCATGCTTCTCCACCTGCTCTACTCCAATTAACTTTGCCTGCAACCCTACTATTCGACGATGCTTCTCACGCATTCTGCGTAACCTTAGGCTGCTATTTTGCTCCATGTCCCGAATCCTCCTTTTTTACCAAAAGCAAAAAAAGCACAAACGAACTGCAGATCAATCTGCAAGTTCGAGTGTGCTTCACTCAAAGTTTGGTATTATGTTCTATCTGGTTACTTATAATTACATTTATTTACAGTATAGAGGGCACATTTCAAATTTGCAACTGTTTTTTCTGGATCTTTCTACAAGTCAGGTATCCCATGTTACTCTTTCAATCTGGGTTATATGTACCCATGGCAAAAAAGCCAGCACTTGTGGCACAAGTACTAGCTTTTTTATCAAAATTTACGCTTACTCGGTCCGTCCGTCGATTGGCTATCAGGCCACTCCTCTTGTGAGCGGCGAGTGCGGTAAAAGTACCAGCTATCGTTCAATAATCGAATTTGTCTGCGGTTTTTGTTCTGGAAGGCACGCATTAATTGATTACAAAGCCATTGTGGCATATGCCCATCCCCTTCTTCGCCATGTACTTATAGCATATGAAGAATGAGGGAAATGGGTGCAGGTCCCGATTGTTTAGAGATCAAATTCCTCTTCGTACCATTGCTCAAGTTGAGCTTGCAAAGCACGAATTTCAGTCAACAGCGAGATCAGCGGGTACGATTTCTCTTGGATACCAGCGAACGTTCTCTCCAAACCATTGATGTAGTCCAGGCCTTGGATAAGCGTATAAGTCGTACCGATCAATTCCAAGTCGTCACATTCCGCAATAACGCGTGGAAGCTGCGGCACATGATCAGCCGTTAATTTCTCTAATTCTTTGTGCAAACGTTGGTTCAAAGCCGTTAATTGATAAGAATAGGAGGAAGGCATTTCGACGAACTCTAGCTGTTGGTCAAGCTTCAAAATCGCATAGCGCATTTGTGGCATGAGGTGTTCAAATCCTTTCTGTATAGAGCATTCGATCTTCTTTTCTACTTGACAGTATAGCCGTACATACGGTACAAATTCAAGTAAGAACTTGTCTTTTGAAGTATTTATGTGTTGGTATTCAAAGTATTTAAGGCTTGTCATGAGTCCTGTTCCTGACTTGTCATTGGGAGTGTTCGTTATGGAAGATCGTGAGCTGCAGCAATGGATCGAGCAGATTTCAATGGAATCGTTCGGCAGGCCCTTCGTTCATCAGGCACGTTTTAACCGAAGATTACGATCGACGGGTGGGCGTTATTTTATGAAATCACATGATATTGAGATCAGTTGGAGCCAGTGGGAGACCTATGGGCGGGATGAAATCGAGAAGATCATCAAGCATGAGCTTTGCCATTATCATTTGCATATTTTGAAGCGAGGCTATCAGCATCGGGATCAGGATTTCAAAACGTTGCTAGCCCAAGTCGGAGGTACCCGATACTGCCAATCCTTACCGCGACCCCGGGCGAAACAGCCCTATAAATATAGGTTAGAGTGTGTGAATTGCAAGACAGAGTATTTTCGCAAACGTAAAATGGATGTCCGTAAATTTGCTTGTGGAAATTGTAGAGGGAAATTGAAATCGTACACACTTGACTTAACAGCGCCTTCATAATAAAATAATACTTGTTCATTCCCTGATAGCTCAGTTGGTAGAGCACTCGACTGTTAATCGAGTTGTCACAGGTTCGAGTCCTGTTCGGGGAGCCATATGGAGAGATACCCAAGTGGCTATAAGGGGATCCTCTGCTAAGGGATTAGACTGCGTAAGCGGTGCGAGGGTTCGAATCCCTCTCTCTCCGTCACGAAATAAGTTCAATGGCATTCATGCCGTTGGGCTTATTTTTGTTCATCTCAAACTCAACCTATTCTAACAATTTTCTAATAAGTGTTAAATGTTTGTCCTCTATAGTGGAAAAAAAGCTTCACGATGGAGGATTCTCGATGACTAAATTATTTTCGATACGCGTACGGCTCATTTTATTGCTATTGATTCCTTCCCTTTTATATTTAGGTACGAGTGTATATCTATTGCAGCTAAACAAATCGAATACGGATGCGCTGAGCTCCTCCTTGTATGAGACGACGGAGAAGAGTACCTCTTTCATTTTGAATGCTGATCGTGATATGTACCAAGCTTTAACGGCCTATCAATTGTTGGTATCGGGCACTTTGACTGCGGAGGAGAAGACAAGCCAGTTGAAGGTGTTGAAGGACAATATTGATCAAACGAATACAAGAGTCGGAGAGGCAATTGCGATTTTAAAAATGAAAGAATTGTTGCAGACCGCACATACCGAGTCAAGGGTGACGATTGAGCAAAGCGCAGCGAGCTTTCAAGCATCCTTCGATCAGTGGAGCAAAGAGGCAAATGCTGTTGTTCAAGCGGGGAATGTTGGTAAAGGGGTATTAAATGAAACGAAGTTGGCGGCTACCTTTGAAAAGGGACGCGAGGGTCTGAATGTTATTGGAGAAATTCTAGACGCATATGCCACCCAAAGTATCAGTGATATTAAGCAGCAAAATAGCAAAACGGCACAAGGCGTCTATGCGGGTGTGGGAATCATCATCGTCCTTCTGTTTGGAGCTGGCGGATGGGTGATTAAGAAAATTATGCTTATGGTTCGCAGGATTTTGACGATTACAGGCAAAGTTGCTGCTGGAGATTTGCGTCATGAGCCTCAGGCAACCTACTCGCAGGATGAATTAGGACAGATTTCAGAATCGGTTGATCATATGGTTGCGAAAATGAAGGGCTTAATCGGCACGATCGCGCATAATACGCAATTCGTGCATGATGCTTCGGTAGAGCTTTCAGATAGCTCCAAAGAGTCTGCCCATGCTGCTGAGCATGTGGCTTCGAATATTCAAGAAATGACCCAGGAAGTCGAAATACAGGCAAGAAGCAGTGAAGAGACTAGCCGAGCGATTGAGGAAATGGCGATTGGGATTCAACGCGTTGCGGAGAATTCAAGTGTAATGGCGGATCATTCATCCTTAACCTCTCAGCATGCAACACTTGGGAATGAGTTACTCTCGAAGCTGCAGCATCAAATTGTAAATATGTTGAGCTCAGTCGAGCAGTTGTCGATGACGGTACAATCGCTAACTCGGAAGTCGGATGAGATAGGGCAGATTGCATCTAGCATTACGAGCTTTGCGAATCAGACCAATCTCTTGTCGTTGAATGCTTCCATTGAGGCAGCTAGAGCTGGGGAACATGGCAAAGGGTTTAATGTCGTTGCACAAGAAATCCGCAAACTGGCCTCACAATCGATCGAATCCGCTGACGGGATCAATCAGTTAATTCACGAGACGCGAGTCGAGATTGAGAGCGTATCACAATCAATGAACGCGACGAAGCAGGAAGCGAGCACGGGCTCGCAAATGATGCAGGAAGTGAATCAGAGCTTTGAGACGATCATGCAATCTGTGACGCACATTGTCACGCAGATTCACGAGACCTCGGCCATCACGCAGCAAATGTCGGCTAGCTCGGAAGAAATCTCGGCGACCATGGATCAGTCAGCTTCAAGTTCGTCACAGATTCTCGTGCGATCTCAGACCGTAGCAGCAGCAACAGAAGAGCAGCTTGCCATGATGCAGAATATCGCTGCTGCATCGGAACAGTTGAAGTCTGTCGTGGATACTTTGAACGAATCTGTGTCTTATTTTAAAATCAAATAAAGTGTGGAGTTAGGGGGTTCTCGTCCTTATTGTTGCGTGGGCATGGGGACTCCTAACTTGTCCGTTATAGCTGGCTTTATTTCCAAGAATTAGGCTTGTCAAAGAAGGGAGAATCCTTTATAATAACACTTGTCGTCCTTAACGGGCTGAAATGTTCAATTGACTTTTGATATGGCCCGTTGGTCAAGTGGTTAAGACACCTCCCTTTCACGGAGGTAACAGGGGTTCGAGTCCCCTACGGGTCATTGTTTTTCTCTCTTGCGGTCGTGGTGGAACGGCAGACACACCATCTTGAGGGGGTGGCGCTCACAAGGCGTGAGGGTTCAAATCCCTCCGACCGCATCCCAGTTTTATAAGAAAGAACCCTTGATTATCAAGGGTTCTTTTGTTTTATACAGAGAGTGCATCGGCGTTGGGTTGTTCTTTAGCGTAGGTCTTGGTCTTCTTCAACTTATTTCCCAACTTTTCTCAAATGGTGGAATAATGGCACATGTCATGGTTATTTGGTGATATTCATCTCTTTGTCTGGACCGTATACTGAGGTTGCACCAATGTCCACTCGCGGGAGGGCCTTTGGTTTACCTTACTATTAGAGGAGAGAGACGAAGATGGATCCCTTATCTATGCGTGGCATTATTACGGTTTTGAACGCCCCTTTTACCATACAGAACGAGCTTGACGAAGTATCACTGCGGCGCAATGTCAGATTATCTATGGAAGCAGGAGTCGTGGGCTTTCTTGTACCAGGTCTAGCTGCGGAACTGTATAAGCTTACGCCGGAGGAAAGGCTTCGTATGACCCGCGCTGTCGTCGAAGAAGCTGGTGGACGTGTTCCTGTCATCGGAGGAGCGACAGCTGCTTCATCTGTAGAAAGGCTCCATTTTGCCGAGCAATTTATTAAACTGGGTTGTACCGGTATTCTGGCAAATATTCCGTATCAGGATGAGAAGCAATATGAGCGGGATGTGCGGGAGATGGCAAGTGTTAAGCCAGGTTTTCTGATGCTGCAAGATTGGGACCCATCCGGATTCGGTGTGCCTGTGCCGCTCATCGCCAAGCTGTTCCGTGAAATTGAGGTTTTCCGCAGCTACAAAATCGAGGTCGTTCCTGCTGGCGTAAAGTATAGTCAAGTCCTTGAAGCGACCGGCGGCGGTCTGCATGTGGCTGGAGGATGGGCGGTGACACAGTTTATAGAAGGCTTGGACCGCGGTATTCATGCTTTTATGCCCACAGGCATGCATGAGCTGTATACCGCAATATATCGATTGTACACCGAAGGGAACAGAGCGAAGGCTGTACAGCTTTTTTATCGGTTACTGCCTGTATTAGCATTTGCGAACCAGCATCTGGACGTGTCGATTCACTTTTTCAAACGACTCTTATATAAGCAAGGCATATATAGTACCCCTCTTGTTAGAGAGCCAATTTTACTGTTCGACCCTTACCATGAGCGTGTTGCGGATGAACTCATTACTTATGTCAAGCAGTTGACAAACGAGCTAGACTCTTTCTATAATTTTAATTAACATAATGATTAAGAAAATAGATGAGGGTGAATAAAATATCGGAACCAACAAAATGATTTACCTGCAGCAAGTGAAACAGCACAATCTTTCAGTCATTTTAAAGGATATATGGAAGCACAATCAGATTTCGCGGATAGAGCTGGTGGAGAGCACAGGATTAACCTCGGGGACTTTAACAAACCTCACCCATGAACTCATTGAAGCGAAGGTCATTCGCGAATATCAGTCGGTGTCGGGGACAGGGTCAGTCGGGCGCAAACGGGTGTTGCTTGCCTTCGATCCGCATTATTACCGAATCATTGGATTGGATATAGGGCGAACCTCTTATGAACTCGTTCTCACCGATCTCACTGGTACCAAATTGCAAGCGATGAACGGCAATATGGATGCAGCATTGGGTCCGGAGGGGTTCCTTTCCATCATCGGGCCTAAACTGGAGTTGCTCAAGAACGAAGTTATAGCGGATGGCAAAAAAATCTTAGGTTTGGGCGTTGGTATTCCTGGACCGATCGATTACGCGAGAGGCAGTCTGATTCATCCTCCCAATTTCGAGGGGTGGGACGGTTATCCTTTGCAGCAAGTGCTCGAAAGCCGCTATGGCATACCTACGATCATCGAGGATGATGCACGAACATCTGCACTTGCCGAAGGCTGGTACGGGTTCGGGAGAAACGGCATGAACCTTGTTAGTATTACGATGGGGATTGGCATCGGGGGGGGTGTCATCTCTGGAGGCGAGATCGTACGAGGTGCGAATGGCTTGTACGGGCAGGTCGGGCATATGACCATTGAGCCGAACGGGATCCGCTGCGAATGCGGTAATCGTGGGTGTTGGGAAACGGTGGGATCGATCCCAGGCATCCTTCGCCGCTGGGGGGGCAACGATCTGGATGCGTTCATGCACGATGTCCGGGATAATAAGGCGGATGCTTGTGCATGTATAGAAGCGACTCTGCAGTATTTAGAGACGGCGCTTGTGAATATCTTTAATATGTATGATCCAGAAGTGATCATCTTAGGCGGTCGATTATATCCGTATCTGAACTCCTATTTGCCACAAATCCAAGATCGGATGAGGAATCGGATTTACGCCTTCGCCCAAGAACGAGTACTATTGCGGCCATCAACGTTTGGCTCATCGCAAAGTGCAATGGGGGCGACAGCTGCCGTTTTTGAAGCCTTGATCTCAAGGCCTGTGGAAATTCTAAGCTTAGTTGGACGTTACGCATGAGGCGGGGTACAAGACATTGGAATGACGTTAATCCGATATTTCCTGACTAAATCGGCGAAATCGTGCGAAAAAACATGAATAGTTGGATTTTACACAACTAAATGACCATTTTTCGCTGATGACGTCCGTTTGGGACGATTTAGTTTGGCAAAATCGGACTAATGAACGATTATAGCCGCCGATAGTGAAAATAGATCGGTAATATCGGACTAATGGAGGTGGCGGCAGGAAACCCTCGGTCCGATATTTCCGAACAGGACTACGTATACCTATTGTCCTTTGTTTTACAGTGAATGTTCAGCAAGGACGGCGTAGCCGTTTATTTTGATTAATTATTTTAATCATTAAGAAATTATTGGGGAGGCCAACTATGAGTCAAATATTGAATCAAATGATTGTGAAATATCCTGAGCTGGAGTCCTGTCTACCCGATATCCAGCGAGCAGTGGAGCTCATAAGCGATTGTTATCGCGGAGGCGGAAAAGTGCTAGTCTGCGGCAATGGTGGAAGCGCTTCAGATAGTGAGCACATTGTTGGCGAGCTCATGAAGGGCTTTATGTCCAAAAGACCGCTCTCGTCTGAAATTCGGGATCAATTGGAGAAGCGTTACCCCGGTGAAGGACATTTTATTGCTGACCATCTGCAAGGGGCTCTGCCTGCCATATCGCTGGTCAGTCATACGGCGCTTGCGACCGCATTTTCCAATGATGTGAGCGCAGAAACGGTATTCGCACAGCAGGTTTACGGTTACGGAGTGAAGGGAGATGTTCTACTCGGCCTAAGTACGTCCGGGAATTCTGCTAATGTCGTGCGTGCTATTCAGGTTGCGAAAGTCCAAGGCTTGACGGCAATCGGCTTAACCGGTCAAAGCGGCGGCAGGATGAATGAGCTGTGTGACGTGACCATTCGTGTGCCGTCAGATCGCACACCGGACATTCAGGAACGGCATTTACCGATCTATCATGCCATTTGCATGTTGCTGGAGGAGGAATTTTTTCAATGATGAGCTACTTGGCCGGAGTCGATATTGGAGGGACGAAATGCGCGCTCAGCTTAGGAAGAGCGAACGGGGAACAGATTGAGATTGTCGATAAAGTTAAATTCGCAACGCCGTCCACGCCCGAAGCGACAATTGCTGCTTTTATTTCGGCTTTGGATGAACTCATGGTGAAGCATAGCCTAGACAAATTGACAGCGATCGGCATCAGCTGCGGAGGTCCGCTGAGCAGTAGGGACGGACTCGTACTGTCGCCGCCTAATTTGCCAGGTTGGGACTCAATCGACATTGTAAGTCCATTTCGTGAGCGATACGGCGTGCCAACAGGTTTGCAGAATGATGCCAACGCTTGCGCATTGGCCGAATGGAAGTGGGGCGCGGGGCAGGGGACCAGCAATATGGTGTTTCTTACATTTGGCACAGGTATGGGGGCCGGCCTTATTCTTAACGGCAAATTGTATGCCGGGACGAATGATATGGGCGGAGAGGTCGGCAACATCCGACTGGAGCCGGACGGGCCAGTCGGCTACGGCAAGGCAGGCTCTTTTGAGGGCTTTTGCAGCGGAGGCGGGATTGCGCAATTGGCGAAGTCGATGGCACTGCAAAGCCTGCGTGAGGGAGGTAAGCCGACGTTCAGCCCCACGGAGGCGGATATGGACGGCGTAACTGCGCAGACGGTAGGCGAAGCTGCACAGCAGGGCGATGAGCTCGCGCTAGACGTCTATCGCGTCGTTGGCAAACAACTCGGACGCGGCCTGGCCGTGCTTGTTGATCTGCTCAATCCAGCGTGCATCGTGATTGGTAGTATATTCGCCCGGCAACAAGCGATTCTGGAGCCGATTGTGCTTGAGGAACTGCGGCGAGAGGCGATTCCGCTGTCCCTGTCTGTCTGCCGCATCGTTCCGGCAGGCCTCGGCGAGCAGGTGGGTGATTACGCCAGCTTATCGGTGGCGTTATATACGTTGCAGAATGAATAAAGATAGGGGATAGACAAAGATGACAATAAAAGCTGTATTATTCGATTTTGATGGCACACTGTCTACATTGCGAGCTGGATGGGAAGAAGTTATGGTTCCTTTTATGAAGGAAAGCATTGTTGGGAACCAGCAGTTAACGGAGGAGGAGAATCTCCGAATGGACAGGGAGATCGCCGATTATATCGATCAATCGACCGGCATTCAAACGGTGTTCCAAATGCGCTGGTTGAAAGAAAAGACGACGGCAGAAGGTTGGAATCCTGAGGTGCTGGACGAATGGGCTTACAAGGCGGAGTATAACCGCAGGCTGCTTCTTTCTGTACATGAGCGAATCAATCGCATGGCGTCAGGTGAGCTCAGACAAGATGATTATTTAATGAAGGGCTCGATCGCATTTCTGCAACTTCTTCAAGATCGTGGCGTGGCGATGTATGTGGCAAGCGGGACAGACCATCCGGATGTCGTTAGGGAAGCGGAGGTGCTAGGTGTCTCGTCCTTCTTTCGAGAAATATGGGGGGCTCCGGTAGGCAAGGCGGAATGCTCCAAGGAGAAAGTGATGAAGGACCTCATTGAGAATAAAAAACTGTCAGGACACGAATTTGCTGTTGTTGGAGACGGGAAAGTCGAAATTCGCTTAGCGAAAGAAATCGGAAGCTTGGCTGTTGGGCTTGCAAGCGATGAAACCGTTCGTGAAGGCGTGAATCCGTTGAAGGAGAAAAGACTGCTGGTGGCCGGAGCGGATGTTATTATCGGCGATTTTACAAATATTGATCAATGGATCACATGGCTTGGCCTCTAGAGGGTGAAAGCGAAGAAGAAGAGTAGGAGGCTCATCCTAGTGGAACAACGTATATCTTTCGCAAATGTGAAAACAAATTCTGTGTATAACCGAACAAATCTTGTAACCATCAAAAATATGGCTGATCCTTTTGCGGACCCATTGCCTGATTGGCAAATTTCGAAGCGAATGGAGGGGCAGTTCGATGAATTAATTGAACGCATTGTTTCGGCAAGGGCTGCCGGTAAGCCTGTCATTTGGTCGATGGGCGCACATGTGATTAAGAATGGTTTGTCTCGTTATATCATTGAAATGGTGCGGGCTGGGATTCTGACCCATGTATCCGGCAATGGAGCGACGAGTATTCATGACTTCGAGCTCGCATTCCTAGGGGAAACATCGGAGGATGTGGCGCGCTCGATTGAGGACGGCTCGTTTGGCATGTGGGAAGAAACGGGACGCTTTATGAATGAAGCGATCCAGCAAGGCGCGACTTTAGGACTTGGCTACGGAGAGAGTCTATACCGGTATTTGGCACGGCAACCGGAACAATTCCCTCATTTCGAAGATTGCTTATTTGCGCAGTGCCAGGTTCTGGGCGTTCCCTATACCTGCCATATTTCAATCGGCACAGATATTATTCATCAACATCCGATCGTCGATTTTGAGGCGTTAGGACGAACAAGCGGAATCGATTTTCATAAAATGTGCGAATCTGTTGCAGGTTTGGAACATGGCGGCGTATTTCTTAATTTCGGCTCGGCGATTTCAGGTCCGGAACTATTTTTGAAGGCATTGAGCATTTGCCGCAACACAGGGTTAGACATGGCGGGCATAACAGCAGCGAACTTCGACATTTTGCCGGTCTACGCTGATATCCAGCCAACGGAAGAGGAGTCAGAATACTATTACCGGCCTAGACGTAATTTTTTGGACAGATTGGGACAAATCGGAGGGGAGGGCTACTTGTTTAACGGGCTTCATCAAATGACGATACCGCAATTGTTTCATCGTATCATGAAGCGGAAGGAAGAGCTTGATGTTTCGTTTCCTCCCATTGCTCGCAACCGTGCTGCGAAAATAATGCCTGAACGGCTCAAGCTGCACAACATACAAGATCGGATAAACCGCCTGAGGATCGAAGATCTGCCTGCACTTGATAATCACTCTTATGAGGCATGCCAGCCTGTCACCGATGACGTAGAATTCCTTGATTTTATCGGACGTTGGACAGAAACGCAAGCTAAGAAGTCCGGGGTCCTTGTTTCCTTGGGCGGCAACGTGATTGGCAGCGGTGTGAATCGCTATTTGATCGATCTGTTGGAGAATGGTTGGATCACTCATCTTGCTGTGAATGGCGCATGCGCATTCCAAGATTTTGAATTGGCGGCTTTCGGCGGAACCGAAGAAGCCGATGATGGAGAATTGGCTGCAGGTCGTTTCGGCATGTGGCGGGAGCCAGGTGAGTACCTGCATGAAGCGCTACGGCTTGGCTATGAGCAAGGCTTAGGTTATGGTCGCAGCTTGATAGCGTATGTGCAGTTGCATCCGGAAAGGTTCCCTTATTTGGAAGCAAGTTTATTGGGAGCCTGTATGAGGCTCGATATACCCTATACCGTTCATATTACGATAGGCACAGATGCAGTGCAGCAGCATCCAGCTGCTAATTTTTCCATTCAAGGCAAGGCCAGCGGCTTGGATTTTCAAAGCTATACGTATGCCGTATCGCAATTGGAGGACGGTGTGTTCGCTAATTTCGGTTCGACGGTTACTGGTCCGGAGGTCTTCCTCAAAGCGCTATCGATTTCGCGAAATTTGGGTTATCCACTAGAGAAAATCACAACGGCAAACTTCGATATCGTGAAGCTTGGCGACTACCACCGCAAGGTCGGGTACGAGGACTGGGACTACTATTATCGTCCGCGCAAAAACATAATTCACAGGCCTACCAGTCTGGGGGGCAAAGGATTTCATTTTGAGGGCTTGCATCAAGCGATGATCCCGGCGATTTGGTCAAAGCTCGCAGCCAAATTACCTCGCATACAAGGAGCTGACAGACATGGAGTTACATCATTTAGGGATTGAACGGTACACTGGATTGACCAGCAGTGGTGCGGAGCGCATTTTGGAGCACATTCCACGGCTGAAGGCGGGCGTGATCGGCGACGGATGTCTGGATATCTACTGGCATGCAGATATGACCAAAAGCGAACTTTCACGGGAAACGCCGCATCACCCGCTGCCGATTGTGAAAGAAATTCTTTCGCCTGGGGCAGCAGGAAATGTGGCGGCGAATGTAAAGGCGCTCGGCTGCGGCGAGGTATATTTCTGCTCCGTATTAGGAAATGACTGGCGCGGAAGTTTGCTCAGAGATACCTTCAAGCAGATCGGCATCGATGACCGATACTCGCTCTATGTGGACGATTGGCTGACACCGGCCTATTGCAAGCCGATTCGGCATGGCATACAGGGGGCGTTCCAAGAGGATCCTCGGCTTGATTTCAATAATCATCGGCCTCTCTCGGATGTGCTAGTTAGCCAGTTGGTGGTGCGTTTGGATCAGATGGCAGAAGTTGTCGACATTATAGCGGTAACAGATCAATTGTATTTTGGCGTCGTAGGTGAAGCTGTGCGAGAGCGGCTCGCCTATTGGGCGGAGCAGGGGAAAATCATTGTGCTGGACAGCCGCGATCGGATCGGAGCGTTCAAGGGCATCATTGCCAAGCCGAATGAAATCGAAGCGCTTCGCTGGGCGGAGCCGAGTCTAGATCCATACGACGGTAGTTGGAGTCACTGGCTGTCTGCTGCACGAAGGCTATCCGAGCATACTGGGGCTCCATGCTGTCTAACTTTGGGAGATAAGGGATCGCTCTGGGTTGAGAAGGGCCGTGCTTATTGGACAAGTGCACGTAAGACAGAGCCCCCGCTCGATATCGTCGGGGCTGGTGATTGCTTCGCATCCGCGTTATTGTGCGCACTCGGGGTCGGCTCAAATGGCATGGAAGCCATGGCTTTCGCACATGCTGCCGCTGCAGTTGTCGTCCGCAAGATTGGGATGACCGGGACAGCGACGCCGCTTGAAATATTGGAAAGTGTGAGGTTGGATCCAGCATGAGACTATATGGGGAAAAATGGACGAGGCGGGAACTTGAAGCAAGGGTTGGCCGTATTGAGCAAGTCGGCGGGATTCGCAGATTTCAGCTTTCGGAAGGAACAGAAGCTGGCACAGAGCAGATACAAGTAAGGACAGGGGCTGGCTTATGCTACTATGTGTCCGCTTCACGAGGGCTGGATATATCGCTAGCGGAGTATGCAGGGGTCCCGCTGAGTTGGCAATCGCCCAACGGTGATGTCCACCCCGCCTATTTCGATGCGCGCGGTGTAGAGTGGCTGCGAACGGCAGCAGGCGGACTGCTTATGACCTGCGGGTTAACGCAGGTGGGATCTCCTTGTGAAGATGAGGGGGAAGCTTGCGGCCAGCACGGTCGTATTCACCATCTTCCGGCGCGGCAAGTGTCGGCGGAGGGCAACTGGCATGGTGATGACTATGAGATGCGGATTCGCGGAGTCGTCGAGGAGAGTTCGATATTCGGACATCAGTTATGTTTAACGCGTGAAATCTGTAGCCGTTTGGGCGACAATCGAATTGTGATCCGCGATCGTGTGGAGAATCGGGGATTTAAGCCTAGCCCGCACATGATGCTGTATCATTTTAATTTCGGTTTTCCCCTGATGGATGAGCATACGACGATTTCATTCCCTAACGGGCAGGTGCGAGCCCGAGAGTCAGAACTGCCACTGGAAGGGTATGATACGTTTCAGGAGCCAGATGTAAATTACCGGGAGCGCGTTTATTATCATACGCCAGATATGGCGGGGAGACAGGACGGTAAGGCATCCGTTGTCATTCGCAATCCTAACTTCCCGTTAAACGCTGGTAATCCCGGAATTGAGGTGGCTCTTACCTGGTCAGCCGACACATTGCCCCGTCTCGTTCAGTGGAAGATGCCAGGTGCAGGTACTTACGTGCTAGGCATTGAACCCGCTAACTGTTGGGTGGAAGGACGTGCAGCGGAGCGAGAGAGAGGTTCCCTCGTCACACTTGAGCCTGGGGAAGCGGTAAGCTATGAATTGGCGTTAGAAGTACGAGGAATTAAAGTGCATAAGTGTATTGAAACTTGAAAGAGATTCTACTAAACGGTCTATAACCTGCTCCAAAAAGGAGCATGGGAATAGGCTGTTTTTTTGTCATCACAGTGAATACGCCAAAACGACTCAACCGATGAGGTCAAATGAATCTAGTAGAAATATGAACCATGAGGTGGAGACATGGAACATATCTATGGAGGCACTTTCTACAACGAGGAACGGCATTTTGTATCATAGCGGAGAAATGAATCAAGGCTTAAATAGTGGAAAAACGGTACTTTAAACGCCGATTTGGATATTCAAATGCTCAAAACTGCTGTGCTATGATCCTCGTGTAAAAAACAAACCAATCACATAGGGGGATTCAGTCTATGGAATCAAACTAGGGAATTGTGGAGATTCTCTGATTTAGATGTAAACGTTTACAGGTTCAGAACACTATGAAAGGGCGTGCCCCAATTTGAAGAAAATGAAATGTTTAGGCCTCCTATTAACTGTCAGTTTAGCTTTTGGTTCATTTAGTACTGTAGTTGCGGATGCAGCAGTGCCGCCAGTACCGGAAGGCATTACTCATTCTAAAATGATGCCATTCGACACGATTGCCAATCACGGTTCCACCATGGTGGAATTGCCGGATCACACATTATTCTCTGTATGGTTTAGTGGAGCTGGAGAAAGAGACGGGAATCAAACGAAATTACTAGGTGCTCGCTCAAATGATGGCGGAGTAACTTGGACACAACCATTTGTCGTTTATGATACATGGGATTTCCCAGATAACAATCCGGTTCTTTTTGTAGATAGCCAAGCGAGATTATGGCTGTTCTATGGTGTCATATACAACGGACAATGGGTATCTACACAAACGAAATATATGTACGCAGATCCAGGCAGCTATGAGTATACCGTTCGCGATGGCGGCAATCCGAAATGGCACTTCCCGCAACCTTTGTACACAAATGTTGGGGATCCAATGGTTGGCAAATCGACTGGCTTCTCTGGTGGCAAGTGGAACTATAATATCAAAGGTTCTGAAATCAAATATGTACTGCCAAATCAAGTAAGTACGACAGTAACCGACGCTACTTATCTTGATCCATCCAAGTATGTAGCCGTAACTTCTAAGTTTAATCCTACTGATACGCGTTATATTACAGACAGCTTTGTTGTCTCGATGCGAAATAAATATGATCAGTATCTATCCTATTTAGAGTCAGCGAAGCCTTACGACGATATCTATACAGGTAGAACGAATGAAATCATCAATTTGCTTACTACAGGGGTTTTTACATCGAATGGCAGTGGTGGCTATTCCAAATATGAGCCGCCAGCGATTAAAAATTCAATCGAACGCGCTGCGGGTGCGGATAATAACGTTGCTGCTTTTGGAGCAATGTACCGTAGACTTGGATGGCAAACCAAAAATAAACCAATTGAAGTGTCACTTGGAAATGGCAAAACGAGATTAATTTTACCTCTATATTCCGATTCATTATCCAATTCCGTATGCGCCTATACCGATGATCGAGGGATCACTTGGAAATTTAGTGATGCCATTGTAGGATCAGGTACGATTCAAGGCTCGCTGATTGAAAAGGCTGATGGTACCATTCGCGGTTACTTTAGAAGCGGAAAGTTAGATGGCCGAAACGGTCGTATGGCATGGCATACAACATATTCAGAGTCAAACGATAAGGGAGCAACGTGGAGTGTTCCGAAAGTCGATCCAAATTTGAAAAACGATGGCGGCTTTGAACTTGCCAAGCTTTCGAATGGCGACTGGCTGCTCGCTACAAATCAAGAGACCGCACGTGGCGTAGTCAAGGCTCAACAAGACGGAAATAGAAGCTCTTTTACATTGTTACGCTCTACTGACGAAGGTCAAACTTGGAAGCAAGTTATGATTAAGGACGGTATGAACAACGGAGAGACCTATGAATATCCATCGGTTATGGTTGATCATAATGGGAACGCGTTGTTTAACTACACGTATAAACAACCTGGTCTAGCATCGATTGGCTTCTCCAAAATTAAGAGCAACGAAATTGTAACACTAGTTGATTCTGTCATATCAGCAACTTACGGTGCTCAGCAATCTCCTACTACAGTGGATGTAACTTTACCGACGATTGGACTGAACGTAGGAGGTACGACAACACTCAATTACGACCTAACCATAGGCGGGAGCACATCAGCTGCAGCGATCAATACACTTACTTTGACTTCCGACGCACCTGCAGTAGCTACAATTAATCCAACAACTGGACTTGTAACTGCCATTAAAGCGGGCACTGCTATGATAACGGCTGTCAGCAACAAATACGGAACCATTTATAAATGCATCATTGAAGTTAGATAAGCTAGCTATTGAAGGGAGTCATGTAGATGAAAAGAAAATTTAAATTACTAACTACACTCACAGTTTGTGCAGCGATCTCAGTTACAAGTATTGTGCCAGCTGCCTTGGCTGCTGCTCCTACGGGAACATTTAACTATTCGGATAAAGCTGTAAGTATTTTCAATCCAATTAAGGATAATGGGGCCGCAGGAGATCATATACATGGTTCTAGTATTGTAGAATTGCCAAGCGGAGAGTTGTTATGTGTATGGTTTCAAGGAAATGGCGAACGAGATGCGACGACGACACGCATTATGGGAGCGCGCTCTGCTGATGGCGGAAGAACATGGAAAACACCATTTGTCGTGACCGATGCACAAGATATTGCTGATATTAATCCTGTCGTCTACGTAGATTCCGGCGACCGACTTTGGTTCTTCTGGTATCCTGTATTGGCTGGTAAATGGGAATCTTCCCAACCTATGTATGCTTATGCCGAAAAAGGCAGCTACGAGTTTGACAAAGTTGGAAATGCCAAGCCGAACTGGACATTTTCCGATAATGTTGGGATTAAAATTGGTAAAAATATTGGCGGTGTAGTTAACCCAGATAGTCCGGATGATAATATTAGTATTTCTTTTGATGAAAGATCTGGTGTTTTACCGCAAAATAGACCATCTTGGGCTTCTGCCCCTATTGTAGGGCGTCCGGAGTTGGCGAAAAGTTTTGTGAAAACGGTAAAAGACAAGCTTGCTGAGCAAAAAACGTATTTATTTAAACCAGTTGCAGAAGGCGGAGCTGGTATGAGCCGTAAGGCGAATGAACCTGAATTTGATGGGCTATACGCACAGACGATGCAGCTTATCGGCGGCGACCCAACGAAATATTTGTACGCTCCGACTGTTGCTGACGTCATTTATCAAGATCGTTCAGGTTACCCGTATGCACGTCGTTTCGGCTGGCAGACCAAAGATAAGCCATATGAGGTAGCTCTGGGCAACGGTAAAGTCCGTTTGATTCTGCCTTTGTATTCAGACTCTGTAGAATTAAGCATCATGGCATTCACGGAATACGATCCTTCCAAACAACTTGCGGACAACTCGGTTCGTTGGGAAATGAGCGAGCCTATTGTCGGGGTAGCCAACATTCAGGCGACGATGGCTCAAAAGAGTGACGGTACACTTGTTGCTTATATGCGTGATAACGGTCCAAGACCTTATCGTGTGGTGGCCTCCGAATCGAAAGATAAGGGATTGACTTGGTCCACAGTTAAGGACGTACCTGAATTGCAGGATCCAGGTGTAGGGCATGACCTTTTGCAGCTTAAGAACGGAAATTGGGCATTTGTTCACGTCGATACAGAATCCAGTCGGAACACGTTGGCTGTCGCCCTTTCCGACGATGAAGGTAAAACGTGGAAATTTAGAAGACATCTTGCCCTGGATACAAGAAGCAGTATGGGAAGCTACCATTATCCTGCGATTACGCAAGCAGATAACGGGGATATCCTGATCAGTTACAGCCGGTTCTACTCTTCGCTTGATAGTGACGTCAATAATCCAAACTTCTCCAGTTTTAAAAATATTGCCTTCGCAAGAATTACGGAGGACTGGATTAAGCAAGGTGATGTTGTAAATATCATCAGAGAATACGAAAGCATTGATCGTGAAATTGCTGTTCCTGCGTCGATAAATAGTAATTCGTCGGATGCAGAACTCAAAGCACTGTTCCCATCCACAGTTAAAGCTTACCTGTCGTACAAGTCGGGGGCAAACAATGCGATTCTGCCTTCCGTAGAGTTGCCGATTAACTGGGATGTTGCGTCGATTAAAACGAATATCGGCACGAAGAATACGTTACTTGATAAAAAGATCAAGGGCACGATTGATGTTAACAATCTTCCGTCAGGCGTAACAGCGGATATGCTTCCAGCAACTGATCCTGCATTCCGTGTCTATCTCTATGCTGCAGTTGCCGCAACAGGAGTTAGTCTGAGCACAACAAGCTTGAGCCTAACAGAAGGACAATCTAGTACACTAACTGCTACAGTAGCTCCAAGTGAAGCAACCAATAAGAAAGTAACCTGGACTTCAAGCAACGAGAACATTGCGCAAGTAAATAACGGTGTAGTGACCGGCGTAAGTGCAGGACAAGCAACGATTACAGCAACAACACTGGACGGAAGCTTTGTGGCGTCAGCGACAGTGAACGTTAGCGCATCAGATAGCGGTAGTGGAAGTGGCACAGGATCTGGAACTGGGTCTGGGTCTGGAACTGGAACTGGAACTGGAACTGGATCAGGATCAGGATCAGGATCAGGATCAGGATCAGGTACAGGCACTGGTACAGAAACAAATCCTAAACCTGAAGATAAACCTACAACGCCAGTATTCACAGATGTTGCTAACGGTTACTCATGGGCCCAAGAAGCGATCAACGCACTCGCTGAAATTGGCGTCATTCAAGGAACTTCTGAGCATACGTTCTCACCTGAGAAAAATATCTCCAGAGCCGATATTATGACAATGGTCGTTCGTGCTCTAAAACTGGATGCGAAAGTTGATTCCAACTTCGATGACGTTGACCAAAATGCTTACTACGCGCAGTCACTAGGTGTAGCCAAAGCATTAGGCATCATTGAAGGTTCTGGTGATAACAAATTCAATCCGACTGAAGAGATCAGCAGACAAGATTTGATGGTGCTTGTTTATAGAGCATTGAAAGCACAAGGGAAATTGCCAGTAACAGGCACAGGGGAAGATTTGAAAAAATTCAATGATATTTCTGACATTTCCGATTATGCTCTGGAAGGTGTTGCGACGCTTGTGAAAGCGGGAATTATTGAAGGCAGCGGCGACGAGCTTAATCCAAGCGGAAAAGCAACGAGAGCGGAAGTTGCGATCATTGTGCACCGAATTTTGAACAAATTGAAGTAAGCAGTAAGCGCCCTCACCGCCTGTAAGACTTTTACTGGGCAGGTGGGGGTTTCCATTTATTTTCCATTAGGAGGTATTCACATGATTCTAGGAGATATTCGCTATTATGCAGAAGAAAGGCATTTATATCCTGCTTGCATTCAAAAAGGAATCGATTGGGTTATAAGCAGCAATCTGTGCGAAGCGGTAAACGGGAGGTACGAGCTGGATGGTGAATGGATGTTTGCCAACGTACAAGAGACGAATACGCAGGATCCATCCTCTTTCAAGCCGGAGTCCCATCAACTTTACGCTGATATTCAATTTCTAGTATCGGGCGAAGAAAAAATCGGTGTTTCTCGTTTGTCGCCGCAACATCAGATTGTAGAGGACAAATTGGATTCACATGATATCGCGTTTTACGATAATAGCGTCAAAGAAGAATCGGTGCTTCATTTGCAAGCTGGCATGTTTGCGGTTTTCTTCCCAACCGATGTTCATCGCCCATGCTGCCTTGCAGGAGAAAGCTCCGAGATCAAGAAAATCGTGGTCAAAATCCATAAGAAATATTGGCACGAAATAACGAGCAGCACCATTTGACCCCCTGTTTCATTTCTCCACTGACCAAGAAGCTAAGCGGTTAATCCCCGTTTAGCTTCTTTCCTTTTTGAAGCCGTGATGGGATGGATTTTTGCATCATAGAGGAGAAATGAATCATGCGCTAAAAAGCGGAGAAACGGTACTTTAAACGCCGATTTGGCTATTTTAGAGAGCAAAAACGGTGTGCTATGATTCGAATTGTAAAGCAAGCCAAACACATAGGAGGATTTGTTCAATGAAAGTTAAAAAGGGGATTATGGCAGTAAGCGGATCACTTCTCTTGGCATCAACCGTATTAAGCGCATGCGGAAATAGTGAATCGACATCTTCTACTAGTACGACGGATCCTAAATCAACGACAGCAGCTGCGGGCACAACGGCACCAGCGGCGCCGCTAACCCTAACGTGGATGAGATATGAGCATCCTTCCCAAGCAATCGTGGCCAACTCGAAAGCCGTACAAGAAATTCAGAAGCGTAAGAATGTGAAATTGGAACTCCAAAGCGTTCCGCAAAGTAACTATGATGATAAGAAGAAAACGTTGATTGCAACGAATACGCTGCCAGACGTCATGCTGGTTAAACAAGATGATATTCAAAACTTTGCAGATTCAGGCACATTCCTCGATTTGACACCTTATTTGGATAAAATGCCGAATTTGAAAAAAGTCATCGCTGCTCAGCCTGAGATCAACAAAAACAAAATTGACAATAAGCTTTACGGGTTCCCGCTTGTTGCGAACTGGCAGCAAATCGGCGGACAACTTCCTATGATGCGTATGGACGTATTGGAGAAAACAGGTTTGCCAAAGCCGAAAACATATGATGAATTGTATCAAGTATTTAAGAAAATGAAGGAGGCCAATCCGGATTCCTATCCATTCACAGCTCGTGCTGCAAACGGTCTGACAGGAACAGAGAACTTAATCAATCCGATTGCTTTTGGATTTGGAAGCGGATACACCACATTTAACGGAACGAAAGTTTACTACGAGCCAAAAGATAAAACGTACAAGTTCGGCCCATCCATGCCGGAATTTAAAGATGCTGTCACTTACTTACGTAAACTCTACAAAGAAAAACTACTTGATCCGGATTATGCGACTGCAACATCTCAAATCTGGCAAGAAAAGCTGAACTCTGGTAAAGCTTTCTACTTCCAAGACAATAACGGTTTCGGCACTACGTTTACACAAAATCTTCAAAAGAAAGATCCAAATGCGAAGTTTGACATGCTAGATACAATGTCATCCCCAAGCGGCACGAAGCGCAACCTGATTTATGCGCTTGGTCACTTGTCTGAATCCTATGTGATTAACGCAAAAGTAAAAAATCCTGAGCAAGTTGTTCAATTCATGGATTGGTTCTACGGTCAAGAAGGTATCGAGGTGACTAACTTCGGTATTAAAGGCGAAGACTTCACTGGCGATAATGGCGATTACAAGTTGACTGACGCGATTGTGAATAAGTACAAAGACAAACAACCAAGCCCTGTATACGCTTACCAATCCGAATATGGCGCTGGTTACCTTGGTCTTGGTATTAGCAATGACGATCATGTCTTGCTTCCTTGGAACCGTCCTGAAGTAACAGAGTGGAGTGCAAAATCGGCTAAAAATCTAGCTGCAGGTGAAAACGTTGCTTTCGTGAACGATCCTCCGTTTACAAAAGATGAGCGTGAGAAGTTGAAACAACTTCGTACACAACTTGACGCTTACTTAGCACAAAACATGGATAAGTTCATCACGACGGAAGGCGCCCTGAACGACTGGGATAACTTCGTGAAACAATTGAAAGCCAAAGGTGCAGACGATATCGTGAAAATCTTCAACGATGCCTTGGCACGTGTGAAGTAAGCAAAATATCAGTGAATGGGCAGGTTACCACGGATACCTGGGCAGCCTGCCCTCTTTATATGTAGAAAGGAGTGGAGAAATATGTTACCAGCTGTGGAAGTAAAAAAGAGAATTCGTAAAAGCATGCCTTTGTATCTGATCTTTTTATTACCATTTGTTTATTTTCTCATTTTTCACTATGCACCGATGGTCGGGAATTTAATGGCTTTTGAAGATTACTCAATCGTGAAAGGATTTTTTGGAAGCCCATGGGCGGGAACGAAGTATTTTCGTCAATTTTTGACGGATCCCTATTTCTGGAGCGTCGTTCGCAACACTTTACTTATTAACCTGTATTCACTCATTTTTAATTTTCCTTCTTCACTCATCTTTGCCTTGTTACTAAATGAGCTAGCGCAAAAGTATTTCAAACGCATTGTGCAAAGCGTGACGTATATTCCTCACTTTTTATCTACCGTTGTCGTTGTTGGTATGTTGGTTAACTTTTTATCCATCGACGGTTTATTTAATGAAATCATTCAATTTTTTGGCGGGGAACCGCAAACCTTTATGTCGATGCCGCAATGGTTCCGAACTATTTTTATCGGATCCGGCGTTTGGCAAGATCTCGGTTGGAACGCCATTATTTATTTGGCAGCGCTAACAGCCATTGATCCACAGCTATACGAAGCGGCGACTGTAGACGGTGCTAATCGTTGGCGCAAACTGCTTCACATCACATTGCCGGGTATTTCGACGGTCGTGACCATTATGCTTCTTTTAACATTAGGCAAAATGCTTTCCGTAGGTTTTGAGAAAGTTCTACTCATGTACAGCGGACCTACCTATGAAACCGCAGATGTGATTCAAACTTATGTGTATCGTCGAGGCTTGATTGACAGCGACTTTAGCTTCGCTTCGGCTGTTGGTATTTTCCAATCCGTAATTTCATTTATTTTGGTCGTTTCCGCCAATGAAATTGCAAAAAGAATTAATGGATCAAGATTATTTTAGTGGGAGGGCATCAAGATGCGAAGCAAGAAAATCAGTCTTTTTGATTCGATTAATATTATTTTCATGTTGCTATTGATCTTTGTTACCCTATATCCACTTTATTATATGGGCATCATTTCAATTAGCTCAGGGTCGGCAGCGAGCAGCGGTGAAGTATTTTGGCGTCCGGTCGAAATCGATTTTAAAGCCTATCAGGTTATTTTAAATGACGCATCCATTGTGCGTTCGTATTTCAATACTATTTTCTATACGGGTGCTGGTGTAATCGTTAATTTGCTGATGACAGCGCTTTGTGCGTATCCGCTTTCACGTAAACATATGTATGGGCGCTCTTTTCTTGCGCTGTTTGTCGTGTTTACCATGTTCTTCGATGGCGGGTTGATCCCGCGTTATATGGTCGTACATTCTCTAGGCATGGTGAATACGGTTTGGGCCATTTTAATTCCGACCGCAATCAATGTCTTCAATATGATTCTGATGCGAACTTTTTTCGAAGATATTCCGGAAGCGCTGCATGAGTCAGCAGTTATTGACGGATACGGCGAGTTTAGAATTTTTTATAAAATCGTACTTCCACTCTCGCTGCCTGTGATGGCTACCATGTTCCTGTTTTACGCAGTCGCACATTGGAATAGCTTCTTCCCAGCGTTGATCTATTTAAACGAGAAACAGCTGTACCCGATGCAAATCATTCTACGCAATATCGTGATTGCCGGCGACATGGCTTCACAATCAGCTGCGCTTGGCTCGGCAGAGGCGGGCTTGTCCGTTATGACAGAAAACATCAAGTATGCCTGCGTATTCGTTGCGATCTTGCCTGTCCTTATTATTTATCCGTTTGTGCAAAAGTATTTTGTGCAGGGCGCCATGCTTGGCTCTGTAAAAGGTTAATCGTTAAACATCATGATGAACGAAGGGGATAACATGACAGTCGAAACGAAGCTGCACTTAATAGGAAATGCCCATCTGGATCCAGTATGGCTTTGGCGTTGGCAGGAGGGATATGCGGAGATCAAAGCGACATTCCGTTCTGCTTTGGATCGATTGAACGAGTTCCCTGATTTTGTCTTTACATGTGCTTGTGTCGCTTACTACAAGTGGATCGAAGAAAATGCGCCTGAAATGTTTGCCGAAATCAAAGAGCGCGTTGCGGAGGGTCGCTGGGTCATTACAGGCGGCTGGTGGATTCAGCCAGACTGCAACTTACCGTCGGGCGAGTCATTTGCAAGGCATAGTTTATATGGACAACGGTACTTTTTGCAAAAGTTTGGAGTTATGGCGAATGTCGGCTATAACGTCGACTCGTTCGGTCACCACGGCATGATGCCGCAAATCTTAAAGCAAAGCGGGATGGACTCGTATGTATTCATGCGCCCCGAAGCGCATGAAAAGGCGTTGCCACACGACTTGTTCTGGTGGGAGTCCGAAGACGGCAGCCGCGTGATGACTTTCAGACTTTCTAATAGCTATGGCAATTGGGCAAAGAACGGCATGGAGGATAAAATCGTAAATCACAGGGAAACAGCCATATCCAGCGGACATGCCATCATGTCTTTCTATGGTGTCGGCAATCACGGTGGCGGACCTACGATTGAGAACATTCATCTCATCCATGAAATTCAGCAGCGTCCTGATATGGACGGCATTCGGTTGAGCTCGCCTAACCATTACTTCAATGAAATGATGCAGATCGGGCCGGATATTCCTGTCGTTAAGGATGAAATGCAGATGCATGCCGTTGGATGTTATTCCACGCATTCGGAATCCAAGGCGGCTAACCGCCGCGTTGAACACCGGATGCTGACAGCCGAGAAGTTTGCTACGCTGGCGAATATCATCCTCGGGTTCCATTATCCATTTGAAGCGCTCAATCGGGCTTGGGAAAATGTCATGTTCAATCACTTTCATGATATTATGGGCGGCTGCAGTATTAAGGAAGCTTATAGCGATGTGCAAGAATTTTATGGCGAATCGTTAAGTATCGGAGCCAAATTGATCAACGCTGCGCTGCAAAAGATGTCCTGGTCGATTCATACCATGAAACCAGGCGTTACATCATTGAACAAAGAAAAGGACTGGCAACTGTGGGAGCAAGGCAATCTCGGCACGCCGTTAGTCGTCTTTAACCCGTTATCATGGGAAGTCGAGGCCCCAATTGCCATCAATAAGAAACTTGCAGGCGTAACTGACGCAGCGGGCAACCCGCTGCCGCTGCAGACGGTTAGGGCGCCGCAAACGAATATTGCTGATAAATGGGATACGTTAATATCTGGCCGAATCCCGGCATTTGGCTATCAAGTATTCTGGGCCTACCGTGATCAAGCGTTCGAAACGAAAGAGCCAGAAGGCGCCGCACATGCTTCGGGCTGCATGCTGGAGAACAATCAGCTATACGTCGAGCTTCATGCGGATACCGGATACATCAAGCGAATCATCGACAAGCGTAATGGATTCCGAGAAGTATTAGACGGCGACGGAGCGGTACCGATCGTATTGGATGAGACTCACAGCGATACCTGGGGGCATGGTCTGGCGCAGTATCGGGAGGAGATTGGCCGATTTCATAAAGCGGAATTGAAAGTGATTGAAGAGGGACCGCTGCGGGCGACGATTAGGGTCATTAGTTATTACGGAAACTCTGTTCTTCGTCAGGATATCAGCTTACTGCATGATCGTTCGGATGTGCATGTGAAGGTGAAGCTGGATTGGCGAGAACAGCACAAAATGCTGAAGCTTGCCTTTCCTGTCAATGTCACACAGCCTCGCGCGATATTTGAAATTCCTTACGGTTTCATTGAGCGTCAGACGAATGGACACGAAGTGCCCGGCCAAATGTGGGTAAATATATCGGGGCAAGAGGCTGGTACTACTGAAAACAATGAACCGTCAACGTTCGGTCTTTCTCTGATCAACGATACCAAATACGCTTATGATGTGCTGGGCAATGAACTCAGAGTGACTGTCGTACGCAGTCCGATTTATGCCGATCATTTTGGTGAACGCGATGATCAAGTGGAGTTTATGGATCAGGGCGTACAAGAGTTAAACTATGTTCTCTCTCCACATGCGGGCTCTTGGCAGGATAGTGGGGTCGTACGCAAAGCTTACGAACTACATGCACCGCTTATGCAAATTTGGGAAACGTACCACGAAGGTGCGCTGCCGCAAGTATCTGAGGGCATCACGATCTCTTCGGACAATGTGATTGCTGTCGCATTTAAACCTGCCGAAGAGGGGATCGGTTGGGTTCTACGGTGTCAGGAGACCTATGGAAGAGAAGCGGTGACGCAACTTTCCATTCCAACGTTGAATCGCAGCTGGCAAACCACGTTTGGCAAATGTGAAGTTAAGACGTTTTTTATCCCGAATGGGGAGCATGAACCCATCCAAGAAGTAAATTTTGTGGAATTGACCAAAAACAAATGAGAGTGAGAGAGATCCTATGAAAATTAATAATCCTAACGGCGTTTGGCCAACGATGATTACTTTATATAATGAATCCGGAGAAATCGACTATGAGGCAATGGGGCGTTTGGTCGAATGGTTTATTCAAAACAAGGTAGACGGATTATTTGCGGTTTGTCAATCCAGTGAAATGTTCTTCCTAAGTTTAGAAGAGCGCGTGAAACTTGCCACTTTTGTGGTGGAGAAAGCTGCAGGAAGAGTTCCCGTGATTGCTTCAGGCCACACGGCAGACGCGATTGAAGACCAAGCGAAAGAGTTGACGGCGATGTCAGAAACAGGAGCAGAAGCAGTTATCCTGATTTCGAACCGTATGGCAGCTCAGGATGAGTCCGATGACGTGTGGATTGCTAATGCCGAAAAGTTGCTAGCTCAGCTGCCAGCACATGTTGCGCTTGGCATCTATGAGTGCCCATACCCGTACAAACGTCTATTAACACCGGCTACTTTGAAATGGTGTGCAGATTCCGGCAGATTTTTCTTCTTAAAGGATACCTGCTGCGATACAGTGACAATCAAGGAACGACTTGAAGTCATTAAGGGATCTCCACTCAAGCTTTTCAACGCGAATTCAGCTACTCTTCTAGAGACGTTGAAGCTTGGTATTGACGGTTACAGCGGGGTTATGGCTAATTTCCATCCAGACCTGTACGTGTGGCTCATGAAGAATTGGGAAAAGCAGCCGGAAGAAGCGGAGCGTTTGATGAATGTGCTGAGTGTGGCTTCATTTATTGAACGTCAACTGTATCCGATAAATGCTAAATACTATCAGATGAAGGAAGGCATTAGTTCGAATTACACCTCGCGAGCAAGAAATCACGACGAGTTTACAGCCACGAATAAAGTGGAAGTTGATCAACTTTACCGTCTTTCAAAGGAATTATCTCAACAATTTTCAGTTGCTGCTGAATAAGAACGAATAGAGGAATGAGGTAAATCCATGCTCCCTAAAAACTTCCATTTAGCTGATAAGAAATTGGAAAAACGAATTTTTGAATTGGAACAGTATCGATATATCGATCCAAGATTGATCTCCAGCTATCAATTTTGGGTGGACGAAGAAGCGAACGTAGCGGCTATGCCGCCTACGAATGCGGAGTGGCGCACCATCCTTCTTGGCGAACGTTGGAGTGGATGGGATTTGACCGCGTGGT
Source organism: Paenibacillus sp. J31R109 (assembly GCF_059692055.1). Classification (NCBI taxonomy): domain Bacteria; kingdom Bacillati; phylum Bacillota; class Bacilli; order Caryophanales; family Paenibacillaceae; genus Paenibacillus; species Paenibacillus sp. J31R109. The sequence goes on along the minus strand of NZ_JCAUAR010000004.1, from coordinate 259,281 downwards.
TAAAAACAGAGGTAACGATTCCAGCGGAGTGGAAAGGGAAGAAGGCGCTAGGGCTATTCGATTTCGGCAAAACGGGGGCTGGGCACAACTCAGGGTTCGAATCGCTCATTTATCTGAATGGAGAGCCGTATCAAGGAGTTGGAGGCAACCATCCTGAAGTGTTTTTTCCGGAGAAGCTGATAGGACAAAAGGTTGAGCTGCTCTTTAAAGTGTGGACTGGTTTAAACGGCATGACCGGTGATAAGAGTGAGCTGGAGCATCGTATCCAGATGTCTAAGCTTGCTCTTCTTGAGGAAGATACAGATGACTTGTATTACACGGCGAGCACGGTTTTGCAAACAATTCAATTGCTTAATGAGAACAGCTGGGAACAAAAAAGCCTATTAAGTGCGCTAGACAGAGCCTTTCATCTAATTGATTGGCGTGTTCCCGGAGATGGCAAATTTTATATCAGTGTGAAAGAAGCGAATGCTAAACTAAAGGAAGAGCTGGCTCTGATTCCTAAACATAGCGAAGTCACAGTGAACTGTATTGGACATACCCATATCGACGTTGCTTGGCTCTGGCGTCTAAAGCATACTAGAGAGAAGTCAGCACGATCCTTCTCCACGGTCCTGCGCTTTATGGAACAGTTTCCAGAATATACGTTCTTGCAGACACAGCCGCAGCTTTACAATTATCTGGAGTCGGACTATCCCGAGCTTTACAGCCAAATTTCCGATCGGATTAAAGAAGGCCGCTGGGAAGCAGGCGGGGCGATGTGGTTGGAATCGGATTGCAACGTTCCGTCAGGCGAGTCGCTAGTTCGTCAACTTTTGTATGGAATGCGCTATTTCGAACAGCAGTTTGGGGCCAAATGCGAATATTTATGGCTTCCCGACGTGTTCGGCTACAGTTGGGCCCTTCCGCAAATTTTGCGTAAGGCTGGCCTACGTTATTTCATGACGACGAAGATTAGTTGGAATGTGTACAATCGATTCCCGCATGATACATTCTACTGGCAAGGGATTGATGGCAGCAAAATTTTGACGCATTATATCACGACGACAGCGCCCGATGCTGAGCCTGGCACCACATTTTATACCTATAATGGGCTAGTTACGCCGGAAACGGTAACCAGTGTCTGGGAAAACTACCAGGATAAAGAGCTGAACAATAATATGCTGCTCGCCTTTGGTTATGGAGACGGCGGAGGCGGGCCTACACGGTCGATGCTGGAGGTAAGACGAAGATTAGAACATATGCCGGGCTTGCCTAAGGTAACAATTGGCCGTGCAGACGAGTATTTCAAGCAACTAGAAGAAACTGTTGACAGTACGGATCGCTATGTGCACAAGTGGGACGGGGAGCTGTACTTGGAGCTTCATCGCGGCACTTATACGTCTCAAGCATACAACAAAAAGATGAACCGACGAATGGAAAATTTGTTGCATGACGCGGAGATGATTTCCACTTTCTTAGGTTCTCTGGCGGGCTTCTCTCATTATCCAAGTACACAAATCTATGATAGTTGGAAGATCGTGCTGCGCAACCAGTTTCATGATATTTTGCCAGGCTCATCGATTGCAGAAGTGTATGAGGACTGCCGTGTCGAGTATGCGGAGGCCGAAGCGCTGGCCTTGGAGGCGAAAACGGGAAGCTTGCAAGCACTTGCTGGACGTATCTGCGGTGGGACTTCTCCAAGCTGGGTCGTCATGAATACGTTGCCGTGGGAGCGTAAAGATCATATGGCTCTGACATGGGAGACGCAGTTCGAAGGAAAAGTTTGGTATGACTCGGAAGGTCGCGAACTTCGGACGCAGATGACTGTCGATCCCAACCTTGGGAACGTTTTGCTGATTGAGGTCGACCGTATTCCTGCGTTCGGGTATACAACGATTCACTATAAGAACAACACGGAAGATGTATGTGTGGTTGAGAATTTGATTCGTGCTACGAGCTGTTCAGCTTCAACACCTTTCTATGAAATCGAGTGGAACCCACAGGGACAACTGACTCGGTTGTTCGATAAACGGGTGTTTAGAGACGTGCTCCTGCCAGGCGAGCTCGGTAATCGATTCGACGTTCATGAGGATAAACCGCTTGCCAACGATGCTTGGGATATTGACATTTTCTATTACGAAAAAGTGCGAAACATTACGGATTTGACTTCGGTCGAAATCATAGAGCAGGGCAATCTCCGCACCGTCATCCGGTTTGCATGGAGGTATGAGCAGTCCCAACTGGTACAAGACATGGTACTTTATCCGGACAATCCTCGCATTGATTTCAAAACATGGGTTAATTGGCAGGAGCGGCAGCAATTGTTGAAAGTAGCATTTCCTGTTGATGTACGGGCTACAAAAGCGACGTATGAGATCCAATTCGGAAACGTGGAACGTCCGACACACTGGAATACTAGCTGGGATTTGGCTAGTTTTGAAACGTGTGCGCATCGATGGATTGACTTATCAGAAAGAGGGTTTGGGTTAAGCCTCTTGAATGATTGCAAATACGGTCATGATGTGCGGGACAACGTGATGCGCTTGACATTACTTAAATCAGCGATCAATCCCGACCCGACGGCTGATCTTGGCGAACATACATTTACGTATTCCCTCCTGCCGCATGACGGTGACTGGTATACAGCTGGAACTTCACTCGAAGCACACAAGTTGAACATCCCAACTTCTGTCGTGAAACTGTCTGAGTGCAACGCAGATTCGGAACATGCAATGCCGGCTTCAATGAGCTTCTTTGAATGTGATGGTGAAAACGTAATCGTGGATACAATCAAAAAGGCGGAGGACTCCGACGCATGGATTGTTCGGTGTTACGAATTTGGAAACAAGCGTGGAAGCGTAAACTTCAGATCAGGTTTCAACATTGCTAAGGTGGAGGAAGTTAACCTCATGGAGCGTGAAGAGCAAGCTGTTTCACATAGTGACATAGCATTTACCGCATGTTTCAACCCATATGAATTGAAAACGTTTCGTATTTTCTTGGCCTAATTCAACCATAATTAGTAAAATTCATCCCATACAAACGCAGAGACTATGCACGTTGGTCTCTGCGTTTTCTACTATGTCCCAGAAATTGCATAACCTTCTAAACAGGACTTATTTAGTCTTTGGTGAAAATATGATATATAGTTAATTTGAAAACGCTAACTTGGCGCAGCCTTGGCCATTTCCATCTCTTACAGGCGGCACAGTTTTTATATACGAAATCATTGGGGGAATTTGTTTTGAATTGGATGCATCTGAAGCAATCCTGGACTAAAAATAGACTTTTCTTTAAGATTCTGCTTTATTTCGTCTCTTTACTAATCCCAATTGTCATTATTGGTATCATCACCTATTTTAACGCAGATCAGATCATAAAGAAGGATACTTCTGAGAAGCTGACAGATAACTTGAGTGCTTCTTCCAAAACCATTGATATTTATTTAAGCATGGCTCAGTCCACCAACAATAGTTTGCTGCTCAGCGAGACGATCCAGCAATCATTGCGGCCGTATCCCTTACTATCGGATGAAGAGAAAGTCAAATTGCCGTCCATTTTGAGAGCGATTGCAGGGAACCGAAATCCGATCAGCCATTTTGTCGATAATATTTTTATATTTGTAGATGATCAACGTATTTATCTCAGTGATGGTATCGCTGATTTTGATGTATTTTTTGACAAGTTTTATAAATTCGAGGACTTCAATAAAGATTTTTGGCGAGAACGCTTACATCAAAGCAGCTTATTCGAATTACTGAAACCTACCCGAGTGGTCAATGCGGATATGAATACGTATCGTGAAGTAATTCCAAGTGTAACAACGCAATATTTGAGTGGACATTTAGCGACGATGGTAACCACCATCTCGATTCCTACGATCCAGTCCACCTTGCACAACAACTCTATTTTCGCGGCTACCCAGTATATGGTGCTAGATAAAAATAATAACGTGATTTTGCATAGCAGCGGGTTAGATGAGAGGGCAGAAAATGATATTATCGCTTTGGCTTCACCAGAAAAGCAAAGCAATCATGCGTTTAAGAACGGTGATGAGCAAAGCTGGCTCGTTCAGACCACTTCCGATTACGGTTGGAAGTATATCTCCATTACCCCTGTACATGCCTTTAACCAGGAGTCTTCCAGCATTTTAACTTTGATCATCTGGATTTGTATCAGCTTACTTGTCGTTGGCGTGGCTTTCTCTTTCATTTTTAGTTTCCGCTTATATAATCCAATTAAAAATATTCGAGATATTTTGCAAAAAAACGATAACGCGGATGAATGGCAACAGGAAACGCGCCGCAGCGGCGAGCTTCAAATGATTGGAAACAGCGTCAATCAACTGATCCAACGGCATATGGATGACAATATTAAAATTAGTACATTCTCGGAAGAAATTCTCGAACAGTTTTTCACCAATTTGTTAAAAGGATATCGAGGACCGCATCCGTATTCCGTGAACACGATCTTAAAAGAAATTGATTTCCAAGACGGCAGTTATTTATGCTGCTGCTTTATCATTGATTTTAAGGATCGATTTTACCATGAGATTGTGGAAGCGGATCGGTTATTAATTTTGGAAAAGATGAAGCGTTTGCTTCTGGGCATTATGAAAAAATACGTGAACTGTTATTTAACCGAATACGAGCCTAACTTATATGTGTGTATGGTCAATTTAAAGAGTGAGGAAGATCGTGAGCAACTTGAACAAGGTCTTGAGATGATTAAAACTACTTTCGCGTATGACATGATTTATTGCGAGCTCATTATTGGTCTAGGTAAAACGTATGAAAAAATTGAAGAGTTTTCCAAGTCTTATAGCGATGCGATTACGGCAATCGATAAGCGGACAGATGCTTCCAAGATGGACATTCTGGATGCGAACCATTTTGAAATCGAACAAAATTATTATTACTCGTTCCTAGATGAAAATAAAATCGTCAACAGCTTAAAATCAGGCGACATCGAGGGTGTTAAGGCTGAGTTGGAAGGCATCATTGCTTTGAACAAATCAAGGGGGGTGTCTTTTCACTATCTCGGGGCTTTGCTTGTGGAATTCTTTAAAACAGGGAATCGCTATATAACGGATAAGAAACAGAGTGTCTACGATTTTCTTGATGACCATGAACATGCAAGCTTGAGCCAGCCGGAATTATTGCCAAGTGAGCTGGATCGCAGATTGAAACAGATCATTGATTTTTACGATAAAATCATTGCCAAGACATTTTCTAAGCCTGAAAGTAAATCGGGTACATTAGTTTCATTTATTACTGATTATATTGAGAAACATTATGAGCAAGATTTATATCTTGAAGTGATCGCGGGTGAAATCGGACTATCCGCGAAGTATGTCTCACGCATGTTTAAAGAGTCGACAGGAACGAATATTTCGGACTATATCAGTTTGGTTCGGATTGCTAAAGCGCGAGAATTGCTAGTGAACACAGATATGAAAATCAGTGATATCGCGGATAAAATCGGCATATTCAGCCGAACAACCTTCCTTCGCTTGTTCAAAAAATATGAAGGCATTTCGCCCAATGAATATCGCAGTGCTCACGGAGTTAAAGAAAAGTAGGTGTTATGTGGTTTCTTGAACCATAAGGGAATAATGAATCATCGTGTTGGATGTGGAAATACGGTTCATTCCCTGCTGTTTTGGTTCTTTCCTTGCACGTAGATAAGCACGTAAACTAGCACTACCAGTGCAAATTTAAGATTTTGAGGGGGGACAACGTGGCTATTCACATAAGAAAAATGCTTTCCGCTTGCTGCTCACTGGTATTAGTCGGAAGTCTAATGGCAGGTTGCAACAACACGGACGATCTATCCTTGTCTAAGCGTACGACAGATTCAGCTAACCAGAGAACGCTCTCATGGATGAGATATGAGCATTCTTCTCAAGCGTTACATGTTAATTCAGTCATTTTAGAAGAAATCGCAAAACGAAAAAATGTCAAGCTAGACTTACAAAGTGTGCCGCAAAGCAATTATGAGGACAAGAAGAAGACGCTTATTGCGACGAAGGCTTTGCCCGATGTAATTATGGTCAATCAGAATGATTTATTGAATTACGCGGATTCAGGTGTTTTCCTCGATCTCACGCCTTACTTGGATCGGATGCCTAATTTTCGTAAGCTGATCAGCCAGAAACCTGAGATCAATAAGACGAAAGTCGATGATAAGCTGTACGGCTTTCCGCTGTTAACCAAATGGAGTTTACAGTCCGGTCAGCTTCCAATGATTCGTACGGATTTATTGGCGAAGCACAATATAAAGACGCCGACAACGTATGAGGAACTCTATCAAGTGCTCAAAAAACTGAAACAGGCTTATCCTGATTCTTATCCTTTTACTAGCCGCGCAGCGAATGGAAAAACAGGTACGGAGAATCTGATTAATCCGATTGCTTTCGGTTTTGGCAGCGGATATACCAATATCGCGGGGACTAAAATTTATTTCGAACCGACTTCCAAGAAGTATAAGTTTGGGCCATATTCACCCGAGTTCAAGGAAGCCATTACTTTTCTGCATAAGCTGTACAAGGAAAAACTGCTAGATCCGGATTATTCCGTTGCAACCTCGCAAGCGTGGCAGGAGAAATTAAGCACCGGCAAATCGTTCTTCTACCAAGACAACAACGGCTTTGGTGGTAATTTCAACAAGGCACTCCAGTCTCAAAACGCTAGTGCCAAGTTCGAATTATTGCCAGCTATGGCAAGTTATACTGGGGGCAGACGTAATTACGTTTACCAACTTGATCATCTGGGTGAAATGTATGCGGTCAATGCCAAGGTGAAAAATCCGGAAGAAGTGATCCAGCTGATCGACTGGATGTATGGCGACGAGGGGACGAACCTGACGAGCTTTGGTGTAGAAAATGTTGATTACACGCTTGTTGGCGGGGAATATAAGATTTCTGAACAAACGCAAGCCAAGTTCAAGGATAAACAGGATCCATTCCGAGCGATGCAATCTGCGCTTGGAACGGGTTACCTTGGTTTAGCCTTGCATTCGGATGATCATCCGCTTGTTCCTTCTTCCTCTCCTGATCTCATCAAGTGGTCTGAGAAAGCGATCAAGGATCTGGCTGATGGGATTAATTTCAGAGAAGTGAATGATCCCCCTTTTAATAAAGAAGAACGAGAGAAGCTGAAGCAGCTCCGCACACAGTTGGATACGTTTGTCACGATGAATATGGACAAGTTCATTATCCATGACGAAGCCTTGAATGATTGGGATAGTTTCATCAAGCAATGCCAAGAAAAAGGCGCATCTGAAATTGAAAAAATTTACAACGATGCATTGGCTAGAGTGAGTAAATAACTAGGATGGTGTGTAGGCGATGACGAAAAAGTACGCGATTGGTATCGATTACGGAACGGAATCCGGACGAGTACTTCTTGTGGATATTGAAAATGGGGAAGAAATAGCGGCGCATGTAACGCGCTACCCGCACGGTGTGATCGACGAGCGTCTGCCGAATTCCGATATCGCGTTGGAATCCGATTGGGCACTTCAGCAGCCTGATGACTATTTGGCCGTATTAAGACATTCCGTGCCGGCTGTGCTGCAGAGCTCAGGTATTAATCCGAAGCAAGTGATCGGAATCGGGATTGATTTTACAGCGTGTACAGTACTTCCTGTTGATGAAAAGGGAGAGCCATTATGCTTCCAAGAGGAGTTCCAGAATGAGCCTCACGCTTATGTCAAGCTGTGGAAGCATCACGCGGCGCAGGAAGAAGCCAATCGGATTAATGAAACAGCGGAGCGCTTGGAAGCTTCCTTCTTACGCCGTTATGGCGGAAAAACCTCATCCGAATGGATGGTAGCCAAGGCGTGGCAAATTCTGAATGAAGCGCCAGTGATTTATGATAAAGCGGATCGCATCATGGAAGCGGCAGATTGGGTTGTTCTACAGCTAACCTCGAGTGCGATTCGAAGCAGTTGCTGCGCGGGTTATAAAGCTTTGTGGCATAAGACGGATGGCTATCCGTCCAAGGACTTTTTTCAAGCATTGGATCCTAGGCTTGAACATTTCGTCGAAACCAAGTTGCAGGGTGAGATCTGTACGCTTGGCTCTAAAGCAGGCGAGCTGACTGCGGAAGGGGCAGCCATGCTGGGACTTGAACCTGGCACTGCGGTAGCTGTCGGGATCATTGACGCACATGCTGGAGTAGCGGGTTCAGGGGCAGTGTATGCTGGCCAAATGGTGATGGCGATGGGAACCTCTTTATGTCACATGCTGTTGAGTGATAAAGAAATCCATGCTGAAGGCATTTGCGGAGTCGTAGAGGACGGGATTATTCCTGGATTGTTTGGCTATGAAGCGGGACAACCAGCAGTCGGTGATTTATTCGGTTGGTTTGTTGAGCAGGGCGTACCCGACTATGTGAAGGTAGAAGCTGCGAAAGAAGGCATTAGTGTACATACGTATTTGGAGAAACTGGCAAGGGAGTTGAAACCCGGACAGACAGGTTTGCTTGCCTTGGATTGGTGGAATGGGAACCGTTCGGTACTCGTCGATACGGATTTGAGTGGACTGCTGGTTGGAATGACCTTGCAGACAAAGCCGCAAGACATCTACCGTTGCCTGTTGGAAGCGGCAGCTTTTGGTACACGAAAAATTATTGAGACATTTGAGCAAGCTGGAGTAAAGGTGAACGAACTGATTGCATGCGGTGGTCTGCCTGAGCGCAATCGACTGCTTATGCAAATCTTTGCAGATGTGACTGGCCGTGAGATTAAGGTGGCTGATTCAACGCAAACGACAGCACTTGGTGCAGCTATTTTTGGTGCAGTTGCTGCTGGTACGGAACGAGGCGGCTATGAGAGTATTGTGGAAGCGGCTTCTCGTATGACGCGTGTTCGTCAAGAAAGCTATAAGCCGAATCTTGAACATAGCTATGTATATGATGAATTATACATGGAATATAATCGTCTACATGAACTGTTCGGGCGAGGTGGCTTTGATGTGATGAAGGCATTGAAGCGGATTCAACTAAAGTAAGAAGAACTCGCATCGCCATCGTTGTAGCTGCTCTCAAAAATAACCTATCGAATGAACATTCGATAGGTTATTACAGCTTTTTGAAAAACAAGAAGCGCAAGTTACATGTACCTTGCTTCTATTACTTTAAAGTCCACAATTTAGGGTTAATACCTACTGCTTTCATAAGCAGTTCTAGATAATAATAGTCTCCCCATATGGTATAGCTATGCATCTCACCTAATGTGGAATCCCGCACAAAACAATTTGGCAAAATGCCCTCCACCGTCGGATCCATAGCTTTTGAATAGTTGGTTCTCAAGGATTCCATAATTTTGTAGGCAGATGCTTGATAGATTTGAGCTTTTTCAGCGTCAGGCTCCAACGCCGCGATATCCAGCATTCCGCTAGCAGCGATCGAAGCGGCTGAAGCATCTTTCAGGGCATTCGTAAAGTCGGGAAGTTTGAAATCCCAGTAAGGGATGACATCTTGCGGCAGGTTGTTCAGGTAATAGTTCGCAAGGTTTTCTGCCGCTGTTAGGTACTTGTCTTGGCCGGTATGCTCATAGGAAAGGGCAAAACCATAGATTCCCCAGGCCTGGCCTCTTGACCAAGCAGATTCATCGGAGTAGCCTCCTTCATTGAAGCCCCCGACAGGTTCACCGGTATAGGGATTGAAATCATAAGTATGGTACGTTGAATAATCTTCGCGTATACAATATTGACTTGTGGTAGCTGCGTGCCCCTCGGCGGCCTGGAAATATTTATTTTCCCCTGAAATTTCCGAAGCGCAGTAGAGTAGAGGGAGATTCATCATACAATCCATGATGAGCTTTCCTTTGCGATCTTCTACTTCGAGTCTTTCCCAAGCGCGTATAAATTTTCCTAGGGGATTATATCTTTTCAGAAGCTCATCCCCGGCTTGCATGGCCAAGATCTTGGCCTCTTCATTTCCTGTGATTTTATACAAGGCAGTCGCGTACAGCTGATACAAGAAACCTAGGTCATGGTCCTTATAGCCGGTTTCCAGTCTCTGACGGAATACAGGCATATAATTGAATAGATAATCCAAGTATTTCTTATCCTCTGTATACACATAAGCGAGCAGTACCATTCCCGTCCAAAACGACCCGGTCCAGTTTCCATCCAAATTGAGAGAATCTGAGTAATTTCCAGTGGCTGATTTATGGGGAAACTTGTTTTGAAATTTAAGCATATTGGTATCCATTTTTCGAATAATGGCTTCAATTTCTGCTGTGATAACTTGTTTATCTGGCATATGCACTGAGACGCTCATGATCATTCTGTCCTCCAAATCTATGTAAAATGTTCGAGACGATTGCCTGTATTAAAAGGAAAATGCAGCTTCATACGTTTTGCCGATAGAACCTAACGTATTAATCTCTACGCGAACCCCAGATGCTGTTGGTGTAACGGTTATAGCGTCATCTTTGGATACAAGCTGAAGCAAAGGCTGGTTAATCTCAATCACAATCTTTTGCTGTTTTTGCGTTGGATCGGATGCCGAAAAGACAAGTTTGTTATTATCCATCTTTACACCTACAGCAGCAGGATTGTAACTGTGAATGATGCCTTCTTGGCCAGGCTGCCAGAAGATATACGCTGTCGTATTGGTGTTCTCCTCATGAACGGCCTGAACATTCGCATCATTCCGCAAAATCTGGATATCCGGATCTGCAGCATATTGTGCTGTCTGAGCGGCAGTCTTGTTTGGCAGTAAAACATAGGAATAGCTGCTGTTAACAGGCTGCGTGCCATGATTGAACCAAATGTTCATGTAGTTCTTGGTTTTTGGCGTCGTACTGCCATAGCTGGTGTTTTTGTTAATGTCGGACCATGCACCTGTTCTTGTCTCGCGAAGAAACTGAACGTTACCAGCTTGGGGGAAGTAGTAACCGATGTCTGCTCCTTCGACATTCCCCTGCAAGTGAGCCCACCCCGTATTTGCAGCACTTTCGGAATAAGGGATTGCTGACGATTTCTCAACACCGTTTACGATAAGCTTATTATTGCCGCTTGCGTTTAATTGACGGTTTTCAACAATAGTTTCAACGGTATAATTGTCAGTGCTGTTGATATCCGCTCCTAGGCTTACGATTTCATCATCGAAGACAAACCACGATTTCTTAGCTTTCAGATTGGAATTATAGGCATCTAATTGCATAGCGGAAGCTCCATATAACCCATCGATTTCAACTCCACCGACAAAATCCTGACCTGTTGTTTTACCGGAGCCTTCGCCATCCGCTTTAGGTCTGTTATCCGCCGTGATCCCCGGCAGCCTGTAAGGGTTGATAGTAGGCCAATAATCTTTTGAATATTGATCCAAATCGTTGTAGAGGTAGGTCATACCTTCATTCTGATACCAGTTTCTTACGTTTTCACCGCTGAAAGACTCGAAATTGCCAATTCTGGAAGAGGACATCGTCACGGCGAAGGCATAGCCATCCCGTCTCATCACAGCTTCATCCATGGCCGCATATTGTTTGTAAAGCTCCAACGGAGCTTTCGCCGGGATGCTGGCATCATTCACAATTTTCTTTGCTTCCGTAACGAGATAGAAAGGGGCGGAGGCAAAAAAGTTACGATCCGTGTCTCCCAGGATCCAACCTTTAGCCATAGATTGAAGCCACGGCTTTAAGCTGTTTGGCGCAAACATGGATGTCGTGACAACACCTCGAATGACTCTGTTTCCAATATAATGGTCGTCGTAGGGCTCTCTTGCGAGTTCACGGCCGCTTGCCATCCACATCCCAACACCATCATACATTAAAGGTTCAAAGCCTTCGCGAATCCAGTCATAGACATTGTTCTTGCTCGGCGATGAGATTGCAAAGAGGGTATTTTCAAAGAAGTACATCGCACTGGATAAATCAAGCAACATGGATTTTCCATAGCCCATGGTGTAGGAATGTTTTTGATGCTGGATAAAGGATCCGTCCTCATAGAAACCGTCCCCTTCTGTTGTGTAATCAAACACCGACATCAGGGCATCTCTTCCCGCAATAACCTTATCCACATCCTGGGCAATAATTGCCCGGATAGCAATAGCCATCGCACGCCAGACCAGATTTGCCCCTGCATCGCCATCAGGCACTCTAGGAATGTAATAGTCGATCGCATCCGTATTTTCTTTGATTTGTGCCGCTGTTAAATCATCATACATGAGGACAAGGATGTCATTTAACGTCCCAGGCGTACCGATTTCCCATTCCCACCAGTTATCATAAGGCGGCTTATCTTTTCTGTAGCGATTGTCATTCAGCCATTCAAGCGCAGAAATGATATCGGCTTTCAGTGCTTGGTTCATATACAGCTGGCTGCCGACAAGATTATACGCGATCGCCATTTTTTTAACTCTGTCGTAATTTTGCGTGACAAATTTGGATAAATCCGTTCTTTTGGTGTCGTCGTTCCACAGATAGCTGCGTTCACTGCCACCTTGTATGAGTGAGTCCCATAAGCTTTGTGCGGAGTCATTCGCTGCCACGACCATGGCACGAATATCCGGATCGTTCATATCATGGGTACCGTCACCAATGAGACGATATTTCCATTTATCTCGAAGCTGTTCATAGACTTGCGGTGTCAGTTGGCTTACATCAATTGCATTGTAGGTAACAAGTGTATAAAGGTCCTTTAACATGTAGGCGTCCTTCACAGGGTCAAAAATATTAGCCGTGTTGCTAAAGATGATTAAATCTTGACTGCTGATAAATAGTTGTTTACCTATGATTTGTGCAAACTCTGCTGCCGGCACCAAAACAGCACCATCACCGGCGATCGCTTCGACAGAGAAGCTTCCGCTGTTCCCGTTATACGAATAGTTCTTGCTGCCCGCTGTAGCGACAAAGCTTCCGCCTATTTGAAGCTTCTGCATAAGGAACTGAGCAGGGACGTAGATTTTTCCATCTTTGCTGATAGGCGTTAGTAAGGAATTCGTGGAAATAACGGTCTTCACATCATTAACATAGGCATTTTCAGATCTAGGAACCATGACGACGGCATGCTTAATTTTGTTATGCATGATCTGCTCATCCGTTAATCTCTCGCCTTGTCTGGAAAGCAAAGTGCTAAATTGCTCAGGCGTAAGCGGCGCTGTGCTCTCATACATTTTGATATCATCATAGAAGGAGATTCCGCGATTCCAGGACTTGAAAGCCACTGAGAAGATGTTGTCGATGGCTGGCTCTGGGAATGCATAATCGGTAAGAATCCTTACACCATTCATATAGAGGTCAAATTTCTTCGAATCAAGCTTAGCAACGATGTGAAAAGTGGTCCATTTCTTCGCTTCATAGGTAGCAACTTGGACTTTATCGGGCATCGTTTTCACTTTGCCGTCTTTATCAAGCAAAAGGAATATATTCTCTTTGCCAGCTGCATCCTTGACCGCATAGAGAACGCGTTCACTGATTGTATCGTCAGGATATACGCTGACTTCCATGACCACATTGCCGTTTAGCGGCGTTTTAAAAGATTTCAGAATGTTGACGTCCTTGGTAACGGTATTGGGTTCCGTTCTAAAGCTGATCCCATGAGCGGTGTCAACCGTGGAGGGAGACATTTGAGAACCGCCAGTGGCCTGCCATCCTGTAGGCGTGCCGCTTGCATAGGTGGTGAATCCCTCATGTACATAGACGGCGGCGACCTCTTGACCTCCGGGATTTCCGACGCCAGCGGTTGTGAATTGCAGACTGCTTGGCACTGCCTTGTACCCGAACATATTTTTAACGCCGTCGGTCAGTGACAATGTATAGGTTGTTGCCGGCTCAAGTGAAGAGAAGCTGATTCTGCAAGTGTTTCCCGAGCAGCTGTATGTCGCTGTGCCGGGCACTGCGGGGGAAACCATTACCGTACCTGAATTAAAAGTACTTGGATTCATGTTCGCTTCAGAGAACACGATGTCTACGTAAGTTCCAGTAGTCGGCACGCCGATATTGCCAACTGCCGCTGCAGGGGTGCCATTAATCTTGTAGCTTGCAGTAATGGTTGAATCGGATGTTGTAAATGAAAGGCTGCTTGGCGTTGCTCCTTTCCCATAACTACTCTTCACGCCATCGGTAACCGAAACGGTATACGTTGTAGCCGAATTAAGTTCCGTAAAATCAAGTCTAAGATGATTATCCGTCACCGAGTAGGTTACGGCCCTTGGGGGTGTTGGTGATACGGTGACCGTACTATTATTTATCGTGCTTTCCGTTACATCCCAACCACTAAAGGAAATATCAACATAAGTACCGATAGGGGGCAGCCCTGTATCCCCACCTGTTGATGCTGCACCATTTAGCATATAACTGGATAGAATGGGAGGATCTACGGTAGTAAAGGACATGCTTTTTGGCGTCGCCTTTTGTCCAAATACATTTTCTACACCGTTACTGACAGATACGGTATACGTTGTTGCAGGCTGGAGCGTCGCGAAGCTGATTTGGTAACCACCATCCGTACCAATGGAAGTTACTGCTCCAGGTGCGGCTGGAGAGATCGTAATATGGCTAGAATTGAAAGTGCTTTCATTCATATGCGGATCACTAAAAGTGACATCGAGCGTAGTTCCTGTGACGGGAATATCAGACGCGCCGCTTGTTACGCTACTGCCATTGAGCTTAAAGCTTGCGTCAATAGAGGTTTCTGGTGTGTACCGGATTAATTTGAAATTATCGATATCAAAGGAGGGACCAGCAGAGTTAATAAATTGCACACCTTGCAAGGTTCCATCAACTAGAGGGATCTTTGAAGATATTGCTTTTCCATCGAGAAATGCTCTTGCGCCGAATGTACTCCGGTTGTTCAGATCTAAGGCAACCTTGATGTTATGCCACTGGTTATTGAGAACGTATACCGATGAAGTAACCGAATTAAAAGCATCGGCATCGAAACTTTTAATGACACCTGTTGAGAACAGCTCAAGGGGCTGGTACCAGGTCGAGCTTCCAACTTTAAAACCCAAGGCTTTCCCGGTTAAGGGGGATCCCATTTTTACATCTGCACTCAAAATGACTTTTCCTGTTGAGGCATTGAGTGGGGTATAGTGAGGAAACCCCGATCTAATTTGAAAATCTCCTGCTGTACTGGCGACTCTGGCAACCTTATTCGTCGTGGAGCTTTCCGTTTCAATGGTTGTTCCATTGGCACGCCCCCAAGCGGCTGTAGCCTCCGTTTTGGATGGGTAGTCAAAGGTGTCTGAAATCGCGATCGTCGTTGCACCAAGAACACTTATCGGCAAGGATGTCATCAATAACAAGCCTGCCATTATGGTTGCAATACACTTTTTCATCATAATACCTCCACCATCATAGAGTTTGAAAATGTTGAAACACGGTCGCTTAACCTTTCATCGATCCATCGGATACGCCGGAAATAATGAACCGCTGCAGGAAGAGATAGAGCAGCAATGTGGGAATGAGGACCGTTACAATGGCAGCCGACATGACGGGCCAATCGGTCGCATTTTCGCTGGAAAAGGAGTTAAGAGCGACGGTGACTGTTCTCAAAGAGGTCTTCGGCATAAACAAATATGGATTCAGAAAGTCGTTATAGATAGAAATCGTCTTTAGAATAATGACCGTTGCGATGCCGGGCATCATCTGAGGCAGAATAACGGACCAGTAGATGCGGAAGTAGGAGGCACCGTCTATCTTCGCGCTTTCGTCCATATGCTTCGGGATCTTCTCCAGGAACTGAAGGAAAATATAAATGCCCACGACATCCGCGCCTGTATACAGTAGAAAACCGGCCTCTCTTGTATTGAACAACCCCAAGGATTTGATAACCATGAATGTAGACACGGATGTTAGCACATGGGGAATCAGGACGGAAGCGACAAATGCTGTAATGATGATTTTCTTGAAGCGGAAATCAAAACGGTTCAGGACATACGAGGCCATGGAACCAAGGAATACGCTTCCGGTTACACCTACCGCAACTTGGACTGAGGAATTTACGAAAGCTGATAGCATTTTACCTTGCTTGATTGCCATGATGTAGTTATCGAAGTTAAACAGATTGTCAGGTAAAGCCATAAAGCCTTTCAGCCCATACTCCTCACTGGTTTTCAACGAGACGTTTAGGATGATGAAGAGCGGCAACATAATAATGGCCACCCCGATCAAAGCCATGGCATAATTGAACAGCTTTAGAAGAGGGTGGCTAATTTCCAGCCCGATGTCGGTAGCATGTTTCTTCATATCTGCCGCTCTCCTTTCGATAACCATAATCTTTGCAGGCCAACGACGATAGCTACAATGATTAGCATGACCACAGCCATTGCAGCGGCTTTACCATAATTGCTGAATTCGAAGGCGATGGCCAAGGACTTGGAGACGAATGTGTCGCTCAGGCCGTAAGGACCGCCTTTTGTCAGGACAAAGGGTTGGAAGTAGGCTTGCAGTGCACCGTTAATTCCGAGGAATAGATTAAGCTCAAACACGGTGATGATGTTAGGAATAATCATATAACGAATCATCTGATGAAAGCTGGCTCCATCAATACTGGCTGCTTCATAGACGTCCTTTGGAATGGACTGTAAGCCGGCCAGATAGACGACCATACACCAACCTGTGAACATCCATGTGCCGATGAAGGCAAGGGAGAAGTTGATCAAATAATTCTCCGGCAGCCAGTGTACGGGGTTCATGCCGATCCATTTCAGAGCAGCGTTTAGTGGACTGTTGGTGTAGTTGTACAAATAATTGAACATGAATGCGATAGCGATGCCGTTTAGAATGTTGGGCATGAACAGAACGGAACGAAAGAAATTTTTTCCTTTCATCTTGGTGCTGAGGATAATGGCAAAATACAAACCAATTACGTTTTGAACGAGCATGGCCACAATATAAGCCCCATTGTTTTTGACCGAAATCCAGACATCGGTATCTTCGAATACATCCAAGTAGTTTTTGATCCCGACAAACTGCATATCTGGGGAGATGCCGTCCCATTTTGAGAAGCTCATTTGAAACAGTTTAAGGGCAGGCAGGTACGTAAAAGTTATCAGGAGTAGGACCGGCAAGACCAAAAACGCCAGTATGGTCAAACCTTTCTGATAGTCGTATCTGCGTGCCCTTCTGAAGGTGTTCTCTCTCATAACTCCATCCTTCTTTATCCAGATTTTGAAATAGAAGATGGATTCAAGTTGAACCCATCTTCTGAACGGTGCAGCTACGTTTCCACAATAGAAAGTATCAGTTTTCGGTACCCGAAAACATCTTTCTATTTGGCGATAAAACTTACCTCTAAACGCGGTCGCTCAACTTTGAAAGGCTTCGATAGAAGTTTTCTCATTTCCCTAAAACTTCCATACGCGCCTTTTGCCATTTCTCATTGTACTTTTTCACAACATCATCCGTATTTTTGCTCAACATAAATTCTTGAACGACTTGCGATAGATTGATTTGGGATTTGTTCAAGGTTTCTTGGAATTTGATATCAACAGCTGTGTCTTCAATAATAGGCAGCTTGGATGACAGCAATTCTTCTACGCCTGGAATGACGGCTTTATCTTGCTTGATGGAAGAGTTCACACCACTTGCCTGTGCATAACGGCTGTTGGTGAGCATGAATTTGACGAACGCTTTGCTGGCCTCCGGGTATTTCGTGTTCTTGGATACTACAAATGGTTTGTCTGGTCCGACATAGACGGCTTTCGATCCTGGGTGAGGGAACATGCCGACTGCATCAGATTTAGCACCTAGGTCGATTAACTGTGGAACAAGCCAATCCGCCATAAACATCATACCGACCTTGCCTGCTGCCAAATCTTTTTTGGTCTGTTCCCAATTCGCCGACATGAGATCAGGTTCTGTAAAGCCCTTCTGATAAGCATCCCTTGCCAAATTGAAGCCCTTCAAAAACTCGCTGTTGAATAGATCCCCAGCTTTGGCAATCAAGTCGTTTCTCCAATTCGCGTTACCTGTGCTCACATGTGTGTATTGGAAGAAATAAGGATCGAGTGTAAACGCGTCTTTAAAACCCGTACCTAGAGGAATAATGCCTTTGTCCTTCAGCTTTTGGAAGGCAGCGAACAACTCATCTGTGGTTGTCGGCGTTTTCGTAATTCCTGCTGCCTGGAAGGCGGCCTTGCTGTATACAACACCAAGGTATGCTGCGCCGGAGTTGACCTTGTACAGTTTCCCGTCATCGCCTAAACCGCTTGCATGAAACCACAGGTTATCCTTGTTATAGCCCAAATCGTCCAATGGCATATAATACTTAGGTAGATCAGCTTTCGTAATTTCGGGAAGGGCAATCGTAACATCCGGCAATTCACTGGCTGCCGCACGCGTCTTTAAGATTTGCTTCCAATCTTTATAAGATTCAATTGTAACTTGAACCCCTGGATTCGCTTTCATAAACTCGTCTGCAAGCGCTTTAATTTTGGTTTCGGCAATATCCGTTCGATGGGTACCAAATACGATCTTGCCTTGCAAATTAGCAGCTTCAGTAGTCGGCTTGGCAGCGGTTGCAGGTGTGGCCGCTGGCGTGGAAGCGGGGGACGCGCTTTGGCCATTGCCACAGGCGACAATCGGCACAACTAAACTGAGAGAAAAAAAGAGACTGAGTAATCTTTTCATAGTGACCTCCTTGTATGTCTGTTCTTGTTCAACAGGATGCATCCTCTGATACCCTTATTTTAAGCGTTTTCAGGAGACCAAATGAATGACCGGATATTGGATTTCTTAACAGATCATTTGATTGGTCGTTTACTTGATCTTTTTTCTGTATTCCGTAGGGGAAACGCCTACTAATTTTTTAAAGGCTCGGCTGAATGATTCAGGTTCCTCATATCCAACCATTCCTCCCACTTCGTACACCTTAATTTCGGGCATTGCCAGCAGTTTCTTAGCTTCCTTCATGCGAGCTTCTATGAGAAAATTCGTAAAGCTTTTTCCAGTCTGATCTTTGAATAGCTTACTGAAATAAAATGGATTTAAACATACCCGATCCGCAACGCTTTGAAGCATCAAGTCCTCACGGAAGTGCTGCTGAATATATTCCTTGGCGATTTCGATAATGCGAATGCTTCTCTCGCTTTTACGATTCTGAATCGTGGTTGTCCGATCCGTGAAATCCTCGGCGAGCAGGCCGATCAGATCCTTCATGGTGGGAACGAGATCGATAGCAGCAAACAGATCTTGCCCGTTCACCGTCTTGTTGGAGGAGGCTTCAGCAAATTCCCGACATGCAACTTCCATGCGGGTAACCATTTTTTTGCAGACATCCTTCACGTTTACAGGTCTCGCCTGAAGCATCTCCAAACGAACCAACAATTGCATCAGTACATCCTTGGCCTGGTTAAAATCCCCAAGCTCCATGAGGCTAGTAATTTGTTGAACCTCTGGCTCCCAGGGAAACGATGTAATCGTTGACATGTTCGATTCATCTTGCAAAGTAAGAAATTTCGCGCCTGCATTTTCGTAGAAGCCAGTTTCCAGAGCACGCTCCGCCTCCTTAGCTCCACTGGGCAGTTCATCTATGAGTGTAAATACATCACTAATGCCGCAGGAAACTTTAACATCTGGTATCGATTTCCAGTTGTCTGCCTGTAGGTTCAGCGCGTCCTGCACCACATTCTTGAAATGAACGAATTCTTTATTTCCGCAAAAAACAGCAATAACCTGAGTGCCACGTAAAGCAAGCATGACACGAACCATTGGGGCCATTTGTGGTACTAGTGAAAGCACATCGTTCTTAATTGTTTCAAGAATTAAAGAATTATTCTGGTGAACCTGTAGGATGGCGACCAGAAAATTCCCGCTGTCTGCCAGTCCACAGTCTCGCAGCTTTTGCATACATGGCTCTACATCGTGTGCTCTGGCATGAAGGAATTGCAGCAATGCTTTCTCCTCGACTAACAGCTGCGCTTCCTCCGATCTATCCTTCAGCAGCCCGTCCCGCCGAGAGGATTCCTGCTCCAGAGCATGGTCATCCCTAACCTTCTGCAGCAACGCCACAATATCCGGTGTGGGGATTGGCTTCAACAAGTAATCCACTGCACCGTGACGTAAGGTCTCCCTGACATACGGGTATTCACCGTACCCGCTCAGCACGATGATCTTCATCCTATCCAGTCGATCCTGTTGCGCCTTCACCTTCCGAATCAGCTCCACGCCGTCCAGGACAGGCATCTTGATATCCGTAATTAACAAGTCAGGCTTGCACACCAAGATGTCCTCGTAGGCCTGTTGACCATTCGACGCCTCACCGATGACCGTCCATTCTGGGCAATTTTTCTCGATAATTTTTCTCAGACCGGTACGAATGATTCTGTCGTCATCTGCAATGAATACGTGATACATCGTTTAGCCTCATTTCTAAAATGGTCTAGGTCTTGATAGGAATTTGAAAAAATACCGTCGTTTGAACCTGCTCCACACTTCGAATTTGTAAACCGTATCCGACTCCATAATGCAAGCCAATCCTCTGATGGACGTTTTTCATCCCAATACTGCCGGGCGATTCATTCATTCCGTTCAAGTCATCCATCGTTTGTTTAAGTTTGTCTACGGAGAAGCCGCCCCCGTTATCTGTTACCTCGAAAACAACATGGTTCTCAAGCTTGCTTACCGATATGGTTATGAGTCCGCCATCGGAGGTATATTTCAAACCATGGTTGATTGCATTCTCCACCAGTGGCTGTAGGACCATCTTGGGAATTGGAACATCCTCAATTTCTTCCTCGACATGGATAACAATTTGGAATAAGTCGCCGTATCTGACTTGCTGAAGCAAGACATACTCCTTCAGATAATGAATTTCATCCCGCAATTGCACTTTGGACAAAGGGTCGGTAATGCCATATCTCAGAATGCCGCCAAGGGCAACAGCCATCCGGGATGCTTCATCGTCATCATTGATTTCGGCCATCATCCGTATCGATTCAATGGTGTTGTACAGAAAGTGGGGGTTGATCTGATTCTGAAGGCTCTGAAGTTGTAATTCCTTCTTCCGTAGCTTATCTATGTATACTTCCTGAATAAGATCATGAATTCGGTGTGTCATTCGGTTGAATGACGAGCCCAAGGCACCAATTTCATCCGCTCTGTTATCTTGGACTTTTACCCCAAAATTGCCTTTCTCGAATTTCTTGATCGTATTAATAAGCGTTTTAATCGGATTCACAATTTGTCTCGAAATCATGAAGAGAAAGAAAAAGGAACCCGCGATGGCTAGAAAGGTAAAGAACATCGTCACTTTGCCTGCTTGATTAATCTGTCGGAACAATTCACGCTCCGGGATGATGGTCAGAATCGTCCATTCGTTCACTTCGGAAGTAAAGCTTCGGACAATGGAATGCGTACCGTCAATGTTGCTTGCCTGACTTAGCCGTGCTTTGGCTATGTTTTGCAGATTCATATCAGCGGGACTGCCAATATTCGGAGTGTGGGTATCGTATATGGTCTGACCATTCTTATCCACGATGACAACCCTTTGGTTGGGAAAAAGCATTAAATTTTTAATTTGTTCGGCCAAGTAATCAACCTTTGTATTGACAAGCAGCACTGCCGCTACGGCTCCTGCATTAACGTCCACAAGTCCTCTAGCCACTCCGAATACTTGAATGGGCCGAGTCCTCTGATCGGATACATTGGGTAAGTGATAGGTGGAGACGATCTGCGGCATGCCGAAGCTCTCGATGCTTTTACGGAACCAAACTTCTCGAACAGGATCAAACGGGCGCAGCAATGCCGTATCCAACACCTTGTATTCGCTCATTCCGTTCAGGTTAAACAAGAAAATGGAGTGGATGTCTTTTTTGAACAGAAACATCTTATTGAATATCATGTCAGCTTCCCGCTGAAAATCCAGACTGACTTGATTATTCTGAAATGATTTCAGGTTCTGAAAAAAATTATCTTTCGAATTCTGTTCCATGAGAGGGATGATGGTGATAGAAGATAAATCCGCCAAATAAGAGTCGATTCTGCCCATTGTTTGCTTATTGGCCAGGTCGATTGCTTCCAGCGATACAGCTTCCTTATCCTTCTTGTAATTCATAAAGTGACCATAAGACAGAAGAATCATAAGAAATGATAGAAACAAGAAACAGATGCTCAATTTATAAAATAAAGGAATATTGGACAGTCTCCATCTCTTCCCATCAAAGGGAGTGAACTTGCGTCTCTCCACAGCCATACGCCCCCATCTATCATGTTGTCATCCCACAGTGAAAACGCCTACAAGATGCCCTAGTAACAATAGTGATAATACCCCCTTTCCAGAAAACCCGCAACAGGCTGAGCAACGATACAAGTTAGACAGAAGAGGGCACTGCTTTTTTTTATCCGAACTGCTGAATCGGCAAAAACGGCA
The DNA here is from genome assembly GCF_059692055.1 of Paenibacillus sp. J31R109. Taxonomy (NCBI): domain Bacteria; kingdom Bacillati; phylum Bacillota; class Bacilli; order Caryophanales; family Paenibacillaceae; genus Paenibacillus; species Paenibacillus sp. J31R109. Next base: position 236,972 of record NZ_JCAUAR010000004.1, on the reverse strand, counting down.
CAAAAAAGCAATTTCATTTCTATATTTGCCGCTGTTTTCGTGTAAAGATGGGTTCACAGCAGGAAATTGTAAAACGCAATCGCTTACATGATTACGTTAAATGAGTTTTAAACGCCTAGCTACATATCGGAAAGGGGAATAACAAGATGAAACCTGCAACGAACCACGCCATGCCCCAGACGCTAATCCGGGAACCGATGGCTGCGGTCAAGCGGCACAAAACCTGGAAGAAGATGAAACGCTTCATTCCGCTTTACCTTTTATTCTTACCCGTGCTAGCCTATTATGCCATCTTTCATTATGCACCGATGACCGGGGTCATCATTGCCTTCAAGAAGTACACGTTCATGGACGGCATTTTTGGGAGCGAATGGGCGGGACTCGCACATTTTAAAAGATTTATTGAGAATGGTGACTTCTGGATCATTTTCCGTAACACACTGCTTTTGGCTTTCTACCGCCTTTTATTCGGATTTCCAGCACCGATTCTATTCGCACTGCTAATTAACGAATTGCGTTTTACGAAATGGAAGCGTTTTTTTCAAACCGTCTCGTATCTACCGCATTTTGTATCCTGGGTTGTGGTATACGCACTACTGTACAATTTATTCTCGGAAAGCGGATTAATCAATCTACTGCTTAAATCTTCGGTTGGTCACACCTTTGAATTTCTGTCATCCACCGAATATTACCGGATGATGTTTGTAGGCAGTGCCATATGGAAAGAAATCGGTTGGAGCGCCATTATCTTTTTGGCTGCTTTAACGAGGGTTGATCCCGATATGCTTGAAGCCTCGGCGATTGACGGTGCAAATCGGTGGCAGCGCTTATGGCATATCACCTTGCCAAGCATTAGAAGTGTAATCAGCATTATGTTTGTGCTGAGCTTAGGCGGCATTCTCAGCGTAAGCTTCGAACAGACGCTGGTCATGATCAATCCGCAAGTAGCGCCAGTAGCTGAGGTCATCGACTACTATGTGTACCGCATTGGTCTGCTCAATACGAATAATTACAGCTACGCAACTGCCGTTGGTCTGTTCCGTTCAGCGATCGCGCTTGTTCTCGTATTGGTTGCCAACTATGTATCTAAGAAAATTGACGAGGAGGGGGCGATATGGTAAGCGGAAAGTCCAGATCTTTATCCCAGCCGGGAATAGTCGACTATATCATCTGGTTCTTCTTAGTTCTGCTCTGCGTGAGCACCCTGTACCCATTTCTGAATGTACTCATTGTATCGTTCGCTGACATGAAGGATTACGTGAAGCAAGGAGGGATCCTGCTCTATCCACGCTCGATTCATTGGGATAGTTATCGTTACGTGCTTCGCCACTCTGGGCTGGTTGATGCCTATGGCGTCACCATCTTTATTACCGTTGTTGGTACGTTAATCAATTTGATTATGACAGCCCTAGGCGCTTATGTGCTATCCAATCGCGAGTTGCCAGGGCGCAATGTGTTAATGACGATTATCGTCATTGCGATGTTGTTTAATGGCGGATTGATTCCTACCTATTTGGTTGTCCGTTCCCTGCATATGGTTGACTCCGTATGGGCTCTGATGATTCCATTCGCAATCAATGCCTGGCTGTTGATCCTCATGCGCAACTTTTTTCAGGGCATTCCGGTTAGTCTTAGCGAATCGGCCCGATTGGACGGCTGCTCAGAGGTCGGCATACTCGTTCGCATCATGCTGCCGTTGTCTCTTCCAATCGTAGCCACGCTAGCTCTGTTCTATGGGGTGGGACACTGGAATGAATATATCAATGTCATTATTTATATCAACGATCCGAAGCTTTCGACGCTGCAACTGATCTTGCGTAAAATGTATACGGTTTCGATTGAACAGCTCGACGGCGACAGCCTGCCTCCGCCTGTAGAGACGATTCGTGCCGCTACGGTGATTCTGTCAGCTTTGCCCATTATCATTGTATACCCGTTCTTGCAGAAGTACTTTGTGCAGGGAGTTATGGTCGGGTCTGTGAAGGGCTAAGCATGGACTTATCATAAGAAACTATCCAAATAACTAATCAAAGGGGAGACACAAAATCTATGAAAACCAAATCAACGAAACGCGTAATCGCATCCTTAGCAACAGTTTCAATCGCAACGGCATTAACCGCAGCTTGTAGCAGCACGGAAACGAGTAAACCAGCAGCCACTGGGGAAAGCACCAAGGCACCTGCAACTTCATCTGCACCCGCTGCTCCAGCAACGATCTCGCTTACACAGCCTGATGGAGGTCGTGTCTGGAAAGACGACAATATAGCTACCAAAGAAATTGAAAAGAAAGCTAATGTCAAATTGAACGTAACCATGCTGCCTAATAACGACTTTAACGCTAAGTTCAATGTACTTGCCGCTTCTGGCGACATTCCAGACATGAGCAGACTCGGCGCATTCGACTACCAGAAGTATGTGGATCAAGGCCTGTTCCTTGATTTGACGAAGTTAATCGATCAATACGCGCCGAACTTGAAGAAGAACCTGAAGCCTGAGCTTTGGGAGCTAACGAAGCATAAAGGCAAACAATTCGTTATCCCGTATGAGAATGGGGCAGGCAAGGAAGTACCTGCGGTTCGGAAAGACTGGCTGGACGCTATGAATATCAAAATGCCTACCAATCTAGACGAATTTGAGCAAATGTTGAAAGCGTTCACGTTCAATGACCCAGACAAAAACGGCAAGAACGATACGTACGGTATGGGCATGGCGAACAGCTTCGCGGAAACGTTTATGCCGATATTTGGCGCATACGGTATTGCACCAGGTATGTTCGCTAGTAGTGTGCCTATGAACAGTTATCTGAAAGACAACAAGATTGTACCAGTTGCTGTTTCACCTGAATATAAGGAGGCAGTGACCTATATCAAAAAGCTATGGGATGCGAAGGTAATCGATCCAGAACTTTTCACAATTAAAGCGGATCAGGCGCAGCAGAAAATAGCTCAAGGGAAAATTGGCTACTTCACAGCTTGGTGGTCCACAGCTCCTCAAACACTTATTCAGCAGCTTAAAATGAAAGAGATTGTGCCGAATGTGAAATGGGATCCAATCGCTCCTGGCATCAAGGGGCCTGATGGAAAGAGCGGTATGCTCTCTTTTGGTAATGTAGGTGCAACGATCGCGGTTTCTGCTAAAACTAAAAATCCTGAAGCGGTATTAAAATTCCTTGACTACATGTCCACAGACGAGGGCTGGGAGCTTAACCACTACGGTATCAAGGGCACGCATTATACGAGCATTAATGAGGCTCGCACACCTGAGGGTCAGAAAGCGTTTGACGAGAAATGGCTAGATCCGCTGAGCCAGATTGTTTCCCGTGTCGATATTCAGAATAAAATCAATGCCGCTACGAAGGATCCCGTTGCCATTGAAAACAACCGCTTTATTGATGCAGCAGCTGGTTATAATTTGATTTCAGACATCTTCTACGGCATCCCGGCAACCGATGAGCAAAATACGCTAGGACCAGATGTTGCCAAATATGAAGTGGAGATGTTCTTGAAGTTCGTCACAGGCGCAGAGCCGCTGTCAAACTGGGATGCTTATATAGATGGATGGAAGAAGAAGGGCGGCAAATCCTTACTGGATTCCAAAATTAAAAAGTATAACGAACTGAAATCAAGCAGTGTTAGCGCTGGTATCTAATCATGAATTGTAGCCCAATATCGTCACCTATACTTCTAAAAGGAGATCACAGGCGAGCTTATCGAGACCCATGTGCGCTTTATCAGGATGGCATTTGGTGGCTATATTACACCCTTGTGGAGACGGAAGAGGATGGCCGAGTCTTCTTGTACACGGCGATGAGCCGGAGCGAGGATCTTCGGCAGTGGAGCGAGCCGCTTCTTCTGACTCCGAGGGATCAGAACCTGAATTTCTCCAGTCCTGGTAATCTGATTTACGTCGATAACCGTTGGCGGATGTGCTTGCAATCCTATCCACGTCCCAATGGTGAGAAATATGGCAATGGGGATTGCCGTATTTGGATGATGGAAAGCCAAGATCTAGTTACCTGGACGGCTCCTGAACTCCTTCGCGTCAAAGGGGAACATGTGGCAGTAGAGGATATGGGTCGGATGATCGACCCCTATTTTATCGCGAATGCCAACAACCCCGGGGAATGGCTATGTTTTTACAAGCAAAATGGTGTCAGCCTATCGAAAACAAGTGATTTTCGGCAATGGAGTTATTGCGGCTCCGAACAGGCGGGAGAAAATGTGTGTATCATCCGGCACCAAGAGGAGTATGTGATGTTTCATTCTCCTGAAAATGGGATAGGTATGATGAGATCGCACGATCTAGTTCACTGGCATCAGGAGGATGACTTACTCACATTGGGTCAGCAGCAGTGGGAATGGGCGCAAGGGCGGTTGACCGCCGGATTCGTCCTGAACCTCAGAGGTACGAAAGGCATAGAGGCATTTGTAATGTTTTTTCACGGCAGCGGTCCTGAAGATGAGAGAGTACTATTCGATACGCATGCCTCGATTGGCATAGCTTGGAGCCGAGACCTGAAGATGTGGGATTGGCCGGGCAAAGTGTAAATGATATCCGTGCATGGACAAAGAATGGAGTCAATAGTTGGTCAAAGGGCTGCCGCCATGGCAGCCTTATGATCCGTACGATTATTTTTTATGCAAATTTGTAAGCGTTGACATGGAAGTGGGGGAAATTGTACTAACGATCATACTGAGTATCTAATGAGTTGGAGGAGAAGATCTGTGAAAAAACGTTCGTCATTGATATTGTCATATCTATTTGTATTCATGCTTATTCTTCAAGCAGTTCCAGCGTTTGCTTCGGGTGAAACAGTGACAAGCCCAGAACAAATTGTTATTAGAGTTGAGGGGGAGAATTATACCTCCAAAGTTGGAAACGAGATAACAGGGACAAAAGAAAATTATTTGAATATCCCTCGGAGCGCGCTGAGCAATGGTGACTTCTTGTATATCAAAAGCTTAAGTGGTGTCCCCGTGTCAAATTACAAAGTTGACTATCAAGTGAACGTTTCCGTTCCCGGTATTTATGGGATGGAGATCATGTCGAGCCCGATTAACTTGACATCTTTTCCACCTTATGAAATGAAAATTAATGATGGTAATTATGTTACTGTAAATAGCACTTTAGCCACTAAAATTGGGCAAATTGATACGCCGGCGAATGTGCTCCATAAGTTCAATCTGGGTCCGGTGACGCTTAAAGCCGGTAGCAATACAATCTCCTTCCGCATCCCGAACGGGAGAGCACAGGACGGGCGCATCTATTTTTACCTTGATTATATGCAATTTACGAAGCTCCCTTGGGGACTGAACAAGATCACAACCAATGCACCTAATAACCTTTTTGAAGAAAGTGACGTGAAGGAGTTATCCATCGAATTTACCGATACCGCCAGCAAGGGGCATGTCGTTGCATATAAGGTGGAAGATTACGATGGGAGTGTCGTTGTCCAAAATAGCGTAACGATGGACGTGTATGCGCCATCTTATAAGGTTACGTTGCCGCAACTGCAACGGGGCCATTATACAATAAAAGCGGAGGCAGATCAGAACGGCAAACCAATCATCGACTATTTCTCTGTCGTGATGAATGCTTCTGATCGCCATACAAGTAATAACCCCTTTGCTCTGGATGTGGCGGGAGGTTCTCTGATTCCTGTCGACCAAGCGGCGAATTACGCTCGGGCGGTCAGGCTGACCGGGGTCGATTACGTGCGGGAACGAATGCACTGGAATTCCATTAGCAGTGCCAGCGGGGTCTATGATTTTACCAAATATGATCCTTACAACACCGCTTACGCGAATAACGGTATTCGGGTTCTGGAGTTAAATCATATCGCTCCGACGTGGGCGAAGGATACAGGCAAAAACCTGCCGCGCAACCTGCTGGATGCCTATCAATTAGCCAAAACAAGCGCTGCCCATTATGGGGCTCAGTCGGATTGGGAGTTTTGGAATGAACCGGATATCAGCTATACGACCGACAGCGAGCCAGCCGATCAATATGCCGCATTCCTGAAGGCGACTACGATCGCAGCGAGGGATTCGGGGTCAGGCACTCGGGTAGCACTGGGAGGGATCGCCTATCCGCCAGGGGGATATACAGAGCTTCTCATGGAGAACGATGTCGCTCCTTATATGGACATTTACAACTATCATGGTCACCGTAGCGATAGTGCGAGTCAGAAAATATTAGATATGCCACCTTCCTTCGCGGCACATACGGAGTTTATTCAGGGCTACGACCTGGATACGAAACCTATTTATGTGACAGAAGCAGGGGTAGCCCAAACGTTCTCCGACAGCACACAGACACTGTACGGCGAGCAGTTGCGGACGCAGGCACGATACTTGACCACCTCCACGATTCAATCTATCGCTTCTGGTGTGGATAAGCATTTCTGGTTCGTGTTTCCGAATTATCAGGAAACAATTGGAAACTATGGCAGCTTCACTTCCCGAGGAACGCCATACGCCGCTGTGAATGCGGAAGCTGCGATGACGCATGCGCTAGGTGAAGCCGTTTATCTAGGCAAGCTGACTGGATTGCCTGACGGAGTGGCGAATTATGTGTTCAAGGACGGAACGGACAGTGTTGTTGCCTATTGGAGCGAGCATACGACACCTCTGAACGTGACTACAGGTACCGGCACAGCGTTATTGACAGACATTATGGGGAAAGAGAAGCAGTTGACATCTACAAACGGCAGCTATCCGCTGACGTCGGGTCCAGACATCCATTATTTGCGGATTGCCGGCAGCATTCAAAACTTGACCACGTCCGTGTTTGCAGCACCTGTGCCTAAAGCTGCTGAACTTTCAACAGCGGACCGAATGGTCATCACGCAGAAGTATCCCGAAGCTACAGCTGCCAAAGCTAAGTCCAAGGGGTATCTGCTAGATAAGAACACAGCAACAGACATTCAGGTGGATGTTTATAATTTTAACTCGTCAGCAATGAGTGGGACAGTCAATGGTTCCGTAAATGGCGGATGGAGCTTAGTGGCGCCTTCCCAAACGGTAACGGTTGCTCCGTATTCCAAAGCGACATTGACCTTTACCCTGACAGGAAGCCAGGAAATAGCGGCAGATGTGAAGTTCCCGGTCATATTCCAGGGTACATTCAGCGGGGAGGCTACTTCCAAGTCGGTGACGATGATTGCCTCGAATGAAAACAAGGCTGTAACGCCAAGTCTACTCCTACCGGATTATGATAATCCTGCCCAGTGGGGGGAGAATATTTCGCCAGGCTCCACCGCCACGGTGACTTCACCATCTCCTGGGGAGATCCAGTTCAACTATCTCTTCGGCAGTGGGGATAAGTGGACCTATCCTAATTTTATTGTACCTCAAAATGTGACATTCGCTAGATCAGAAGGGGTTACCTTTGATGTGTACTTCCCAGCTCCGATCGAAGGCGTGGTTGTTCGAAGCTTTATCTATGAAAGCAATGGTTCAGGCTATTTCACCGGAACGGGAGTTACACCTGTAGGCGGCTGGCAGCAAGTCAAATTACCTTGGTCGGATTTTGCGGCGTTTGGAACGCCGGATGATAATTTCCATCTCGATTCCGATCAGATCACTAGGTTCAGTATCGGGATAAATTCGAGGACAGCAACAGAAGTTTCGTTTAAGCTGCGGAATGTCGGCATCTATACCCAGCCTGACACAGGTCTGTACAGTAAAATCGTCAATTTGGTTCCGGCAAATAATCAGGAACTTGTCGCAGGGAACGTGACGATTTCCGCCGATTTGGTGCAAGGCGAGATTCCTATTGCAGCGGGTAGTGCTGAGCTTCTGGTGGATGGAGAAGTAGTTCCTTACTTGATGAACGGCCAAACCCTTACGGCCTCTACGGTGCTAGCCCCTGGCATTCACAGTGTGAAACTAAAAGCCTTCGATGCGATCGGTCGACTGATGTCCGTTAAATCCAGTGTGAGCGTGGTTGCAAATGCCGTAAAACCATTATCCAACGGAGTTCCTAGTACACCTGTTTTATCCTCCGACAACGGTTATTCTGGTTTAAAAGATGGCAACTACACAATTACGATGAACATGTGGTATGGCAATAATGGTACATTGTTCAAACTGTACGAAAATGGTGTTCTCATTAATATGAAAACACTATCGGATGCTTCCCAATCGGCACAACTCGTCAAAGTGGGAGTATCTAATAAACCAAACGGCACTTACACCTACACCAGTCAACTTATCAATAAATTTGGTACAACAACCAGTCATCCTCTTGTTGTCACAGTCACAGATGCGTCACCAGGTAAACCTGTTTTATCGCAGGATAACTGGGATGGAGATGGCAACTATACAATTACAATGAACATGTGGTGGGGTACCAACGCGACAGGGTATCGCCTCTATGAGAATGGTGTGATGATTGATAACCATAGCTTGCAAGCCAATTCTCCTAATGCTCAAAAGGCAGTTACAGCCATTTCCGGCCGCACAAATGGTGTGTATCAGTATCGCGTCGAACTGTTCAACGCCGCAGGCGTGATCTCCAGTGATATGTTAACTGTGACAGTCACGAAGTAAGAGGGTTCATGGTTTTTAAAAAGATTGCTACTCACCCAGCCTGGAAGACAGGGGGAGTGGCAATCTTTTTCGTTGCATCACTCATGCATAGGCCATTCGTTCCATGCAAGAGAAGGCAATGAAAAGAATCGCTTTTTTTTATCCAAACTGACGAATCGGCAGTACGGGCACAAAAAAGCACATTGTCATCTATAAATGTAATCGCTTTCGTGAAAAAATGGGGGTACAAAGTTTTAGATTGAATCGTGGTGCAGCTTTTGTGAATGGGAAAGTCTGTGATCCTAGACAGATTTGGCTTATAATAAACCAAACAGGACAAAAGGGGGAGATGACGATTAATGAAAACCAATTCAACTAAGCGTGTTATCGCTTTGCTAGGTATGGTTTCGTTGGCCGCAGCTCTGGCCACAGCCTGCAGCAGCACAGAAACCAGGAATCCGCCGGCTAGCGGTCAGGCATCGGCTTCTCCAGTGACGCTTTCGCTCATACAGCCAGATGGAGGCAGGGTTTGGAGAGATGATAATCCAGTTACCAAAGAAATAGAAAAGAAGACGCAAGTAAAGCTCAACGTTAACATGCTGCCCAATAACGATTTCAACAGCAAATACAACGCACTTGCCGCTTCGGGAGAAATTCCAGATATGAGCAGGCTGGGCTCGTTCGACTACCAAAAATTTGTGGATCAAGGCTTGTTCCTAGACTTGACTCCCTATTTAAACCAATACGCGCCTAACCTGCTGAAGAATCTGAAGCCTGAGCTGTGGGAGTTGACGAAGCACAAAGGTAAGCAGTACGTTATTCCTTATGAGAATGCGCCAGGCAAAGAGGTTCCGGTAGTCCGCAAGGATTGGCTGGATGTCCTGAATATGAAGATGCCCACCAATTTGGATGAATTTGAGCAAATGCTGAAAGCGTTTACGAATAGTGACCCTGATAAAAATGGCAAGGATGATACGTATGGCATAGGTAACGCTAACACATATGCGGAAAGCTTTATGCCAATTTTTGGGGCATTCGGTATTTCGCCTGGGATGTTTGCCAACAGTGTGCCCATGAACAGTTATCTGAAGGAAAACAAGATATCCCCCGTTGCTATTTCACCCGAATATAAGGCTGCTTTGGGTTATATCAAGAATCTATGGGATGCCAAAGTCATCGATCCTGAGATGTTTACGATCAAGTCTGATCAGGCGATGCAAAAGGTGGCACAAGGGAAAATTGGTTATTTCAATGCTTGGTGGTCCATCGCTCCACAGACGCTGGGGCAGCAGCTTAAAATGAATGAAATTGTGCCAAATGCACGCTGGGAGCCGATCTTTCCGGGCATAAAAGGGCCAGATGGCAAAAGTGGTATGTTGTCCTTCGGAAATCTAGGCGGAGTGATAGCCATTTCGTCCAAGACAAAAAGTCCGGAAGCTGTCCTGCGGTTCCTCAATTATATGTCGACTGACGAGGGTTGGGAGCTTAGTCATTACGGGATCAAGGGTGAGCATTTTCGCGACATTACAGAGGCACGGACGCAAGCAGGACAAAAGGCATTCGACGAGAGATGGTTAGACCCGCTGAGCCAGATTGTTTCGAGACAGGAACTCGCAGAGAAAGTGAGCGCAACATCCAAGGATCCAGTACAACTTGATAATAACCGATTTTTAGAGAAGGCAGCTCAGTATACCTTGTATCAGGATGTCTTTTATGGGATTCCACTGACCGATGAACAAAAATCATACGGCCCCGATGTCGCCAAGTACGAAGAGGAGATGTTTATCAAGTTTGTTACGGGTAAGGAGCCGTTGTCCAAATGGGAGGAATATGTGGCTACATGGAAAAAGAAAGGCGGCAAGGCCTTGCTTGAATCCAAAATAAAAACATATAACGAGCTGAGATCGGGCAATGTGAGCCCAGGTATCTAGTGTGGGGGCAGTAATAATGAAAGAAAAACGTTTCATGAAGAGCAGCTTATTTGAGTATTTCAACTATTTTCTAGTGCTTTCCTTGCTAGTGGCGGCAATTTCTGGGGGGGCATTGTATTATTCATCCTCGTCCTTACTATGGAGGGATGCGATCCAGAACAGCAGTAATACGCTTCAGCTACTTAAGAATGGGCAAGAAATTGTCCTTGCTGAAGTCGACAAGGCCATGGAATCCGTATTCTTAGATTCATCCTTTCTTCATTATATGGATTATTATGAGCAAGCCGATATCTACATGCAGCTGCAGCTGAGGCAGCGTCTCGAGAATGTTGTCTTATCCAGTGACTACATTCACTCCGTTTCCATTTACTATACCAGCTCGCAGTTAATTCTGTCCTCGCTTCAGGGGGCTGTACCGCTCAGCGGTTTTCAGGATAAGGATTTCATCCGCTCGATGGCAGGGCAGACACCGAGCAAATCACTCGTCCGTACGAGAGCTTTACCAGAAATTTCTTCAGCCAAAGAAGAAACCGTCATCTCCATGGTCAAGACGCTACCCATTATTAATGCAGGTACGCCATCTGCTTATGTGGTGATTAACATCAAAGGAGACTACTTAGCCCAGATTATGCAGTCATTGAATACGAATCCCGATGTTCAATTGATTGTAATGGACAAGGAAGGACATATTCTTTCGCAGAAAGCAGCAGAGGAGGGGATGTTCGATAACAGTCAACTTCTCAGTGACTTGGATATTTCCCAATTTAATGGGTCATCAGGCAGCTTGATGACCAAAGTTCGCGGGATAGACACGTTGGTTTGCTATGTTACATCTGTAACGAGCGGCTGGGTGTACACGTACATGATTCCGAAGTCCGTGGTTACTCACAGTCTTCACTTATGGAGCCGGATGACGGTTATCATCAGTGTGATGGCGGTGGTACTCAGTCTCATCGGTTCGCTGCTGCTGTCCAAAAGAATCGTAAACCCGATGAACCGGCTGTTAATTATGATGCGTGGCACGGATCAGAAACCCGATGATAGGAAGGCTGAACATGCCAAGGAGATTGTTCAGATCGAGCGCAACGTCAGCCGTCTGATGGATCAGAACCGGGATTTGACGACGCTGTTGAAGGATTATGAGGTCCAGAGCAGGAACAAATTTCTACAGCGACTGGTTTGTGGTGACGAGCAGATATCGACGCAGACGATGGAACGTCTGGCTTACTATGGTCTAAACCTGCCTGAGAGAGGGGATTTCGTAGTTGTACTCGTCTCTATGGATCAGTACACGAAGTTCTCGCAAGAGGTTCACGAATCTGAGCGGAATACGCGGCTTTTGCAGTTGTCCGAAGGACTGCAAGAAGAGGCTTTTGGACAGCAAGGGTATCAAGGCTATCTAGTAGAAGCGGAGCCGAATGAAATGGTGCTTGTCCTCCATTTAGGCAAAGAAGAGAACGAATCGGAACTGCTTCCTGACAGCCTGCGCACTTGGCTGCGCCAGCTTTTGGTGTTACTGCGCAAGGAATCAATGATGACTTTCACGATTGGTGTAAGTACCTTGCACACGTCCATTGAGGAGCTTAGTGATTGCTATCAGGAAGCGGGCTCGGCCTTACGACAGAAACTCGTGTATGGCGGCAATACGGTCATTTATTATGAAGCTGTCCGGCCGGAAGCGGGAATTGTCATGTATCCGCTGGGTCTTGAGAAGCTATTACTAACGCACTTCAAAACGGGAAACCGGGAAGGGGTCACCTCTGCCTTACATGAGTTTGAATCTCATATGGTTGAGCACCATGCGAGGCAAATCGAGGTTGTTCGGCATTACTTCCTACAGTTGTTCTCCTCGTCGCTGCGCTGTGTTTACGAAATTGACGCCAATCTCGGCTTTCAGCCGGTTATTCAGCAGTTGAGGCATACTGATTTATTAGAGAAGGAAACGATGCAAAGCATGGTCGGATACATGCAGTCGCTGTATGAGCTCGTACTTGATCAGCTGGAGCAGAAACGATCACTAAAAAATCAGGAATTAGCGGATGGCATTACAGCCTATATTGACGCGCATCTTGCGGATGACTTAACGATCGAACGCTTGAGCGAAATTTTTGCCATTAGTACTTCGCATATGCGTAAAATCTACAAGGATGAAACCGGTATGACGATTAAGGACCGCGTATCGGAACGCCGGCTTGCAGCAGCCAAAACGCTTCTTGGCGACCAGCGCCTGAAGATCCAGGAAATTGCAGATCAAGTAGGTTACTTGACGGTTCAGTCATTTACAAAAGCGTTTAAAATGGAGACCGGTAAGACGCCTGGGGAGTATCGCTCAGAGCTTTTGCGAATCCATGCGTGACAACGCTGGTCACCCCTAACATGTGTAAGTCTGCATACCAAACAAAAGAACGCGAGCGGCCGATACAGGCTGCTTGCGTTCTTTCTTTTATCCGACTAGGACGACGGATAATAAATTAATGTCTTGTACACGGCTGTCGAATCCGACATGTTCGTATACGTATGCGTCCTATCGGCAGTGAAGTGAAGGGCATCCCCAGCGCCAAGGAGATAGCTTTCATCAGCCAGCGTGAGTTGCAGTTTACCAGACACCATCAGGATGTACTCCTCAACGCCATCATTATGCGGTTCCGAGACGTGAATGCAGCCGGACGCCATCTCCACTGTGTACACTTCAAAGCTTTTCTGCGGATGAAAAGGGAACAATGGAAAGGCTTTGTACTGCCCGTCCTCTTCTTCAAAAGCGGTGAGCTCGGCTGCGCGGATAACGGTGACCGTTGGCTCGTCATCTTCAATCAAGCTGGTAAATGAAATCTGCAGGCCATTCACAATTTTCCAAAGCACCGAAATCGTTGGATTCGAATCGCCGCGCTCAATTTGCCCCAGCATAGCCTTGCTGACACCTGTTAGTTCAGCCACTTGGTCTAAGCTTAAGCCCCTCGTTTTACGAATAGTCAAAAGCTTCCTGCCTACTAATTTATGTATGGGTTCGTTCATTTCAGTCACTCCTTCTGTATCTAAACCACGATCGAAAAATGCCTATTTACAATATAACATACATTCGTGTACTATCATATACATATAATAACGCACGAACGTATAATATATTGGACAAAGATGAGGATGATGAACATGCAGGCTACGATGATGGGATTGGTGAAAGAGCATCGTGGACCAGGGGCCAGCTTGAAAGAAGTACCTGTTCCGACATGTGGTGCTGATGAAGTGCTCATTCAGGTTAAAGCCACTTCAATCTGTGGAACAGACGTACACATTTACAAATGGGATGCCTGGGCGGACAAAACGGTACTAACCCCGAATGTATTCGGCCATGAGTTCGCTGGTATCGTTGCTGAAGTAGGGGAACGGGTAACTGGTGTTGGGATCGGTGACCATGTTTCCGCAGAAGGGCATATGGTTTGTGGAACGTGCAAAGCGTGCCGAACTGGAAATGCTCATGTATGCAAAAATACGAAAAGCTTTGGCATAACGGCACCGGGTTGTTTTGCTGAGTATGCCGTAGTGAAGGCTAGCAATATTATTCAAAATGATCCATCGCTGCCATTTGAAATCGCGTGTCTGCAGGACCCGTTGGGGAATGCCGTGCAAACCGTTTTGTCGGGTGATATTGTAGGCAAAACAGTCGCCATTATCGGCGTAGGACCGATTGGACTGCTGGCAATCAAGGTGGCCAAAGCTTGTGGTGCTGGAGCTGTGTATGCGGTGGATATTAATCCGAATCGCTTGCAAATGGCGCTGGACATGGGCGCGGACGACGTTGTTAACGCGTTGGAAACTTCGACTTCGCAGGCTTTGCGTGCTTTTACCGATGGGGAAGGCATCGAAGTCGTACTGGAAATGTCCGGGAGCCCCAAGGCGATTGTGGACGGATTTGAAGCTGCGGCGAATGCGGGAAGAGTATCCCTACTCGGCATTCCAACGAATGAGGTCAGTATTGACGTTACGAATCATATTATTTTCAAAGGGCTGAAGGTAGAAGGGATTACGGGGCGGAGAATGTACCAAACCTGGTATCAAATCAAAGGGCTATTAAATCAAAAGCGAATCGATCTTGCATCCGTTATTACGCATCGATTTACACTTGATCAATACGAGGAAGCGTTTCAATTAATGGCGTCTGGACAATGCGGCAAAATTGTATTCATTCACTAAGGAGGATCCTATGAGCTATTTAACTGATTTGGCAACGGATATCGAGAAATTAAAACAGGACGGAAGATACCGTCAGATAAAAGTGTGGGAGAGCGGCTCCGATACGTGGATGCATTTAAATGGCAGACGGATTCTCCAGCTCTCTTCGAATAACTACTTAGGACTCACCCATCATCCGAAGCTAAAAGAAGCAGCAATTGCTGCTATTGAGAAGTATGGCGTTGGCAGCGGCTCTGTACGGACGATTACGGGCACGCTTGATATTCATGATGAGCTTGAGATTGAATTGGCCACCTTCAAAGGCACGGAAGCAGCGCTTGTCTTCCAATCTGGTTTTACAACGAATCAGGGCGCGCTGTCCGCGATTCTAGGTGGGGATGACGTCGTCATCAGCGATGAATTGAATCACGCCAGCATCATTGATGGTATCCGGCTAACCAAAGCGAGCCGTAAAATTTTTGCGCATAAGGATATGAATCAGCTTGAAGCAGTTTTGAAAGAAACGCAGCATCACAAAAAACGCGTCATCGTTACCGACGGCGTATTCAGCATGGATGGCGATATTGCTCCGCTGCCGGACATCGTTCAGTTAGCCGAAGCCTACGATGCCATCGTGTATGTGGATGATGCTCATGCGAGTGGTGTTTTGGGCAAAAACGGGAAGGGCTCGACCGATCATTTTGGTCTGCATGGGCGTGTGCACATTCAGATCGGCACCTTGTCCAAAGCCATCGGTGCTGTAGGCGGCTATGTGGCAGGGGCTCAGCTGCTGAAGGATCATATGATCCAAACGGCGAGGCCGTTTCTGTTCAGCACTTCGCAAACGCCAGCGGTTGCTGCGACTTGCCTGGCTGCTATCCGAGTGCTGAAGGAGAGTTCCGACCTCGTCGCGAAGCTGTGGGACAATGCCAATGGCTTCCGGGCGAGCTTGCAGCGCTTAGGTTTCGATACAGGAGCAAGTGAAACGCCGATTATCCCAATCATTGTCGGCGATCCGGCTCAGACGATGCGCTTTTCAGACCGACTGCTAGAGGAGGGAATCTTTGCGCAGGGGATCGTCTATCCGACGGTTGCCATGGACAAAGGCCGCGTTCGCCTGATCGTGACGGCGCAGCATACGGAGGCGGATCTTGCTTTTGCCTTAGCTACGTTAGAGAAGGTTGGCAGGGAGTTCGGGTTGATTTGATGCCGTCCCACAAAGTCGTAATGTCCACTGGCGTGTTGACTAGAGCGCCGTTTGCAGTAACGGCCGTCATTCATCTTATGAATATGGAGAGACATGATGCCCAGAAGGTCGTCGTTGAGGTGTGGGATTGGTCATCTTGTGCGACCCCTTCACGTGTTACGTTGCGGATGGGGGCAGATGAGCCCGCTATGTTGCCCTTCCATATTGAAGCGCAATGCCTCGCTGTCCTGTATGCCGAAATTGATGATTCCATTGAGCTGTACGAAATTCGTCTAGTTGATTGGGAAGAGCAGCAAGTGATGACTAGCGTTTGGAAGAAACGTTCTAAGGGGCATGAATCCTATTTATTTCAAGAAGGACACAAATCGTTACAGCCTTGTTAGCAAAAAATAGTAAAATCTCATATAATCGGGAGTATACAATCCGCAATGCGTTAACAAAGGAGCACCCGATGGATTCCAAAGTGAAACAAACTTTAGATACTATGCTGCATAATTGGCAGACCATGACCGCTTATCAAAGCGATGAGAAAGAAGCTGTGGCTGATCAATTTCAGTCTTCGTTCTATGTATTCATTGATGTCGTCCGCGATTGGGCAATTCGTCTAGATCCCATGCCTCTTACGCTAGATGAAATGCTTGAAATGGCGATGATCCAAGAAATATTCAACATATTGCCTGCTCCGCTGCATTTGAATTTGGAGACGGAATTAGAATTGATATTAGACGGTGTAGAACGTGAAGATGAAGAAAAATACGATTGAGGAGTGACTCGACCCTAGCTGTGTAGGGGTTGAGTCTTTTTTTATGCGAAGGCCGGGGAGTGCCCCCGTAAGTCGAAAAAATCGACTTAGGGAGCACGAAAGGCCGAGCAGTGCTCCCGTAAGTCGAAGAAATCGACTTACGGAGCTCGAAAGGCCGGGGAGTGCTCCCGTAAGTCGAAAAAATCGACTTAGGGAGCTCGAAAGGCCGAGGAGCGCCCCCGTAAGACGAAAAAATCGACTTAGGGAGCACGAAAGGCCGAGTAGCGCTCCCGTAAGACGAAAAAATCGACTTAGGGAGCACGAAAGGCCGAGGAGCGCCCCCGTAAGTCGGAAAAATCGACTTAGGGAGCTGGAAAGGCCGAGCTGGGCGTCCGTAAGTCGAAGAAATCGACTTAGGGAGCACGAAAGGCCGAGGAGCGCTCCCGTAAGTCGAAAAAATCGACTTAGACGCCTCCGGCGGCACTATTTTCGCTTGCGCGACGCATCAATGCATCTTGAAATCGCACTAAACCCGACTAAAACACTCAGTCCAAGGGGTTATATAGGTATTTAACAAATATTAAAATATAACACAATCATTTAGTGAAAAGCAATATTTTTTTTCAAAAAAGACTTGATAAAATCATTCAAATGGGTTAATCTTCTAATTGTTGGAAGACATATTAAGTAGAGAGAAAGGAGTGGAACACATGGAAATGATGAGCATGAAAATGATGATGTCGATGTGTATGGAAGAAATGATGTGTAAAATGAACAACATGAAGATGATGATGGATTGCATGCAAGGTATGGAAATGGCAGAGATGATGGATATGGATATGATGATGTCCAAGATGCAGTCTTGCGATGAGATGATGACGATGATGATGGGTATGATGCGTGAAATGAAACAAACCGCTGTGTAAGATTCGTCCTTATTCAAGGAGTTATCGCACACACACGGTTATCATTGGATTCATATGATGAAATTTTTGTGGCAAGTACATATCAATCTGCAAATTGATGCGTACCGTTTAAAGGAATTCTGCAGAGCAGATGACTGCATGCATGGAAATGACGATAATAGGCATGAACCGATGTCCGGTAGAGCGGTAATCCGCATACGGGATTTTTTGCATTTTTTAGCTATGGTAAGTTGCGTTCAGCTGTTTACCAATTTCAACCCGCTGTAGTTTTAATCCCCAAACTTCCTCTGTCAACCGTGAAGAGACATACACGTTATCTGTTTCCCTCAATTGTCTGTACAGCTCCAGCATTTTCTTATTGATGGCATCGAATCGTTGCCAAAGTTGGTTTATTTGATGTTCAAGTGTTGTTTGTTGCATATATAAGGCTGATTTACTCAGCGTCTGTATAATTTCGTTCTGCCATTCTATGTCCCCGATATGCTTCGCATAGTTCAACAAATCCAGATAATCATCTTTCCAACGTTGCTCTAAATTCACGGTTTCTAGCATGGCGTTTACCTCTTTTCGGTGTTATACCTAGTATTATACTCGGAATTAACGGAATTGCAAGTGTGAAAATAAAATTCAGCCAAAAGTTAGTCAAATCGTAGTACCTATTTAAATAATAAATGTACTATTCTGATGGTATTCCGACTTATATGTTATTCTCCTTCCCCAAACAACACGGGTCAAACTGGATGAAATAAAGGATAGGCGGCGAGATGGAAGGTAAGATTGGTGTTCTCATTTGAGTAATTTTTATATTTTCCATTGGTTGTAATTTTTAAAAAAGTGGTTGTAAATCTTCAATTAATCCTAGACCATCACATGTATTATAAGGATAACGCTTTCATTTGTAGAAAGTGAAAATTAGATAAAGGGGCACACCTGATGAGTATGATATCTACCTCAACACCTGTTCAATTAAAGAACGTGATCATCCAGGATAACTTCTGGTCCCCTTATATTTCATTGATTCGCGATGTTGTCGTACCTTACCAGTGGGAGGCATTGAATGACCAAATCGAAGGCAACGAGCCGAGTCATGCCATCCAGAACTTTAGAATCGCTGCTGGATTGGAGCAGGGCGACTTCTACGGCATGGTATTTCAAGATAGTGACGTGGCCAAGTGGCTCGAAGCCGTTGGTTATCTTTTGGAGCAAATGCCGGATCCAGATTTAGAAAAAGTAGCGGACGAAGTCGTCGATCTGATCGCTAAGGCGCAGCACGCAGACGGATACGTAAATACGTATTTTACACTGAAAGAAAAGGCAGGCAGATGGACCAATCTCGCGGAGTGTCACGAGCTCTACTGTGCGGGTCATCTGATCGAAGCAGCAGTCGCCTATGAGAAGGCAACGGGGAAGGGCAAGATTTTAGAAGTGGCTTGCAAACTGGCTGACTGCATCGACGCGACGTTCGGGCCAGAGGATGGCAAGATCAGAGGTTATGATGGGCACCAAGAGGTCGAGCTGGCGCTTATGAAGCTCTACAGAGCTACCTCTAACGAGCGCTATATGAAGCTGGCGAAGTTCTTCTTGGACGAGAGAGGGCAGAGTCCCCACTTCTACGATGTAGAGTTCGAACGCCGGAATGGCGAGACTCATTTCCAAGCGCTGAAGATAGCCAAGGACAAATCTTACAGCCAAGCGCACATCCCGATTCGCATGCAGGAGACGGCTGAAGGTCACGCGGTGCGGGTCGTATATATGTGCACAGGTATGGCCGACGTCGCGGCAGCGACCGGAGATGAGGATTTGTTGAAGGCGTGCCGGGCGCTCTGGCAGAACATCGTGAATAAGCGAATGTACATTACAGGCTCGATTGGCTCGATGTCATACGGCGAATCATTTACGCTCGATTATGATTTGCCGAACGATACGGCTTACGCTGAGACATGCGCATCGATCGGTCTCATCTTTTTCGCCCAGCGCATGCTGCAGATCGAGCTGAGAAGTGAATACGCAGATGTCTTAGAGAGAGCGCTCTATAACACCGTTATCGGTGGAATGTCTCGCGACGGACAACACTTCTTCTACGTGAACCCGTTGGAAGCTTGGCCAGAAGCTAGTGGTAAGAATCGTAATTTCGATCACGTGAAGATGGAAAGACAACGATGGTTCGGCTGCGCTTGCTGCCCGCCGAATATCGCTAGGCTGCTTGCCTCTCTCGGCAACTATATCTACTCGTTCCATGGGCGTGCCTTATATGCTCACTTATATATTGGGAGTGAAGCTACGGTGGATGTGGATGGCAGCGCTGTTGGGATCACCCAGCATTCCGAGCTGCCTTGGAACGGTAACATCACATTTAAGCTAACGATGGATGCGCCCAAAACTTTCGCCTTAGCTCTGCGGATACCAAGCTGGTGTGGGTCTTGGGAAGTCAAAGTGAACGGGCAACCGGTAGCGGAATCCCATATGCGCCTAATTAACGGATATCTGCATCTAGAACGGACATGGAACGCAGACGATATCGTCGAGTTAGTTCTACCGATGAAGGTCAGCCCGATGAAAGGCAATCCGGAAATTCGCGAGACTGTCGGCATGGTCGCCATTCAGCGGGGGCCGATGGTGTACTGCTTGGAAGAAGCCGATAATGGCAAAGGGCTGCATAAGCTGATCCTCCATCCGGGCTTTAACAGTCAAGTTAGCTTCGACGAAAACTTGTTAGGTGGACTACTGACCATTGACTTAACGGCTTATCGGATTGGAGACGAGGGCTGGAAGGATCGACTGTACCGAGTGAAAGGCGAGGATCATCTAGAGCAGACGACAGCCCGATTTATCCCTTACTTTGCTTGGGCGAATCGTGGAAGTGGTGAAATGCGAGTGTGGATCAGAGAAAATACGGTTTTACCCTCATGAGGTGCAAGGATAGATGACAATGGTGGACTCTGGTCAAGGAGGGAGGGGAGCAGACAACTCGATAGCAGTCCTTATAGACAGACGAAATATTCCCTGCCAAGGCGGGAGGAATTAAGGATTGACGTTGAATTATATATGATGGAGGGGTTAATGTGAAAACAATGAAAAAAGAATTCATGTTTAGCGTGTCTATGGTATTAATTTTAAGTTTGGTCGCTGGATGCTCCACAAATACGAATACGGATAAACCAAGCGCATCGCCTGCGGGTGAAACAGCTACAAAAGCACCAGAGAAAACGGCAGCCCCTTCCACGGAGAAGGTTAAGATAACTTATTCGATGTGGGGAAGCGAGGCTGAAGGAAGCGAAACCCAAAAAGCAGCGGATAAGTTCAACGCTTCTCAAAACAGAATCGAAGTCAAAGTGCAAGCGATTCCTTGGGAAAGCTACATGACGAAACTAAACACGCAGGCAACGGCAGGTCAATTACCGGATACAGGGATATTAAAAGAGGATGCCGTCATCCAGTGGTCCTCCGATGGTATGCTCAAAGATGTTAGTGAGATGTACGCGGGAAGTGACAGCAAGCCTCTAGATAGCTTGGCTTATAAATATCAAGGCAAAACGGTAGCCTATGCCGCTGCCAATGAAATTCTACTCCTTTATTACAACAAAGACATGTTCGATAAAGCGAAAGTACCTTATCCGCCAAACGTTCTAGATAAAGCATGGACATGGGACCAATTCGTTGCAGCAGCCAAAAAGCTGACAGTCGACAAGAGTGGCAAACATGCTGACGAGGCTGGATTTAATCCGCAGAGTATCGTTCAGTACGGCGCATCCGTCGAAAATCTGGCATGGCAATTAGAAACCTGGGCGCTCAGCAATGGCGGCGGCTTCTATAATAATGATGGTACAGCGGTGAGAATCGGGGAAGACGCTAGTATCGAAGCGATTCAGAAAGTCGCCGATCTGTACTTGAAAGACAAGGTTGCTCCATTATCGGTTGGACAGACGGATGATGGCATTCAGCGTACGATCATCGCGGGAACGGTCGCCATGGCCACGAACGGCCAATGGAACATCGGAACTAGCTTGAATGCAGCCAAGGAAGCAGGATTGAAATATGGCGTTGCCGTATTGCCTTATATGAAGGAAAAAGTTACCCTCAACACGGGCGGTGCCAATGTTGTATTCTCCCAAACCAAGCATCCGAAAGAAGCGATGGAATGGTTGAAATGGTATACAGCTGAAGAGAACAACTGGGGGCTGATCTCATCCGGTATTTGGATGCCAACACTGAAGAAATGGTATACAGATGAAACACTTACACATAAGTGGGTCGATAACAAGAACTTCCCTCCGTATGCCGAATACAAGTCCGCTGTCGTCGATTATGCGCAATCCTCAGCAGCAAGACCAGCTTCTTGGTTCTTTACGAATCATACGACGGATTTTAACACCTTGCTAGGATCGGCTTTAGGGGACGTATGGACGGGTAAAGCTACCGCGAAGGATGCCATTACCAAGAATCTCGAAGCTTTGAAAGCAGCCAATAAAGGCAAAAAATAACGTATCTGGAGGATGGCCGCCAAGGATAGGGAGCGGTGGCCATCCTTCACATATGAGGTGGGGGGCAAGATATGGAAACCTTTAACAAACCTCAGCAGCGCCGTTCCCGCTTTTTTACTAGCGAGGCACGTGTTGCTTACATATGCTTGATTCCAGCAATACTCGGATTAATCTTCCTGACCTATCTACCTCTTCTCGGCGTGTTGGGCATTAGTATGACGAATTGGACGGGGCTGAAGAACCCTGAATTCATCGGCTTCAGCAATTACATCACGCTATTTACCACCGATCCTTACATTAAAGATTCCATTATCGCGACGCTGTATTTTGCCTTTTTATCCGTAGCTGGGAGTATGATTTACTCGCTTTTCATTGCAATGCTGTTGAACCGTAAAATCCCCGCAAGAGGTTTTTTCCGAGCGGTATTCTATGTGCCTTTTGTTCTGCCTGCTGCCGCTATATACGTAGGCTGGTCCTGGCTGTACGAGGCGAACTTCGGTTTCTTCAACTATCTCCTCTCCGAAATGGGATTGAATAAAGTTCTCTTTATTGCAGATTCCAATTTCGTAGTCCCATCGCTTTCACTGATTTCTGTATGGTTGTCCGGGAATTTAATCGTTATCTTCTTGGCGGGGCTTCAAAGCGTTCCAAGCGTCTATCATGAAGCAGCTGAAATGGATGGTGCAAACGGATGGAATCGCTTCCGGCACGTCACATTGCCTTGTATGACGCCAATCATCTTTTACAATCTGCTGCTGAGTCTGATCGCCAATCTCCAAGTCGTTACGCCGGCTCTTGCTCTGACCAATGGAGGTCCGGGGAACTCTTCCCGATTCATGACGTATCTGATGTATGATCAGGCTTTCGTTAATTACAAGCTGGGTTATGCTTGCGCGACGACCTTTATTATTTTCGCCATTCTTGCTGCTTTTACTGCCGTGTTGTTCAAGACGTCCAAACGGTGGATCTTTTCCGAAGGAGACGACGATAAATGAGCGAAGTCGCATACGCCAGTTATAAGAGCAAGAAACGAAATGAACGAACAATGAACGTGCTTACACTGATAGTCGTCATTGGGTTTGCCCTCATCGTGCTTTTCCCGATTTGGTGGATTTTCCGTACGTCACTGATGACGAATCCCGAGATTTATAAGTATCCGCCGTCTCTCTTACCGCAGAACTGGTTGTTCTCCAATTATGAAAAAACATTGCATGTATTTAAGTTCTGGAAATATTTGTGGAATACGATGATCATTATCGTTCCTGCCTGCTTGGGAGGGACGTTCACGGCTACCTTGTGCGGATATGCCTTTGCGAGGTTGCGGTTTAGAGGCAAACAATTGATCTGGATTCTGTGCGTCGGTTCGATGCTCTTGCCTGCCATGGTTACGCTCATTCCCCTCTATATCGGATGGACACGGGGGTTGGGGCTCCATGACAGCTATCTGCCATTGATTTTGCCCTATTTTTGCGGCGGAGGCGCTTTCAATATCTTTCTGATTAGGCAGTTCATTCTCTCCATACCGAGAGAACTCGACCAAGCGGCGACAATTGACGGCGCAGGGTACTTCCGAATTTTGTTCAGCATCATTATGCCAGCAATCAAGCCTGCGATGATCGTCGTCGCCTTGTTTATTTTCATCGGACTATGGAATGATTTGCTCCAACAGATGATTTACATTAATTCAAGCGAGAAATTTACGATAGCGTTGGGGCTTACCAATTTTAAAGGTCAATTAAAGCAAGATTGGTCGATGACGATGGCAGCCACGTGCCTATCCTTTGCGCCAGGCGTTATTTTCTACCTAATCGGCCAAAAGTATTTTGTAGAAGGAATCACGTTGACAGGTATGAAAAGCTAGTATTCAGCCATATGAAGCGAATTTGAAAACCCCTTTAAAGGTCAATCCTTTAGGGGGTTTTTAGGTTGATATTTTTAAAAAAAATTCGAGGTAACTTTAGTTCATATACTGTAAAAATAGGTTGTAAAAATGAAATTAAATCGCACAAATTTTAGATATGATAATAAATGTAAGCGCTACAAATTTTATGAATGAAAGGATGTGTGCCGCAAAGAATGACAGCACGATACAGCCAGGATTGAAGCTCAATGGTAAGAAGAATCCCTGCTAAATTTAAAATAAGAAAGAGAGGCTATCTAATGAAGCAAATGCTTAGTCAGTATTGGAATAAGATGTCGAAGTCACAACGCCTGCAACTGTTTGCAGCTTCAACGATTACTGCAGCAGCCATCCTGTTGGTGCCGCAACTCGCTTCGGCTAATACCATTACGAATAGTAATTTTACGGTACAGACGGGCACGAATGGCGAAATTACTTCTCTACAAATTGGCGGAGATACGTATCCAACTAACTATGTCATGAATGCAACGAATGCCCCTAATCAGAATACGGCCGATCATCAATGGGTCGGGGAGTTGATGTTTACGTACAAGCTTGGAACGGGTGCTTGGACGCAAGCGCTATCGAGTAAATCAGCGGATGGTAGAACGGTCTCCCAGACTGGCAATACCGTTAACATTACATATCAGAATTCAACCAATAGTGCAGGAATTAAAAACTTCAAAGTGGATGAATCATATTCCCTCGTGAGTGATTATTTAAAATGGGGAATCACCGTTACGAATACGAGCACGCAAACGTTGGAAATCGGAGATTTCGGCCTCCCGCTCCCCTTCAATGAATTTTTCACTGCCGGCAATAATGATCCCATTTATGAGACACGCGTCATTACACATGCTTTTATCGGTAACAATAGCTCTTATATCGTAGCGCAGCGCCCTAGCGGCATCGGTCCTTCCTTGCTCATGGTGCCTGACACGACGACGGGAGCGGGGTTCGAGTATCAAGACAATTGGCGCGTTCAAGAGCACCCGGGCAGCATGTGGGCAGCGGATCAAGGCGGTTATGCGAAGGGGCTGAATGTCTACTACATTCACTCCAATGTGATTAAAAGCAACGGTCGTGGCTATTTGCCGAACACCAGTTTGACACTTGCGCCAGGCGCTAGCAAAACGTATGCCTTTAAATTTTTTAAAGCTGCAGATGAGTATGCCGTTCAAGACAGGTTGTATAGCGAAGGAATGGTGGATTTCAATGTGGTCCCTGGCATGATTGTGCCAACGAATCAGACGGTTAAATTTGATTTGCACACGTCGAAAACAATCACGGCTGTTACGCCACAATATCCATCTGAGACAACGATTACCTCTTTAGGTACGACGGGTACAAATCACAAACTGTATCAGATGACGATGACTCATTTGGGACAGAACAATGTTACAGTTACGTATGGCAGTGGAGAAAAAACAGTTCTCCAATTCTATGCTATTGAACCTATCGATGCGGCTTTACAGCGGCATTCGACGTTCATGGTGAATAATCAACAATGGAATGTGCCTGGAGATATTCGTGATAAAGTGTTTGACGACTGGATGATGCAGACCAAAGCGAAGCGAAACAATTTTGCAGGATACTGGGGCTGGGGAGATGATTGGGGGCTTACACATGGTCAATTCCTTGCTGAGAAGAATGCCTTAAACCCAGTCGCTTCAGAAGTGACAGCGGTGGATAATTATTTGGAAACGGCGGTATGGACGAATCTGATGAATGGTCATCATACCGATTATCTTGTACCCGACTTCCTAATGGCACAGCCGAACACAACACCTACCTATCGGGGCTATGCGTATCCGCATATTTATAACACGTACTTCAGTATGTATAAAATCGCAAAGCTTTACCCGAATCTGGTCACTTACAAGAATCCTAAGAATACGTATTTGCTGCGTGCCTATAATGTGTTCAAAGCCCTATATGATGGACCTGTTGCTTACAACTGGGAGACGGGGTTAATGGGTGAGTTAACAACGCCAGACATCATTAAAGCACTGCAAGACGAAGGTTATACAACACAAGCGAATGATATTATTAGCAAAATGGCAACGAAATACAACAATTTCTCGGCAAATGCTTATCCGTACGGCTCTGAATACAGCTACGATAATACAGGGGAAGAATCTGTCTATATGCTGGCTAAGATGAATAATAACAATACCATTAAGGGTAAAATCAATGCCAAAACGAGAGCAGCACGTGGTCATATGCCAGTGTGGTATTACTACACAGATCCTGTAACCATTACGGGGGACAACTGGTGGAATTTCCAATATAGTACGTCGCTTGCAGGCTATGCAATGGATGACTGGATTCGTTCAAATTCTACGACACCTGAGAGAGAACAGCGGTTATCCTATGCGGCCAAAATAGCGAATATCAGTGCGATCAATTCCGGTCAAATCAGTAGTGATCCAGCGAATATCGGTGCTGTGTCTTGGACGTATCAAGCAAGTAAAGGAAATAACGGCGCACTAGGTCTAGATGGCGGTCCGCTATTCAATGGTTGGCGCGGGATGAGCGGGGAGGCTGATCTGGGGTTGTTCGGTGCTCTGAAAATTCTAAGTGCAGATGTGGCCGTTGACCCGATCTTTGGCTTATATGGCTATGGGGCGGATGTTACCTCAAGTAATGGGAAATACACGATCACACCGAAGGATGGTTTGTTCAAACGATTGCATCTCATTACGGAGAGGTTCTCCATGGAGCTTGAGCGTGACCAATATACATCAGCTATTGTAGCCATAGCGAAGAATGATGTTAATTTTACGTTGAAAAATTCCATGACAACAGCTGCGCATACGACAAAAGTTACCTTTACGGGGCTTGCAGCAGGTACGTACAATGTGCTTGTGAACAACGTGCAAGCCGGCACCGTAACGGCTACGTCAGGTGCTAAAACGATTGTGAATCTCAGCATTGGAACGAATGCTACGTACGATGTGAAACTGCAAGTAGGTACACCGTCAGGTCCTCAGGATGTTGCACCGCAAGGGACAGCGACGACTTCGTTCGTATCTTCGTGGGAAAGCCTGGCAGGACTGAACGATGGGTATGCACCAACAAGTTCAAATGACAGAGGGCATTCCGTGTATGGAAACTGGGATAATCCAGGTACAACGCAATGGGTTCAATACGATTTTGCATCTGCGAAAACATTGTCCAGTACAGCGATTTATTGGTTTGATGATGACCAAGGTATCGATCTACCAGCCTCTTACACGATCCAGTATTGGAATGGAACAGCATGGGTCAATGTAGCAAGTCCATCGGGTCTAGGCGTTGCAGCTAATCAATACAACACGACGACATTTACACCTGTTTCTACGACCAAAATCCGTGTCAACATCACGGCCAAATCGACCTCATCTACAGGCATTGAGTCCTGGCGCGTATTCGGAACCTAATCTAGTTATGAGCAGCTGCCCCTCAGATCTTCGTTGATCTGAGGGCAGCTTTATAGGAGGAAGAGAGAGATGACGACCCTATTAAAGGCGACGATGAAGTTGGATAAAGACTATCGAATTGCTGAAGTCGATAAGCGTATGTACGGATCTTTCATTGAACACTTGGGACGCGCAGTTTATGGCGGCATTTATGAACCTGGACATCCGGCAGCAGATGAGCAAGGTTTTCGGCAGGATGTCAGGGAGATAATTGAAGAAATCGGTGTCCCTATTGTTCGTTATCCTGGCGGGAACTTCGTCTCTGGGTACAACTGGGAGGATGGTGTCGGACCGATTAGTGGAAGACCGGCCAAACTGGAGCTGGCATGGCGTGTTCTAGAGCCTAATTTATTTGGAACCAATGAATTCCTAGCGTGGACCAAACAAATCAAAGCGCAAGCCATGATGGCTGTTAACTTAGGTACGAGAGGGATAGATGATGCCAGAAACTTGGTGGAGTATTGCAATCATGCCGGTGGTTCGTATTGGAGTAATTTAAGAAAGGCTCACGGTTATCAGGAGGCTTATGGCATTAAGACGTGGTGTTTAGGGAATGAGATGGATGGTCCCTGGCAAATTGGTGCCAAAACGGCAGACGACTATGGTCGATTGGCGAATGAAACAGCGAAAGCGATGAAATTCGTTGATCCGACGATCGAGTTGGTGGTATGTGGGAGTTCTTTCCGAAGAATGCCAACCTACGTGGATTGGGAAGCCACCGTGCTGGATCATACGTATGAGAATGTCGACTATTTATCCTTGCATACCTACTATGGCAACGCAGACAATGACACTGCTAATTACTTGGCCAAATCGCTGGATATGACAGCCTTTATACAAGAGGTTATTGCGGTGTGTGATTATATAAAAGCCAAAAAAAGAAGCAAGAAGACCATGATGCTTTCCTTCGATGAGTGGAATGTATGGTTTCATACTTTGGAATCTGATAAAAAGATGGAACCATGGCAGTTTGCACCTCCGCAACTTGAAGATGTGTATACGTTAGAAGACGCACTGATGGTAGGTACGATGCTAATCACGCTATTAAAACATGCGGATCGCGTGAAAATTGCCTGCTTAGCGCAATTAGTGAATGTTATCGCCCCTATAATGACACAAACGGGTGGACCTGCTTGGCGTCAAACGATCTTTTATCCATACATGCACACATCCGTTTATGGAAGAGGAACCGTGCTGCATTCGTTTGTAGAGGCTCCTAAATATGATACGAAGGACTATACGGACGTCCCTTTCCTGGATACGGTTGCCGTTCATCAGGAAGAGAAGGAAGAACTTACGATATTTGCAGTTAATAAAAGTTTGGATTCTTCCTTAGTATTGACGTGTGACTTGCGCAGTTTTGATGGATACCGTGTGGTGGAGCACATTGTATTGGAAAATACGGATGTGAAAGCTGTGAATGCGATGAATCAACCTAATCGCGTTACACCGCATAGTGGTGGCGATGCTGCCATTTGTGACGATAAGCTGATGGGGACATTGCCAAGCTTGTCTTGGAATGTCATACGACTGCGGAAATAATAGGAAAGCAAACAGCCAATAACCTTGAGATCTCTAGGTTGCTGGCTGTTTTTGTATCCACCGTTAGGGTATCAAGTTGTCCACGCATACCGGGCATGTCGGTCATGAATGGCCTGTATAGTTTTTGCGGAAATTTAAAGGTGAGATCCCTTCTTTGGTCGAGAAGCAGTGTGAGAAGTAGGAGGCGTGCTGAAAACCACTCTCTTCCGCAACTCTGGCCATAGTCCAATTCGTTTGAATTAACAGCTTCTTGGATTGTTCGATACGAAATTGCAGCAAATAATCATTAGGGGTCATCCCGAACACTTTCAACATACATTTGGCAATGTAGTTAGGATGATAATTAAGATGCTCTTGCAAGAGGGAGTTGGATATTTTTTTCGTATAATTCTGGCGAATAAATAGCTCGACTTTCTCAGCTAAATGAAACGCAGTCATGTCGGTTGTTGATATTAATTCACGGTTAATATGCTGCATAAACAATTGAAACGTATTCTGTTTCCGCCAATTGCGTTGGGAGCGCGATTCCTGTTCCAAATCGAAGAAGTATTCTAAGATTTCTAAGGCTTTGTGATTGAGTTTCATATATTTGGGGATGAATATGGAGTTCACTTCAGCATGATTGAGAAATGCCTTTTGTTTGTGATCCTCAATCAGAGTGTTCTGAGTCTCTAAACACGTATCCATATCCATGTACTCATCCCAAGCACCATACGTATGGAAATGGATCCAAAGGATTTCGGATTGCTGCTCACAAGGAGCGGTTCCAAAATGCGAAAGATCGGGTCTTAGAATGATGGCATCATTCTGTTGGAGCGTCCATTCATTCGTACCTTCGCCGATGAAAATAGTGCCCTTCTTAACGACGATGAGGTCGAAGGCGCCGATGTTAGTTCTACTTATATGACTTTCCCCAATATCGTAGTAAGCGCTTCCGCAATCTAAAAAATAAGGAATTGGTGGAGCGATGAAGTGAAGAACGGTTGGTTTCATAGCTTACCTCTATAAGATCGAATTTGTATCCAACGTGTATGTGATGGATATGCTTAGTTATATTTTACGTGATGTGCCCTGTGAAAGGAAGAAGTTTTGGCGTTATTTACTAAGAAGATGTGCTGATGCCCACTTGACATTCGCGTTTAATATGTCATAATGATAATATCAAATCGACATTAAAGTTATGAAAGCAGGTGCCACAATGGACACGAACGAAAAAGAGTCGAACTACTCCTCTCATAAGTATCGGACACCGGACGGTGCACCGAGTGATATTGTTATTTTCACCATTACCTCAACAGAAAAGAACACAACCAAAAAGGCGCTGCCGATTAGAGAACTAAAGGTTCTGCTCATACAAAGAAAACAATGGCCATTCGAGGGCCAATGGGCTTTACCTGGCGGGTTTTGCCAAGAGTCAGAGAGTATGTACACCTGTGCTCGGAGGGAGCTCCAAGAGGAAACGGGCGTCGCGGATGTTCATATGGAATATTTAAACGTCTATAGCGAACCTGGACGTGATCCAAGAGGATGGATTATCTCTCACGCTTTCTATGCTTTAGTTCACGAGAAATTGTTGGCTGAAAGGCGTGCCGATACAGATGCGTCTGATGTGCGCCTGTTTACGGTGGAGGAAGCGCTTGGGTTGACGTTGGCATTTGATCATCGGGAGATAGTGACGGATGCGTTGCATCAGATTCAGAAACAGATGCTAACCACTACCATTGCCAAGGAGTTCCTTCCTGAGGAGTTCACCATTGGTGAACTGTATCAAGTGATTCAAACGGTTGTGCCGCATTTTGAGGAAAGCAACTTCATTCGCAAAATCACATCTACGCAAAGCCGCAAAGGCATTATTGAAGAAGCGGTGGATCGAGGCGGAGAGCCGAAACTCTCCAATCGGTACTCGCAGAGAGCTGCACAGCTTTATCGTTTCACGGATCTGACGCCTCAGCTGTCCATTTACAGCTAGGCGGTCTCTTTTACCTTTTGATAATGTCATATTGATAGTATTATTTGCTGGGAGTTAAACTTAAGGAGGCGTTATGTATGAGAAAAGCTTGGACATTTGTGGCCTTATTCCTTGGTATGGTTGCCATAGCGATCTACACGTCATCAACGGCAATCGAAATCATCGCGACGACGACAGGCTTGTTGTGCGTATGGTTAACAGCGAAGGAAAACATATGGTCATGGCCAATTGGACTGGTCAATGTGGGTTGTTTCTTCGTAATGTTTGGGGAAGCGAAATTATATGCGGATACGATGCTGCAGGTGTTCTTTTTCATATTAAGCGTGTATGGTTGGATCATTTGGTTGACGAAAAGAGAAGGTACTAAGGTGCGTCCGACTAGAAAAATAACAAGGAAACTCACGTTTACATTAAGTGTATGTATGGTAGTTATGACCCTGTTATGGGGATATGTTCTACAAACATACACGGACGCCTCAATACCCTATGCGGATGCTTTCATTGCTACGTTAAGCCTCATTGCCCAGTATCTGCTTTCGTCCAAAGTGTTGGAAAATTGGCTCATCTGGATGACTGTCGACGTGTTGTCGGTAGCCATGTACGCGTATAAAGATTTGTATGCGGTGGCCTTCTTATACCTTATTTTCTTGTTCATCGCTGCTGCAGGATATGTTGGATGGAAACGGGCGTTACACATGGAGGATCGGAGGAATCTCATATGTCAGAACACAACAGAACAGGTTTAACTTTAGGTAAGTTTGCCCCCCTGCATGCGGGTCATCAATTTATGATTGAGACTGCAATCCAAGAGATGGATGAAGTCATTCTTGTCATCTACGATTGCCCAGAAACAACGGATATTCCTTTACCTGTGCGCGCTAATTGGATTCGTACCCTTTACCCGCAGGTGCATGTTATCGAAGCGTGGGACGGTCCCGTTGAAATAGGCGATACGCCAACGATTAAAAGAATGCATGAGACCTATATCCTGCAGAAGCTGGAGGGGCGGAAAATCACACATTTCTATTCCAGTGAGTTTTATGGTGATCACATGAGCGCTGCTTTGGGGGCAGTGAATCGCCAGGTGGATCCAGATCGGAACACGTTTCCGGTCTCGGGCACGCAAGTGCGGGGGAATCCTTTTGACAATAGAAAATTTCTGAGTCCAGTTGTATATAAAGATCTGATAGCGAAGGTCGTATTTCTTGGCGCACCCTCGACAGGGAAATCCACCCTTACCGCTCATATGGCGAAACAGATGCATACAAGTTGGATGGCGGAGTACGGACGGGAATATTGGGAGAAGCACCAGGTAGATCGCAGATTGTCGTTAGAGCAGCTGGAGGAGATCGCGGAGGGGCATTTGGCAAGAGAAGAGCTTCTGATGAAGGAGGCGCGAGATATTCTCTTCGTGGATACCAATGCGATTACAACGTATATGTTTTCCCATTATTATCACGGTTCGGCTACGCCACGTTTGACTCAACTGGCTGTGGATGCGGCGTCGCGGTATGATCTGGTGTTTGTATGTGATACGGATATTCCCTATGACGATACTTGGGATCGTTCGGGGGAGGTGCAGCGGGTTGTGTTTCAGAAGCAGATTATTGCTGATCTCAAAATGAGGCAGATCCCGTATTTCCTATTACAAGGAACGCTCGAGGAGAGAGCGGCACAAGTAAGTAAGATTATGAGGACTTATCATAAATATCATAGTTTGGGTGAATGTTTGATGGCACAAACAGGTAGTGAGGGAGGGGAGTAAAACTGGATGAACGAACACGACTTGTTAGATAAAATCAAAGGCGGGATCTACGGCGTCGCGATCGGTGATGCGTTAGGCGGTACGACCGAATTCATGAGTGTCCGGGAAATCCAAGCGAGATATGGCTATTTGACAGAGATCATTGGTGGGGGTGTTTGGCGATTGGAGCCTGGTGAAGTGACGGACGATACGATGATGACGTTGTGTGTAGCGGAGGGGATTTTGGAGAAGCCACAAGACCCTTTGGCTGCGATCGGTGATCATTTCATGAAATGGTACCAAACGAGGCCGAAAGATATCGGCAACATCATCAGACATACCTTTGAAAATGTGAAGGAGAGTTGGTTCGAGGCGGCATATGTCACGCACATTGAAATGGGCCAAAGTGCTGGGAATGGTTCACTGATGCGCTGTTTACCAGTCGCGCTAGCGTATACAGACTGGAAGGATATTGAGCGCATTTCCCAAATGCAATCGAAAATGACGCATTATGACGAGAGATGCAATGAAGCTTGCATCCTCTATAACCGCATTGCTTATCGCTTGCTGCAGGGAGAAGAGATGAAATCAGTGATTCAGCAGGAGCTAATCGGAACGGAGTATGAACGTATACTTACGTCCGAGCCTGGTTGCGAAGCGACCGGATTCGTTGTGCATACGTTCAACTGGGTGCTCCACCTTTTGCTGGAAGCTTCCGACTTTAGCGAAGTTGTTCAAAGGGCGGCCAATCTGGGCGGAGACTCAGACACGATAGGTGCCATTGCCGGTGGGTTGGCAGGCATTTATTATGGCTATGAAGGGATACCGGCTGCGTATGCGGAGGCGATTCTGATTAGGGAGCGGTTGGAAGAGATTGCGGTGAGGTTGGTTGGGCTGAGGGATGGGTTGGATTAGTTGTATTTAATTAATAAAACTAAGGAAACTAAGGAAATGAGAGGGTTAATCAAATGGAACAAAATGTGATTAAATTCTATGAAACGGATAAGCCTTATGGTTGTTTTTCAAACTTTTCTAGGCACGCTATTGAAATTCAAGGTAAAATTTGGTCAACATCTGAACACTATTTTCAAGCGAAATGCAAATTAGAAGCGAATTAGAAACCAATTAGATGATTATCCATTTTGCAAATAACTTGCGGACAAAGTGAAAGCACCTGAGAAAGGTTGCTCTCACTTTGTCCTTTTTTTTCATTTTTGGTGTTTGGGCAAGCGACGGCCATGATTCGGAGGATGTCTCTCTTTTAAAGGTACGGTCACATGCGATTTCAAATAAAGGTGTGGCATAACGTTATTTGCTACATATGCAAGTTCTGTGAAAATATAGCATTACGAAATAACGCTATTTCGACCAAATAGAGTGAAATTTATCCATTTAGAGTGAAATAACGCTATTTTATAACGTTATTCTCACGTATTCTCTACTAAACTAATAAATAAGATGTTTTCATAACCCTATTTTGCAAACGAGGTTCATCTCTATGTCATGGAAGCGATAAGTTATCTCGAGTTGCAGAAGTTCCCGGTTGTTTCTCAAAATTTCAAATGGTGTATAGGAGATTCAGGATAAACAGTTAATCGACAGTCTCATTTCTCCAGCTAATTCAGAAATGACCCAATCCCCCACCTACTTAATATCTTGTAAGAAATTCTAGAAATCACAGAAATTTATCCGATTAGCGGATGCTAAGATACACATATAAACAAAGACGAGGTGATGACATGCAAGCAAAACTGGCAACGGACGCCCATCCCACCCCGAAGAAACGGGATTCATGGATAAGAACAATACAACGATATAAAGTCATGTATGCGCTCTTATTTCCGGCATTAGTGTACTTTGCCGTATTCAAATATATTCCGATGGCGGGAATCATTATTGCTTTTAAAAACTATAACCTAGCTTTGGGACTATGGGATAGCCCATGGGTGGGACTTAAGAATTTCAAAGATTTTATCAATGGCGTTTATTTCTGGGACATTATGCGAAATACAATCATCATATCCCTGTATAAGCTATTGTTCGGTTTCTCTGCTCCTATCGTACTGGCTTTACTTCTTAATGAAGTGTATACCCAATGGTTTAAGAAAATTGTGCAAACGATTACGTATCTACCCCATTTTCTATCATGGGTCATTGTGTATGGACTGATGGTGGCGTTATTAGCCCCAGGAGATGGCCTTTTTAACATGATTTTTAAGGAAAATGGGATTCAGCCGATCTCCTTCCTAACGGAACCTGCCTGGGGCAGACTGCTGATTATCCTATCTGAAATATGGAAGGATATTGGCTGGGGAGCGATCTTGTACCTTGCCGCATTAGCGGGCATTGATCCAAGTTTATATGAAGCAGCTCGCATGGATGGGGCTTCCAAGTTGAGACAGTTATGGCATGTCACATTACCCGGCATTCGAGGCGTCATTATTCTAATGTTGATCCTGAAATTAAGTCACATTCTGGACGCTGGATTTGACCAAATATTCATGTTTGCCAACAGTTTTAACCAAGAGAAAATCGACATTATCGACACATGGGTATACCGTGAAGGGTTGGAGCGTTTGAAGATTGGCTTGGCTACGGCTGTGGGATTGTTTAAAGCGATCATCGGATTTGCTTTAGTTTTGGCTGCGAACAAGATTGCCAAAAAATTCGATGGGCAAATTTGGTGAGGTGGTTGTATACATGATTAATTTAACCTTCGGGGAAAAAATATGGCAAGTCGTCGTTTATTTTATTCTTATCCTACTAGCCCTACTTTGCTTACTTCCCTTTTTATATGTGGTTGCTGTATCCGTGACGCCAGAATCGGAAGTCGTAAGAAGAGGGATTGTGATTATTCCAGAATCCTTTACTTTCTTAGCCTATAAAGAAGTATTCATTTCGCATGGTATCGGGCAAGCGTATCAAATTACGTTGTTTCGAACAATCGTAGGGACTGCGCTTAATGTGATATTTACGGTCGCAGCTGCTTATCCGTTATCCAAAAAGTATTTGCCAGGACGCAGCACATTCTTAATCTTCATCGTGTTTACGATGATGTTCAGCGGAGGCTTAATTCCGAGTTATTTGTTAATTCGCTCTCTAGGATTGCTGAACAGTCCGTGGGTATTGATTATCCCTCATCTCATTAGTGCATTTAATTTGGTCATTATTAAAGGGTTTTTCGAGCAATTGCCCCCTGAAATCGAGGAATCGGCGAGGGTTGACGGTGCAAGTGAACTTCAATCGCTTTGGAGGATCATTTTACCCCTCTCAATGCCCGTCCTTGCCACGATATCCTTATTTTACGCCGTGGGACATTGGAACAGTTATTTTGATGCGATTGTTTACTTGAATGATGCGAACTTAATGCCGCTGCAAGTTGTCTTGCGCAATATTTTGCTTAACATTGCATCAGAAAGCGCTGAATCGATGGCTAATTCCGGTACGGTGAGCAAGTTTGCTGTGCAAATGGCTGCTGTCGTCGTGACGACGGTTCCGATCTTAATTGTGTATCCATTTATGCAAAAGCATTTTACTAAAGGTGTACTTATGGGATCCATTAAAGGGTAAAAGGCAATTCCTACCTAGGTTGTTACGGGGACACCGTGATAATATAGATACAAGCAAAAGGAGAGGTCAATATGCAACGTAAGAAGATTACATTTACTGTTCTGGCTGCTGTAGTAGGGTTCGGAACGCTATTGTCAGCATGCGGGAGCCAAGAAGAAGTTAAGCCTGCAGCTTCGAGCAGCACACAAACCGAGGCTAACAAGTTTGCGAACAAAATAAAAATTTCGATGTTTAACCAAGGTACGTTCAATGCTGCCGCTCCGCTACCTCCACGTGAGGAGGATATTCAACGTCAAATGTTGGAAAAAGCGATGAACATTGACTTGGATATGACGATTCCTCAAGCTGGGCAAGCAACAACCAAACTCAATACACTTATTGCAGGTGGAGATATTCCAGATTTGCTATTCTTGAAGAGTCGGTCCGATCTTGCGCAGTATTATGACCAAGGCGTGCTTGCGGATTTGACTCCGTACTTGGATCAATTTCCTGAATTGAAGAAACGTTTTGCTAAAGACTCTTGGGAAGCGACAGCTTATCAAGGAAAAACCATCGGAGTTCCCGGTTATGATAATGTAAACGGTATCAGTCGCAGCTTCTTCATCCGTAATGATTGGTTAAAAAAGCTAGGATTGAAAGTGCCAACAACCCCAGACGAATTGTTCGAAGTGATGAAAGCCTTTACAGAGAAAGAC
Source organism: Paenibacillus sp. J31R109 (assembly GCF_059692055.1). Taxonomy (NCBI): domain Bacteria; kingdom Bacillati; phylum Bacillota; class Bacilli; order Caryophanales; family Paenibacillaceae; genus Paenibacillus; species Paenibacillus sp. J31R109. The sequence continues at coordinate 200,106 of NZ_JCAUAR010000004.1, read as the reverse complement.
CCAGACGGAAATGGCAAGAACGATACGTACGGATTCATCGGCGGTATGAATAAAGAAGGCAATCTGCAAACCTATGGTTTTGATAGCTTGATGTGGATGTTTGGCGTTAATCCTCCCTCCGCCATTGATGTGAAAGATAACAAACCGGTGTACTTATTTATTGATCCTAAAATGAAGGAAGCACTCGGTTACATCAATAAAATGATGACAGCGAAAGTTGTGGACCCCGACTGGGTGACGATGAATACCCCTGATCTATTGGATCAGAAGTTATTTAAAGGTAAAGTTGGCTTTATGATTAGAGATGCCCGCAGACTGGAACCGGATGCTCAGCAGAAAATGAAAGAAATCGGCGGAGAAGTACCAGAATGGATCGTCATTCCTCCAATGAAAGGGCCTTACGGCGATCAAATCGTGGAGAAAAAATCGTTCCAAGGCAATTCATGGGCTATTTCCAAGAAAGCGGATAAGGACAAAATTGTTCGAATCCTGTCCATGCTGGAATATATGTTTACAGACAAAGAAGCCTATCCTAACTTTGCATACGGAATTAAGGGGATTCATTGGGATGTCGTAGACGGCAAGATCAAAAATAAGACTTCTGAATTATCCAAGGATATGAAAGAAAAGTACTTATGGGTGGATCATTATAGAATGCCGCGCCGTGGTGATGATGCCGAGTACTTCTCCTTCCAGAATCCGAAGACGGCAGAAGCGTTCAAGAACAATCAGCAATATGTCGGTCTTACTTTACCTGGTAACTTGTTGACAGCAGATCCGAGCGATACGTTGGCAGCTGACCGTACACGCTTCATCAATGAAAGTTTAGTCAAATTTATGTCTGGCAAAGATCCTCTTACGAACTGGGACAATTTCCTCAAAACATTAGATACGAAGTTCGACATGCAGAAATACAAAGATTCAACCGTTAAACAATTTAAAGAAGCAGGTTTAATTAAGTAAGATGAACGAAGAGAGTGGCGATAAATCGCCCCTCTCTTTGTTGTCCTATGCTATGCTTGGTTTAATAAAGATGTAAAAGGAAGATGACCGATGCGAAGAAGAATCAGCTTGCCTATCAAACTATTTATGATCGTGTTCGCGTTCGTATTAAGCTGCATCATCTTAATAAGCCAATTGTCCTATCGCTATGTCCAAAAGGAAATCAGAACCAACGATATTTTTTACACAAATCAAATATTGGATAAAGTTGACCAGTATTTAACGGTTAATTTTTCCTCCTTCCAGACAATCTTGTTCTCGGTCGAAACATCGGTGAAAGCCAACATAAATACGACAGAAGTAATTAAAAAGCAATTAAGAGAGCTCTATGAGCTCAACAGTAATTACGTTAGTGATATTTACTTGATCAATAGTGATTTATCCATTCTAGGCGGAAGTATGCCTACAAGAATTTTCGATGAACCTTTATCAGATAGAAAACCTTTATTTGATGCGGCCGACAAGAACAGAAGGACTACCTTTGTCAGTGATCCTTATAAATCGAAGTATTCCGGCTGGACAGTTACAATGGTACGATATCTGAACGGCACTCCGACTCCTATGGCGATTGCCGTGGATTTGGATCTCAATGCGATTGAGGAAACTTTGTTTAAGATTAATAAAAAAGAACAAATGAATCTGGCTTTAATTACCACATCAGGTAAAATCATTGCTGGATTTTCGGAAAATAGAGGCCCTCTCAGTATTCAAGATCATACTTTCGCAATCGGAGACATGTCAGCCCAACAAATTCTGGATACGACGGGAACTAGCCTTCAACTCCATACCAAAGATGGCTTACCCGTCTCCATTCTGAAGAAGCCGACGGAGAAATTCAATTGGTTCCTCATCTCGATGAACGATGAATCTCGACTGGAAGCCGCGTTGTCCAGATTGGAAAACTATTATCTAGGACTTCTCATTGCAGGCTTGATTTTAAGTTTGTTTATTTCTTTTTTCATTGCCAAATATATAAGGAATCCGCTCTATGCACTCAAAACAACAATGAAGCGGGTAGAGCAGGGCGATCTGACTACGACCGTTATCATTAAAAGAAATGATGAATTCGGGGACCTTTCCCGCGCATTCGATCGCATGCTGCAGCAGATTGTAGAGTTGATTCGTCGAGCAGAGCTTCATAATGAACTGGAGAGGAAACTGGAAATTCAAGTGTTGCAATCGCAAATAAACCCTCATTTTCTATATAACACGCTTGGATCCATTAGCAATGTCATACGTCTCGGACAAATAGAGAAAGTAGATGTGGTGATCGGGTCTCTCATTTCCTTATTGGAATACGGGATCGCCGACGCTGCAGAGAAGGTTTCGCTACGTCAGGAGTTGCGCAATGTATCCGACTATATCAAGATTCAGAACATCCGTTATAATAGGCACTTTGACTTAGTTGAGCAAATTGAAGACGGCTTAATGGACTTTCCAGTGTTTCGAATGCTGCTCCAGCCCATTGTGGAGAATAGTATCTTCCATGGCTATAACGGAGGGGGAATCGAAGGCTCAATTACGATTCATGCCTACAGGGAGGGCAGCTTCGTTATCATCGAAGTCATTGATCAAGGCGAGGGTATTCCTGCGGATCGCATTCCACATATTTTAAAGGAAGACCCAAATAACCCGGAAGTAAAAAGGAAAAGAATTGGGTTAAATAACATTCATGGACGAATAAGACTTCACTACGGGGAGCAGTTCGGGCTCCAAATCAAAAGCAAACCTCAGGAGATAACCAGTGTCCGCGCCGTATTCCCGGTAGGTTCGTTTAAAGGAGATGCATGAAACGTGAGAGATTACACCTGCTTCATTGTCGACGATGAAGATCTCATCATTCAACGATTGGAATTATTTTTTAGCGAGCTCGCTCATAAGGAAAGGAAATTTCATTTAGTGGGCAAAGCGAATAACGGGCAGAAGGGGATCGAGGAGATCCTCAAGCTAAAGCCAGATATCGTCATCTCTGATATCGTTATGCCAAGAATGGATGGCATAGCCATGATTGAGCAGTTAAAGCCCGAGCTGCCTCATACGCAATTCATCCTTTTGACTGCCTATTCCACATTTGAATATGCACAGCGAGCTATTCATGCCAACGTATTGGAGTACATTGTGAAGGTCCCGTTGAATGAGGCAGATTTGGATAAAGCGTTGGGTAAAGCAGCCGGAAATCTGGATGAGTTTAAGAAAAAAGAAGAGGAATTTCAATCGTTAAACGTCTCCATTCTTGAAAATAAATACAGGGTCCGCAAGCAATTTTTTAACGAACTGATTAGAGGCGAAATACCTTCTCATCGCGTATCGAATTTTGCGGGTAGCATGGAGTCCCAGGTCTTTCAAGCTAACTACAGCTGCTTTATTGTTGAAATGAATTTGTATGAAAATTTTCGCAATGAATATTCGGCGGTTGACCAAAACATCTTAAAATATGCGATTACGAATGTCATCGAAGAAACGGTGATGAACTGTGGCAGGGGTGTAGCTACGGATCTATCCGATAATCGGTTTATTGGTTTTCTTGCTTGGGAAAATAATCGAAGTAGCATGGATACGGAGTATGCCTGCCAGACTTTGGGAATTCAGATCGTCTCCCATTTGCAGCAGTTTTTGAATCAAAGGGTATCTGTCGCTTTTGGGGGTCCGCATCGAGGTTGGGAATCCATCAAACAAGCGTATACCGAAGCTCGTAATGTGAGTGAGGACTTCTATTATCATGGGGAGAAAGTAGTCAAAACTCCTTCGCATCGCTTTCAATATCAAAATGACAGAAGAGTAGATTTTCAGCAGAAACTGACTGATTTTCTAGTATGGGTGCAAAGACAGGTTTCCAAAGAAGAGCTGGAGAAACAATTTGCTGATTTAAACCAATTTGCTTCCGATCATAAAATCCATAGGTCCATCATGGCTCCTATGCTTCGAGACTTGTACAGGGACATTGTTATGAAGTTTAAATCTGGGAACATACCAACCACGGAAATAGCCGAATTTCCTATTGAATTTATGGCATTTCGCGAGCAGTTAGCTTATATTAGCGACTTTACATTCGAATATGTGCACGCTGGCCAACTTGTACATCGGGCAGAAATCATGAGAGCTATGCGGTTTATAGAGAAAAACTTGAAACAACGTTTAACCCTGGAGGCTATCGCTGAGGATGTGAACTTAGCGCCATCGTATTTTAGCAGCCTTTTTAAGAAAACAATGAACGAAGGCGTAATTAGCTACATCAATCGTAAGAAAATCCAATTGTCGCTCGAGTTGTTGAAAGTACAGGATTATTCGATACTGGAACTGTGCGAGGAAGTGGGCATTGTCAATGAAGGGTATTTCTGCAAACTGTTCAAAGAATACACGGGTGATACACCTAAGCAATATCGGATCAAAATGACACGGTATGAATCTAAATAAACTATGAGTTTTTCTAGAAATCCTGTAAAAAAAACGGGCCTAAAAAGACTACCATGATAGATGTATCTTATCATGGAGGTAATCAAAATGGAGCTTATTAAAGCGGATGTAACTGTCGTCGGCGGGGGGATTGCGGGGATTTGTGCTGCGATTGCTGCTGCTCGTCAAGGGCTGCAAGTATCACTTATTAATGATCGACCAGTGCTTGGAGGAAATGCCAGCAGCGAGGTTAGGGTTCATATTAACGGGTCGGCTTATCTCGGTAAAAGTCCATCCTATTATGCGCGTGAGGGCGGGTTAGTGGAAGAACTCAAGTTGAAGATCTTTCACTATAATCCGTTATATAACAAAAAGCTTATGCTCTCCCTTTCGGATACGGTCTTGTTGGATATGGTTTATGCGGAGCCTAACATTGCGCTATTTCTGAATACATGTGTGCATGAAACAGGCATGGAGAACAGCAGAATCGCATGGGTGGAGGGTATTCAATTAGCTTCTGAAAGGAAGTTCCGTTTTGAAAGCCGAACCTACATCGATTGCTCTGGCGACGGGATTGTCGGCTATCAGGCAGGTGCTCACTTCCGATGGGGAAGAGAAGCGAAGCATGAATACGGGGAAGATTTGGCTCCAGAAGTAGCAGATCATTACACCATGGGGGATACGATTCTTTTCCAAGCCCGTGATGTAGAATATTCCGTTCCTTACAAGAGGCCCGGCTTTGCCTATGATATAACGAAGCTGCCTTTTTTTGAAAGTATCCGAAGGGGTTTGAACCATCGAGCTTTCCCTAGGAAAATCAATGGTCTTGGCGGATTGTGGTGGCTGGAGTACGGCGGGCATATGGATGTTATCGCCAACAATGAAGACATCGCACTGGAGCTGCGGAAATTGGTATACGGGATTTGGGATTATATCAAAAATAGCGGCGAATTTGATGATGTCGATAATCTTATCTTGGATTATGTGTGTCCCATTCCAGGCAAGCGCGAGTCGAGGCGGTTTATTGGCAATCACATGTTGTCTCAGAATGATTTGACCACAAAGCCGCATTTCGATGATGCTGTATCCGTGGGTGGCTGGTATATGGATTTACATGCAGCTAAGGGCATCTACGATGAAGGACCCGCTACAGCATGGAATTTCGTGCCTGGCCTGTACAATATTCCGTTCCGCAGTTTATTTTCGCAAAATATACCTAATCTCATGTTCGCTGGTCGCAACATAAGTGCTACCCATGTTGCTTTTGGTTCTACAAGGGTAATGGCAACCTGCGGTTGTATGGGGCAGGCCGTTGGAACGGCTGCTTCGTTATGCCTGAAATATGAGGTAGACCCCGCAGATATCGTCGAAAGGCATATGGGAGAGCTGCAAGCGTTGTTGCTTCGAGATGGGCAAACGATTGTAGGGCTTAAAGAGGAATTAGATCCGTATTTTGCTGATGGATTACGTGTAAGTGCCTCATCTCAGCGCAGCTATGACAATCTTCATCCGACCGAAGCGATTTCCTTGGCGCAAGGGGTATGTTTGGTTCTGCCGATTCAGACCGCTGTAGCGGAGAGTGTACAGATTAGAGTTAAAAATAGTTCCGAGCATGCAGAAACGCTGCATGTGAAATTGTTCGGCGGGGATCGGAAAGAAAACTATATGCCCACCAGCCAGTTGAAAGCGTACAGTGTGGATATCACTGCCGGTTATGACGATTGGATCACGCTGGACTTGGGGTGCGTGAAGCCAGCGGACGATAAAATATACATCGTACTGGAAGGTACGGCGAACCTTGCCGTATACGGTAATGAGGAGAAAATTACAGGAGCGGTCTCCTTCCATTATAGGCCGGAAGAGCCGTCCAGGCTGAAGAAGTTTAATAAGAGCATCTGCTTCAAGGATCTGCTGCCAGCGCAGGATATGTATAATCCTGACAATGTCGTCAATGGTTACTCCAGACCGTATGGTCTGCCGAACGGCTGGATTTCCGAACGTACAGAAGGACAGGAATGGTTGGAACTCTGTTTTGCAAGCCCTAAGAATCTCGATGAAATGCATCTCGTTTTCAATTCACAGTTGGATTTAGAGCATTTTGACGATCCGATCGAACCGCTCATGCAAGATTATGAAGTGACCTTGACCTTCGAAGATGGAACTGAGAGGGAAATGAGTATCCGTGGTAATTATCACACGTTGAATAAACATAAGGTTGATGCGAAAGGTGTAACTCGAATCCGAATTAATTGCTGCGCAACTTACGGTTCGCCTTATCATGAAGTGTTTGCTGTCAAATTGTTTGCACCTAAAAATGCTTAGTGAGGTCAGGTGAAGTCGTGATGCAGGAATTTTTCCCTCGAAGAGGGTTACCTAATGTCATTCAGAAGTTAGAAAACGGGGAAACGGTGACCATTGTCTATTTTGGCGGCAGTAATACCCGTTCTCAGGGATATAGGGTGATGACGGCGGACTGGCTGCGGGGGCAATATCCCGAGGCGGATATCCGCTGTGTAAATGCAGGAATTGACGGTACGGGATCGGATTTGGGATGTGCCCGTTTGGGGACGGATGTCCTGCGCCATCAGCCTGATCTCGTGTTTGTTGAATTTGTCGGTAACGATGGCGGAGTACCCGAGTCCAAGGCGCGGATCGAAGGCATTGTCCGTCAAATTCACAAACAGAGTCGGTTTACCGACATTCTATTCCTTTATACGCTGAAGGAGCGGGATGTGGCCGGATTTCAGTCTGGGGAATACCAGAAGGGAGCTCTTATGCAGGAGGAAGTGGCAGATTATTACGGTATCCCTTCGATTCATTTGGGCGTGGCGGTTAGTCAATTGGTGACGGAAGGCAAGCTCGTTTTCACTGCAAAGGCAGGAGAGTCCTTTCCCGGGGCTATTGTTTTTACGCATGATGCGATCCATCCACTAATCCCTGAAGGACATCAGATTTACACGGATACGATCACTCGGTCCTTTGAGCGGATTCGTGAACTTGGGGATAGTTCGGGAACTGTTGAACATAACCTGCCAGAGGAACCGCTGGTTCCGGCCAATCCGTGGGAGTACGCTGCTATGCGGCCGCTGGAAGGGCATGCTCAATTATCTTCAGGATGGTCTTACGTGACGCCTGATGAATTTGAGCTAGCCCGCAAGTACGATTGGTTGTTTCCCGGCCTGTGGCGAGCAGTCGATCCTGGAGAGGCGATCACGGTGCAGTTCACAGGCACGCACATCGGGCTGTTCGATATCGGAGGACCTGATTCCGGTAGATTAAAGGTGACGGTGGATGGTGGGGAGCCCTTCCTTGTCGACCGATTCACAACCTACAATGATCATAATCGAAATCAGTTTGTTTACTTGCCAGAGCTTCCGAATGGGAGCCATACGGTTCGTTTTGAAATCGACTCCGAGAAGACAGACAAAGCGGCTGTGTTTGCGGCAGTCGGCAATGAGCGGAGCAGGCAGCATGTTCAGGAGCATCTGGATTGGTACGATCAAACGGTGATCCAGCTAGGGAAGTTGTTGTTGGTGCAGCCGCCACTATAAGGGAATCGATTCACTTCGTCACGTAGAGGATCCACAGCTGCACGTATAAGAGGCCGTCCTAAAGTAGACTCTTTTGCTTTTGGATGGCTTTATTGTTGTGTCTGGATGGGAGAACGTAAGGGACATTTCACTTAAAATCTTATAAGAAATTCTAGAAATTAAAGAAATTTCACGCTTAGGTTACATGCTATGCTAAAACGGACGGAGAAGATTTAGCCTGACAGATAGGGCTTATTGCTTCTTTCTCATCATTTCAATAAAGGAGGAAAATATTGTTTTGAAAGCGCTGTCAATAAATGGAAGGAAGTGAGTTATATGATAAAAAAGAAGCTGTTCTTAATCGTTTTGATGATGACGATGATAATGCCACTCAGCTTTTTTGGAAAAGGAATTGCTAGTGCAGATACCTTACCGTACAAGACAATCATCATCGATGACGGGAGCATCACGATTGATGGTGTTGTGACCCCTGATGCGGATAACATGAATAACGGATACTCGGCTCCGAATTGGACCACAAGTACCGGTGTGAAAGGGTATGCGAATTCCAGCTCCAAATATACAAGTACAGTAGGCAGGACGATATCGTGGAATCCACGATTAGACGCAGGCACGGCGAGAATATCATTTTACAAGCTAGATTGGGCGGATAAAGCAGATAGCAATGTGAAAATTGAAATTGTTCATAACGGCACGACGGATGTTCAATTTATAGATTTGAGACCTTCATTCGGGGCGCCTGTGGGATGGGTTGACCTAGGAGAGTTCTATTTTTCCGGGATTGGTGAAGAATACGTCAAATTAACTCGGTCGACCAGCAGCACCAGCACGATACTTACGCGAGCGGATGCAGTCAAGTTCGAAGGGAATATTCAGCAAAAAGAGCCTCATAAGACAATCATTATTGATAATGGCAGCATCACAACGGATGGTGTGGTCACTGTCGATGTGGATAACAAGATTAATGGATACTCCGCTCCATATTGGAGCACAAGTACAGGTGTGAAGGGGTACAACAATTCCAGTTCCAACTTTACAGATGCTGTAGGAAGAACGATCACATGGAATCCGCGGTTGGAAGCGGGAACAACGAAAATATCATTTTACAAGTTGGATTGGGCGGATAAAGCAGATAGTAATGTGAAAATTGAAATTGTGCATAATGGGATGACGGATGTCATGTTTATGGATCTAAGACCTTCATCAGGTCCCGCCGCGGGTTGGGTCGATTTGGGGAGCTATTATTTCAGCGGTGATGATACAGAGTTTGTTCGCCTGACGCGAACGCAACCTACGACGGGAACGATTATTACGCGTGCTGATGCGGTCAAGTTCGAAGGGAATATTCGGCAGCAAGCGCCACCGTTGCCTCCGCTGCGCAGCCGTACACTGGCGAATCTTAGTTATACGGAGAAAGGCAGTATTGAAAACACTAACTATAAGGCGACGTTCTATGAAGCCGCTTGGGATGGCGGCAAATCCATCGTTCGTGATCTGTTCTACAAGGACGCGGGTACGGGGAACTGGGTACCTATCAATAATGTGGCAGAAAGACTGGAAGAACAATGGGTCTTATTGGATGGGAATGCGGGGAGTCGAACGAATTACTACGATACGATGAATACACGTTGGCTTACATTTGACGGGATTACTTTTCCGGATAGCCAGACTGCCGTATTGACCGATTCGTTGCATGGCAGCGATTACGATTTTCAGGTGAATTGGTCTATGTCAGGGGATAAACCGGATGTTTCTTACAACTTTACACCTCGTCGGAATGGCAACTATGTAATTGGCTATCAGTCTTTCACAACAGAGTCAGTCTCTGGTGTCAATGAAGTGTTAAATGGCTTCAGGTCGCATGCCAAAATGGTAGGTTCGGTCGAATCAACTAGCTTGCGTGAGCTAAGTGCTCCGATGAGTCTGGTTGAGAAAAATGACGGAGCGGGAAATGCACTGACGTATGGCGTATTTGTACCATCAGAGCAGCTTCCGGTTGAGTTTGAACCGACAGGAGGTGTCTCCCAGCAGCGGCTTGGGATGAGTCTTGTGAATAATGAAGGCAGTGTACAGCCGATTCTTTATGCGCCACAACTAGGGACGTATTCGCAAATGACTGCGGAAAGCACGTATCAGTTCCATATAGGCTTAATCGCTCAGAAAAGCAAACTGTATGATGCTTACGAGGATATTCTCCGCACGGAATACGAATATATGGCATATCGGGAAAATGTGGCCGATCATTCGCTTACTGACGCGATGTTCAATATGATCGATCTGCTCAAGATAGAGCCGCAGGGGGACGATTCTGTTAATTATGTCCCTTCGCCAAGCGGGTGGTGGAGTAGGGCCAAGGGCTTCATTGATATCGAGAATGAGGATAGTGTACGAACTACATCGAATGCGGCTTTGCTTGGAGCTTATTATTTGACCGGAGACGACCAGCTTTACGATAGTAGGGCGTTGCCGTTGATCCAGTACGGGGTATCACGTAATGGTATCGGCTGGTCGCCGACACAGAAGCCTGTATACAGCGTGCCCTCATTATGGAAAATGGCAACCTTGCCGTTCGATTTTTCAAGTGTAGCTGCTGTTAATCAAATGCTGGGCACTTCGGCAGGCATTGGGGCGCTGGGTCAGGAAGAGTACCTTGTGCGAGATCCTGAGCAGAAGGATAGAGGGCCGGTCATTCAACCCCTTATGATGTATCGCATGACAGGTGATGCCCAGTATCTACAAGATGCTAAGGATGCAGCCGACAGCTATATCGCTCAAAATATCGATATACCTGCAACCACGAATGTGAGTAAAAATGAGTTTATCTATTATTATAGCAAGCTGTGGATGGAGATCTTGGAGCTGTATGAGGAAACGCAAGATCCTAAATACTTGAATGCTGCATACAAGGAAGCCAAGCAGTACGCCACGATGTTCGTGGCTCGTCCGGTTCCCGAAAGCACTGTGACGATTCCACAGCCGGAGACGTATAATTACGCGGAGTCGTTCCACTGGCCGGAAAGTGGGAAATACGACTATCCTAGAAACAAACTTCCTGAAGATGTAGCTGGAGGCGTACAAGCGGAAAGTTGGCTTGTTTCACCCAATGGGTTGACGTTTGAAGCGGGGAGTACAACCGGCTATTACCGGATGAATGCGCAGGAGGCTCCGTTTATGCTGAGGTTGTCGCTCTATACCGGCGATAAACTACTGCAAGATATCGCTCATAATGCGGTTATCGGGCGCTATTCTAACTATCCAGGGTATTACTATAAGGGCTTCGCCGTAAGTCAACTGGAGCCGGATTTTCCACTGGAAGGTCCAAGCGGAGCTACATCCATCTATTATCACCATATGCCGGCGCAGCTCGGACAAACGATGGACTATTTGATTACCGAACAATCGCTGAAATCGAATGGGAGTATTACGTTCCCTTCCGTATTTGAAACGAATTTCTTATGGTTCAAATATCACCTCTATGGGAATAAACCAGGCCAATTTTACGGCAATTCCAACGTGTGGCTCTGGATGCCGAAGGGGATTATTGAGACTAACCACCCACAACTGAACTGGATAACGGGAGAAAGCGGAAATAAATTCTACATCAGTTTAAGTAACGAATCGACATCTGAGGTACAGACTCCGATCCAATTGAATGCGCAAATGATCGGGTTCAACCCAGCGCAAGATTATAACGTCACCATCATCCGCGATAACGGGACACCACAGCAAGCGGTTATGAGTGGTGGAGTCATTCAGGCAACAGTTTCGGCCAAGGGAATAACAGCCATCATCGTGGAAGGACTCGACATTGATGTGCCGCTGCACCAGGTTCGAACAGCCGATACATCGGATGCAAGCTATTTCTTCGATGTGCACAGTCCAATCGATGCTGTGAAAGGCATGCTCATCGTCAAGCCAGATGAAACGTCCTACGATGCTTACGTGGAGGCCAAAACGACAAAGCCAGCGACAATCCATTACTCCTTGGATGGCGGCGCCACCTACACGACTGTTCCAGATACAATTTATCCGATGGAATGGTCGATACGGGTAAATGATTTATCAAAGACTTTCACCTACTATGTGGAATCGGACGGCAAACAGACTCGCAAGCGGACGCTATATCTAGCTGATCACGTTGCAGCAACGCCGGTTCAACCGGAATGGCAGGGTGGCTCATCCATCATTGTTGATAATACGGAGGCGGATACAGAAGGCGTCTGGATACGAGATACCACCGCCAATGACTACTACTACGATAACTACGTGTATGCCAAATCGACCACGGGCACAGCAACAAGTACAATGAAATGGCAGCCAGAGCTGCCAGAGAGTGTTACTTATAGCGTGTATTACAAGTTACCGCAAATAACAGCCACAAGCGAAAATTGGGCAACCAATGCTTCCTTTACCGTGTATTATAGCGGTGGCTCGGAGACGGTTACCGTTGATCAGACAACGGCCAGTGGGGCGTGGGTGTTCCTAGGCGCTTATCCTTTTGCAGCAGGGGATAGTGGGTATGTCGAATTAACGAATAAGGCTAACAAGTCAAGGGTAGTTGCCGATGCCATGATGTGGGTAGACCCGAATAGGACACTGCAATTGGAGTCCGTGGTCATCCAATCAGATCGGGACGAACTGCAAATGACGCAAGCGGCTCAACTGAGTGTAACCGGCTATTTGGACAACGGATTGATCGGTGATTTGACACAGGCAAACGTGCAGTATTTTGTTGATAGAACCGATCTGGCTACAGTGGACAGCAACGGTTTGGTGACCCTTCAAAGCTTGGATGGTGTAACCGATCACATCGAGGTGTGGGCCACGGTAACGTTGGATGGAGTTACCTTATCAACACCACATTTGACCATAGCGATCAGGGATCTGACGGTTATCGTCGACAGCACGAATACGGCAGGGTTATACACGACAGAAGGATCTTGGAGCCAGAGCAATTTAGCTGGTTACAAAATTGGCGTGAAATCCCGTTACTCAACCGTTCAAGGATCGTCGGCGACATGGAAAGCTCAGTTTCCAGAGGGGAGATATACGGTTTCTATCTACAAGCTCGTCCATACAACGGCCAACGATAATCATGTCAAAGTCGAAGTGAAGCATCAGTCGGTGACTGAGGTCACGTATCTCGATGCGACAGTCGGCTCGTCGGGCTGGGTTAATCTTGGTACGTTCGATTTTACAGGAGACGGCAGCGAGTATGTTCGTTTGACTAGGGAGACTGCGACTACCGTAGATCCGCCAACCCTTCCTGCGGATATGATTTATACGAGGGCTGATGCCGTTAAGTTCGAGCGGCAGTCGTTTAGCTCAGCACTTGCCAACAACGTACTCGCACCAGCTAAACCGATACTATCGGATAACAATGTTGTTACGACAGGCTTGCAGGATGGAAATTACGAGATTACGATGAATATGTGGTGGGGGAATAATGGATCACTGTATAAGTTGTACGAGAATGGCCAGCTGATCCAAACGAGTCCACTGGCCGATGCATCGCCAGCAGCCCAGACTTCCATGATTCCGATTCAAGGTAAGCCCAACGGAACCTATGTGTATACATGTGAGTTATCGAATTCGTTTGGGAAGACTGCGTGTGATCCACACACCGTCACAGTAGTTGAAGCGAATCCCGGAAAACCTGTGTTGTCCAGTGACAACTGGGATCAAGATGGGAACTATACCATTACCGCGAATATGTGGTGGGGGACGAACGCGGTAGCGTATCGCTTATACGAAAATGGTGAACTTATTGAGACGCAAGCTTTATCTTCACACACACCCAGTGCGCAATCAGCAACGACACACATTTCTGGGAAAGCTCCTGGCGGTTATCAGTATCGTGGCGAGTTTATGAATGAAAGTGGAACAACGGTAAGTGATGTTATACAAATTATTGTAAAATAATGCTTAGAGCTGAGTGGATGAGCACGATCCATTCGGCTCTTTTATTTTTTGAAAAGAAAATATTGACAATAAAAAAGTAAATGGTATTATATACCATCTGGAGTAATTAAATAAGTCTGGGAGGTATGTCATTGCAAAAACAACTCTCTACTGCGAACAAAATGGCATGGGAAACGAAAGCGTATCAAGCATGGGTTCAACATTTTGGAACACCAGAAGAACTTGCAGCGGAATTGAAACTAGAACACAAACATCATTTGCGTTACTGGCTAAAGTATATGGGTGATCCAGCAGGAAAGCGTGTTCTTAACCTTCTAGGCTCACACGGTAGAAAGGCAATTTCTCTGGCATTGTTAGGTGCGGAAGTGACCGTGGTGGACATATCGGAAGAAAATCGGTTGTACGCGATGCAGGTTGCTGCAGCTACTGGAGTTCAAATTGATTATATCTGCTCGGATGCTTTGGATATCCCCAACGAAGAAACGCTAGGCCAATTTGACATCGTGTTGATGGAGTTTGGTGTTTTGCATTATTTTACAGATCTCCATGCTATTTTCAGCGTGGTTCAACGTAGACTATGGAACAAGGGCCGGTTTATTTTGACCGACTTTCATCCTTTTGCACGGGCATGGCTGAATACATATAACCTGCCAGAGCCAACTGGCAACTATTTTGATGATCGCATTAAGGAAGGACAAGTGGCGTTTGCTAAGCTGCTTCCCGAGGAAGAACGTTCTGAGCTGCGTAATGTGTTAGTACGAAGCTGGACTGTCGGTGAGATAATAACTGCGATTAGTGCAGCGGGACTATACATTCGAACATTTGAAGAGATCGCAAGTAAAGCAGATCCAAGATTTCCCGAGTTCTATACGCTAATAGCTGATCGAATCGATGTGGAGTTATCTCCGCTATATCCTTGAGAGGCTATTCCATAAGGTCTAAATTGACTTTTGAGATGGCCTCGCCGTTATCCCTATCATCCGCAGGTTTTATATAGCTCCCTCCTTGTCCTCGTCGACCGAGCTTACTCCGTAACGCGCCAAAGCCTTTGTCGCCGACTCCAGCATACGTCTTTTTAAAAAATCTCCCTCAACGACCCGGACACGCTTTCCGAGAAACCGGATCTTCGAAAGCAGATACTCCGTTTCGTCCCCAAGAATAGTTACCCTGACTCTATAGATATCATTCTCGGTATCATAGGCAACGTCTTTTTCAAAACTGGAAAGGGCATATAGAATACGCGACAGCTCTCTATTGTAATCACGAACGACCTCAAGGACGGTTTCGCCTTTCCGAGCGTCTAGAGCCCTTTTGCTCTTCATCAGAATGCTATCTGCATCCTCTGTTTTCAATGCCTCAGCGGTGACACTTATAATCTTATCTAATTTAGTGCGCATGATTGTGTGATGCCGAAAATCATACCAAAGCAGGTACCATTCTCTTTTGACCATGGAATATTCTAATTTATAGGGAAGCCCAGATTGGTCTGATTGCATGCGTCCGCTTTTAATCTCATAGGTTAAGCGTATTCCAGTTCTCTCCGAAATAAGCCTGCGTAAAACCCGCAAAAGGGGGTGGTAAACTTGTTTCTCCCTACTGCGGGCTTTTTCAAGGAGGTGATCCGAGGTGTCCATAACCTGATCTTGACTTAGGATCACGCGTAGTTTATCCAACGTATCAGAAGTGAAAGCCTCATTAGCCGCAGGATGCCCAAGCATCGTCTTAAGCCATGCCCTCTCGTGCGAAGTGACCATGAACGTACCTGAATCCTCTAGCCGGGAAATAATTTGGTAATTAAAAATCTTCTCAAACAGATTCATAATAAGCTAGAATCTCCTTCCATTCGGCAATCATTTCTCTGCGGAATTGAGCAGGCTCGAGTATTTCACAGCTAGACCCGAAACTGCGCAGCCAAGGCTTAATTTCTGTCGTCCCGTTCACCACAATCTCATAGATAAAAGAGTGCTCATCCTCTTGCACGATTTGTCCCCATTGACCTTGTAGCATGACTCGCTCCCTAACAAAGTTAGGCGCCGAACCTTCTGGATTGTAAAATCGAGCACGAACCGTCACAGGCCGCCCCGTATCAATTAGCCAGCTATACTGAATTTTCTCCTGCAGCTCGTTCATCCTAGTCCCAAAAGCAACCTCGTCCACGGATTCATCCTCTTCGATCTGCGTTAACCCTTCTAAGCGATACTTGCGTACGCCTTCTCTGCCACTTCCGAGTAGATACCATCGCCCGTATTGATGATCATAGACCACTTTCAGCGGGATCGTTTTCTCCACTTTTCCGTTCGTATCCCGCTCGAATAGCGGATTGGTGTTCTTGGAGGCGTAGCTTTTTTCGGATTTCGGTGAAAAATAGAGGAATCGAACCTTGCGCCGGTTACGGATTGCACCAAGGAGCATGAACAAATGCGCTTCATCTAGGATTCTAGAATAATAGTGATATTTATATAAAAAAGGCTCAATCGCGTGCTTCTCCGCTTGTTGGCGAATAAAATGCTTCTTCAAGCCATCGCGCAGCAAATAACCCTGAACAGAAGGGACCTGCGTGTTCGCCATGACATCTACGAAATCATAGAGATCATAAAGCTCATCGTCCGTCAGTCCGTGGATCAAATCATTTTGGATACGGTAGCGATAGGGACGAGCACCTGCTTGTCTTGCAATGACACCAACTTCTTCCAAATACTTGAGGTCAGAACGAATGGTTTTCTCATCAGGCAAGGATAGATCGGACGATTGACTGGTACAACAGATGTCCAATAGTTCCATGGCTGTCAAAGCTCGTTCGTTCATGGCGGCTAAAAGCAACGAGATTCTCTGAGATTCAGATTCTTTCAGCGATTTGGCGCGAAACAAAAATAGCAACATCGGATCGGTGGACTCGTAATAGCTGAAGCGAATCGTTTCGGCGAACTCTTTGCGCTCCTCCTGCGGTAAGTGCTGATACGTCGAGCTAACGATCTCTTTTAACCGTCGAATCGTCTTGTCAAAGGTATGGATAGAAATGCCCAGTCGCTCTGAGAATTGCTGTCTATTGTAGGCGCCACTCGTCAACACGAGCATGCGAAGAAACTGGATTTCTTTATCAAAGCTTTCCTTAGCCACCCTACTCCTCCGTCCCATTTACATCGTATTACCATTGTAACAGGGGATGGAATTGGGCGAAATGGGAAACTTTCTCTGTTGTCGTAATACTTTCGCCATGTTCGATGGGATGAAAATGAGCGAAGATAGGTACATAAGGCCGACGCGAAACAGTGTAGGCCCCCAACATCATCGAGGCGCCTGGAAGGGTTACTTCGACTTTTAATCGGCGTGTCGTTGGTTCGAATCCAACTTCCTCCTCGTGGAGGAATAGCTCAGGGGTAGAGCAGCATGTACCTTTCCGACCCATTTCCTCGATGATGATCAACGAAAAGACTAACTGGTGAGGCGCTGAGATGGGTTACTTCGAGCTAAATCGACCAATGGTAAACCCGGGCAATACGGCAGGTTCGAATCCTGCAGACGACCTATCTTGCTTTTTCCTCACCAGTGTTTTAATTAAAGGAGGCTCAAGAACATGAGCATGGCCAAGAAATTGTTTGGTACACTTAGACCGAATACGGTTAACAGAGACAACTATCCAGCATTCACGCGATCTGTGGAGGAACAATATCTACAGACTCTTCTAACCAATACAATGAGCAATACCTTTTATGCAGATCAAAATGAGTTAGTAACCGAGGCTGCGCAGCTACATCACGAAATGGCTGATGCCAATCCGACGTTTATGGCGAAAGCGATTGTGTTCGCGCGAAATGAAGGCTTTATGCGCTTGCAGCCGTTGTTTGGACTTGCGATTTTATCTCAGTATCGTCCAGACTTATTCGGCAAGATCTTTCTGCTGATCATCCGCATTCCTTCCGATTTGTCGGATTTTCTAACGATATTGAATGGGCTTGGACGAGGAGAAGGCGGCCGAGCTGTGAAACGGCAGGTGAATCGCTTCTTAGCTCATGTATCTGAATACTGGGCAATGAAGTATAACGGGCATGGTAGAGGGTATAGTCTAGGAGATGCGATTGCTACAGCACATCCGAAGCCACAGGATGTAAAGCAACAAGCGCTGTTTCGTTATTTGCGGGGACAGGAGGCGAATTTTACCTTGCTGCCGCAGGTGGAGGCGTTGGAGAATTTAAAACATGCCACAACAGAAGCCGATCAGATCAAATGGATTGAGCGTGGGAAACTGCCCTATGAAACCGTAACAGGTGCGATCAAGCCATCGAAGGCAGTGTGGGAAGCGCTGCTGTTTCAAATGCCGACATTTGCGTTGCTTCGCCATATGAATGCTTTGCTGCGTGCCGGTGTTTTGGACAAAAAACAAAATCTGGATTATGTCATTCAACGTATTACGGATAAGGGAGCGCTCCGCAAAGCGAGAATCATGCCAATTCGGTTAGCAACTGCGTTCCGCCAGGTGGAACATCCAGATTTGCGAGATGCGTTGCGAGAAGCGACAGATCTCACTTTTGATAATTTGCCTGAGCTAGGTGAGCGTACCGCTATTTTCTTGGATATCTCAGGTTCCATGAGCGGTCAATATCTGGAAATCGGTTCGGTTTTTGCCTTGGCACTATACAAAAAGACGCAAGGAAACTCCCTATTCTGGCTATTCGATACCGATGTTGTGGATGCGAACCCTTCCCGTAAGGATAGTATCTTAACGCAAGCGGCACAGATTCAAGCACGTGGTGGAACGGATACAGGCGCGCCCGTAAGGAAGCTAATTCAGGAACAAAAGAATGTAGATCAAATCATCATCATCACAGACGAACAGCAGAACAGCGGCAGTGCCTTCTATGAAGAGCTGAAGCGGTACCGTGCGAAGGTTAACCGTGATGTGAAGGCATTCATCGTCGATATTGCGCCTTATCGGCAAGCGATGGTTCCGGTGCAGGATGCGCAAACCTTTTACATTTACGGATGGAGTGACACAGTTCTTGCCTACATTGCGCAGTCTGTGCAAGGCTATTCAACTCTGGTTGAGCGGGTAGCGGCGATAGAGTTAGTGGATTGAATACAACATGTACGAAGGAGGAAAGTCTATGTCCGATGTTTATCAACAAATCCTTGAAGAATTGAAAAATGGGACTTGAGGTAAGCTTTTAAATGAGTTTTTGGAGGCGAGAATCGCCTATTATGATCAAACCGCATCCACCATGCAGGTTGGTGAGGGGGGTCAGGATAGGGAGCTTGACGCGTTATTTCGAGCAGCATTGAAGGAAGTATGGGGATAGGAGTTTTAATTTTCACTTACAGGAGATGAAAAACATGGCGTATCAAAATATAAACGGCGTACGCGTCTGGGGACAACCCGATGAGGGCGCTTTGTCACAAGCAAAAACATGTTCAGAAACAGGAAGAGTCGTTCAGACACTCCTCATGGCAGATCATCATAAAGGATACAGCCAGCCGATAGGCGGAGTTGTTGTATACGACGGTCAATTATCACCATCAGGTGTAGGCTATGATATTGCTTGTGGAAATAAAGCAGTAAGAACCAATCTCATGGTTGGGGATATAAAGTCTCGTATGCCAGGACTCATGGATCACATTGCACGGAAAATTTCCTTTGGTATCGGTCGTGTAAACAATGAGAAGGTTGATCATGATTTGTTCGATGACCCGGATTGGGATGTGTATAAAGCAATTGGTAAACAAGAGCACGACAAGTTAAAGGCTTTAGCACGTGATCAGCTTGGAACCGTGGGCAGCGGCAATCATTTTGTGGATGTGTTTGAAGAAGTGAGCACGGGCCGTGTGTGGGTGGCGAATCATTTTGGCAGCCGAGGGTTCGGTCATAAGACAGCGAGCGGTTTCATTAATCTGACGGCCGGCCGCGATTTTCTGGGCAACGCACCAGGTGAAAAGATGGACCAACCGCCGATTCTTCTGGATTTGTCGAGTGAAATGGGAGACATGTATTACAGGGCCATGACGCTGGCAGGGCGGTATGCCTATGCGGGGCGAGATTATGTGATCGAGCAGGTGCTTGCTATTTTAGGAGCAGAAGCGGATTTCGCGGTGCATAATCATCATAATTTTGCGTGGAAAGAGGTCCACAATGGTAAGGATACAATAGTAGTTCGAAAAGGGGCTACGCCTTCTGCCCCAGGGCAATTAGGCTTTATTGGTGGGAGTATGTGCGATATCTCCGTGATCGTCAGAGGGAAAGATACCGATGAGAATCGGGAGGCTTACTACAGCACGGTGCATGGCGCCGGCAGGGTGATGAGCCGGACACAAGCGGCGGGCAAAATGAACTGGAAAAACCGCACCCGAAGCGGTGGACAAATTTCACCAGAACGCATGATGAATGCGGTCAAGGATTACGGTGTGGAGCTTCGTGGAGCGGGAACGGACGAGAGTCCTTTTGTGTATCGTAAGCTGGAAGATGTGCTAGGTGCGCACGAAGAGACGATTGAGGTTCTGCATGTTTTGAAGCCGATCGGTGTTTGTATGGCTGGTGCCGATGAGTTTGATCCGTATAAGGATTAAGAGAGCAACCATAGACAATAAAAAAAGCAGTCCCCCAAGTAGTAACCTACTTACTTCGGGGACTGTTTTTTAGTCATTCAACGCATCCTCTAATTCCCACGTATCGCCGATGCCGCTCACCTTGTAGCAAGAACCCTCTAACGAAATGCAAGCTTCCAGACCAAGCTGCGGGAAAGTTAATAACCAGCTCTCCTCGTTGTTCTCGTACGCAATCGGCAGCACCGTGTGCAGGTGCCGGATGAAATCGAAGATATTCGTGTCATCGCCTGTCCCACGCTTGAAGTCAACCCAAGCTCCCGTGACCTTTCGATCGCTCACTGCGGTGAGGAGATCGATTAACCAAGAAGGAGCAGCTCCCGCTTCTTCAAGCTCATTTTCTGCAATGTGCTCCGCTAAAGCTTGCTTATCAACTGTTTGCGATCCGTCGACAGTTAATGCTATAGCCAGCTCATTCAGCACCTGACTCAATTTGTTCACTGCAGATGTACCCATGCCCTCATCCTCCTAGCTTACTGGAAACATCGTATTGATTTTCAACTTGCCATTGTCTGGCTGAATATCTAATTGGACCTGATCGCAAGTGACCTCTGTGCCATCACGGAGATAACCGACCCCTGCACCTGGCACGCTGATGATTGTACCCATGCCGACGAGCTTCTGTTTTGGCGCGTTTTTGGAAACCAAAGTACTGTAAGCGCTGGTGAAAGCCGCTTTATGCTTATCATCCGAAACGAATTTGGATGCGGCTTTGCCCGTTGGCACTTTACTCACTCGACCGGAAGGTGCGGTACCGCTTTTCAATCGTTCGCGTTGTTGTTCTTCGGTCGTATGCGCTCCGTGATCGGCATAGGAATGCCCGCCCCCGACATCATAGGTGCTGGGATCGTCCTTATCCAATCCGTCGTACAGAGTGGCAGCCACTTTTTGAATCGTATCCGAAGAGCTTGGTGCTTCTCCACTTACTAAACTATCGTTGTCCGATCGCTTCATTTGCATACGTTCGCCGCCTAAATCAGATGCTTTCGCTCCCATATGATCGGCTTCGGATTCTAATCCATGATCATCATTAATGGCGACACCACCAGCTTGTTGTGTTGGGGCTACTCTGCCTTGACGTTGTTGGACGACATGCCAAGCCTCGTGAGGCAAGTGCTGCTCTTGACCAGGTCCTACATGGATGTCATTTCCCTGCGCATAAGCTAAGGCTTGCAACTGAGCAGGTTTATCGGAATTGTAATGCACTTTTACGGAATCCATGGACAGGCCAGATAAATTTTCGACCCCTGATTTGAGATGGTCGGGCATGCCTGTGTTATTTTCCTTCTTCTGAATCGGTTTATCTGGTTGTGATTGTGTTGATGTTTGAGACCTGAATAATTGAGCGACGGCGCGATTGCCGATTGTTCTCTGAAGTTGTGCAATATGTGAAGTGGAAAAAGGAGACATGCGATCAGCTTTTCCACCGTGTGTAGTCGAGCTGTTTGATTTCGAATGTTTATCGAGTTGTTCTGACGATGCGTTGTTTCTCACATGTGATTGATAACTCATGAATAAATGTCACCGCCCTAGAAAAATTCTTGTCGTTTCCTTTTCATTTTAAGGTAAATGTTACCATAGGACAACAGTACTAAAGATGTGTTTATTCCCGTTGACTGTCAGACAGGAAATTGTAACTGAGCGAAGGGGATAGTGGAGATAGTTAAAATGCTGCGTATATCACGTCAGGAGACGTACTTTTCGGCCAAATTCCATTGCGTAAAAGAGGATTTTTCTCACCTCCAGATAGCTAATATAAATTTATTGTTAATTAGTTCAAAAGAAGCAGGAATTTATCACGCAATGTCGAAAATTCTAAGTTGTTTTCACAATTTAATCATAGTTATATCACACTTTTTTTACAATTCGATCACAATTACAATTACAGATATGGAGTTGTTTGCGGAGTGTATCTGATTTATCGTATCTATGTGAAATATAAGAATTACGAATGGGTCTATCTCCTCCCCCTTGTATTGCTTTCCCTTAAGCGTGTCTTACAGTATTACTTCTTTATCCTGCATTCAGATAAGGGACTCCCTAAGTCGGATGATTCACAGTGGTATCTGGATTACGCCCACGCCTTGTTAGCAGATTTTAAAATTGGCTTACATATGAATGATCTTCTCTACATGGGATATAACCTCATTTTGACCTTATTAATCGGTGTGTTTAAGGAAGCGCAAACCGTTATTTTTATACAAGCTGTAACAACTGCCCTGTGTGTGATCCTCGTGTATTTCATCACACTACGCTTATTTAACCGAGTAACCGCTATTGTCGCCTCGTATTTCTATGCCACGTCCTGGCACATGATGATTTGGTCGATGTACATTCTTTCAGATAGTCTTTTTATGAATCTAGTTCTACTTAATGTTCTACTTCTTTTAATCATGCTGGAGAGTAAAAAGAAAATAGTGACCATACTATTCATCATTTCTTCACTTATCATGCTGATCTTTCGGCCAACGGGTGTCCTGACACTTGCTTTTATAGGACTCTATCTCGTAATCAATCTGAACAAACAGACAACCTTTCTTCTACTGAAGCGGTATAGATACCCAATTGTAGGCGCTTTACTATTCATCCTCGCTGTTGTTAGTTATCTTGCTTTGGGTCAGAAATTCAATCCACTCATTGCCTCTCTACAATATAACGCGAAGTTAGTTTTATATAACATTTACGCCAAGGGATGGATCTATGATAATCCTTCCAGTCATGACTATTTCTATCGACCCGATTATCGCATGGATATATTCGGCAGCTTAATCCTAAGTTTTCTTATTCATAATTGGGACCATGTCCTGCTTTTATATGGAAGAAGAGCAATCGCTTTTATTGGCTGGTGGGTATGGAAGACAGATATTCGAAGTTTGTCGGGTCTGATTAAGTTTGGCAAGGATCTCATTCCCTTAGTGCTATTTATTATTGGAACTTATGCAACGATAAAGAACAACATGTTCAGAAGGACATCCATTGTTTGGTTGGTTATTTTGTCGATATTTATTTTTTGTATGGTGCTGTTCATGGATAGTATGTATCGCTATAAGCTTCCTGCTTTACCCTTTATATGTATCGTCTGTGGGTATGGGGCCGAAAGATTGATCAGCTTAATCCGGGTCATAACCAACACACTTTGGGGGAGGCTGCGTCAATGGAACAACAACAAATACTCATTGTAATCCCGGCTTTTAATGAGCAGAACAATATTCTAAAAGTAATCAGAGATGTGCGCGAGAATTTGCCGAACTGCGATATTCTTGTCATTAATGATTGTTCGAAGGATCACACTTCGGAGATTGCCAAACAGGCCGGTGGAGATGTGAAAGTCGTGGACCTTCCCTTTAATTTGGGGATTGGTGGTGCCGTGCAAACAGGCTTCAAATATGCCAATGCTAACGGGTACTCGTATATGGTACAAATTGATGGCGATGGCCAGCATCTCCCCAGTGAGGTAAACAAGCTTTATGCGTATATGACGCAAACGGGGTGCGATATGGTTATTGGTTCTAGATTTCTAGATATCAAATCGTTCCAAACGACATGGACTAGGCGACTGGGGATTAAAGTGTTCTACTATTTATTTCGACTATTAATCCAGACCAAAATAACAGACGGAACCTCAGGTTTTCGTATGTATAATCGTAAGAGCATTGGGCTCTTAAGCCAATTCTACCCCGACGATTATCCGGAGCCGGATGCTATTATTCTGCTGAGCAAGCACGGGCTTCGGATCGGTGAAATTGGTGTTGAAATGAGAGAGCGTGAGCATGGTGTCTCATCGATTACTCCGATCAAAAGTCCCTACTATATGACGAAGGTCATTATGTCGATCTTATTCTCCTATACAAGGACAAGGACGAGGTGGTAGGTATGTTAACGAGTGAGCATCCTCTCTATAGTGTGCAATTAATGGGTGTGATTTTCAGCTTTATATTAATTTGCACGGTTTTTATGATGGTTAGAGCTAGAAGACTTCGAGAGAAGTATGCGCTTGTCTGGTTTGTGATTGGTATATTTACGTTGATTATGTCCATGTTCACGAATCTGATGGAGTGGTTCTCGAAGCTGCTTGGTATCGACTATGCGCCTTCTGCTTTTTTTGCCATATTAATTGCCTCTGCCTACTTGCTTCTGCTGAATACGAGTATTAGCATCTCAGGCTTGAAGCTGCACAATAAGGCACTTACGCAGGAGCTTGGATTGACGAAGCTAAGGCTTGAAGAGCTGGAGAAGAAAAGCAACGAGGAGGAAAAATCATCAAATACATCATGTTAGTTGCCAGCGTACTTATGACGGTTGTGGCCAGTACCTTGCTTAAAATAGGGGGTCGAGCTGTCAATTTTGAAGGTGGAATTATGGCGATTGCCCTAGGTTACATGACGACACCCTTGATTGTGACGGGTTTTGCCTTTTATGCGCTGGCTGCATTCATCTGGATTTATTGCCTGTCCCAATTTGATCTGAGCTATGTGACTTTCGTATCGAGTATTCAATATATCTTTATGATTCTAGTATCTATCATGATCTTCCATGAACAAATTAGCGCCATGAAATGGGCTGGTTGTGTGTTTATTATGATTGGTGTCATTTTGTGGTTGAAAGGATAGTAGGCATGTACCGTTGTGTTCCTTATACCGAAGAGATGAAGGAAGCCTGGGACAGGTTAGCAGGGTCTCAGGGGACGATTTACCATACGTTAGCTTTTAGGCAAATTCTATGCGATACGTTTGGGTACCGCTGCTTATACCATGCGATTGTAGATCGCAATCATGATATATGTGCCTTACTTCCCTTGATTAGCGGTCGCAACTTAGGACTCGAGAAGGTGGGAGTCTCGCTTCCTTTTATCAATTATTTGGACATATGTGCCATCAATGAGGAGTCTGGTCACTTTGCGATGGCTGCCATAGCGGATCTTAAGGAGAACTACCAACTGAGCTATGTGGAGTTGAGGTTTAAGAATGAGCACCGCATTAAGAATGACAAGCTTGGGCCCATCAACCTTAGCAATCATACGTTTGTATTGCCACTGACGACGGAAGAAGAAGTGCTTGCCCTCTCGTCTAGCAGCAATCGAAACCATGTCCGGAAAGTGTACAAGAACAACTGGTTTACGGCTTCGTACGATAAGGGGAATTTGGAGTCATTCCATCGGGTGTATGTTCGGCGGATGAAGCAATTAGGGTCGCCCGCGCAGGATATTTCCTTTTTCCAACGCTTCTTGGACAATTTCCCTGGGCACGCTGAGCTGCTGACGGTCATAGACGTAGAGAGCGGTGAGGTCGTTGGAGGCATGTTACTGCTCAAAAGTCCGGGGAACTCGACGCTGTATTATCCGTATGGTGCGAATCTGACGGCTTATAATCACAAATATTTGAATAATTTTATGTACTGGGAAGCGGTAAAATTGGGGATTAGAAGCGGTATGAAGAAGCTTGATCTAGGTCGTTCACAAACGGGTTCAGGCACGTATAAATACAAAGAACAATGGGGGGCTAAGGCCGAGCAGCTCACGTATTATGTCATGGGCAGCACCAATAAAAAGGCGGGTCCTCCGGACAAAGAAAAGCTACGGTTCTTCGTAGAACTCTGGAAGGTCATGCCTAACTTTGTGACAGAACCGATCGGTAAACAGCTCATCAAGTATCTCATGCCATAACACATCAAAATCGGGGGAAATCGATCATGGCTAATCTCAGCTGGAAGCAATATTTTGACAAGAGGGCAGAAGTTCACGGTGCGTCCGTGCAATCCTCCGACTACTATAATGAGGAAAGCTTCTTTATGCAGCGCAATCAAACGTTAAAGTGGCTCGGAGAGCTGCAAGGAAAAGACATACTGGACGCAGGTTGTGGCGTGGGGGCATTTAGTGAGCCGCTTGTTAGGGCAAACACCGTCTATGGCGTGGATTTTTCGGAGAAAAGCTTGGCCTTTGCCGCGGAAAGAGGACTTCGCACATCATCGGATGATCTGACGGCTCTTCACTTCGAGGAAGGCAAATTTGATCTCGTCTTATGTATTGGTGTGATTCAACTTATCGATCAATATCGATCCGTTATTGCAGAGCTGGCTAGGGTGACAAAGCCTGGTGGAACCCTGCTCATTGAAACCTTGCACCAGAAGTCCTGGCAGCGGAAAGTGTTGCAATTGTTTGAAAAAACGAAAAAATTTGACCGTATGTACGTGATGGCTGAATTGAAAAAAGTGTTCATCGAACACGGATTTGAGCATATAGAGTTCTTAAAGATCTATCATCCCTTCCCGTACGTGACGAAAGGAAGCGCAGAGTGGAAGGTTTATGATCGTTTGTGCACCTCTTTCGCGATTAAGGGGAGCAAGAAGCATGTCTAACTCTTTGAATCCTGTGAATCTTACTAAACCCATGAACAACATTCTCACATTCGATATTGAGGAATGGTTTCATGCGAACTACGACGATGTAAAGCCAGACCGCAGTAAGGGCTCGAGTTTCCGAGCACATATGGATACACTGCTGCAGATGTGCAGCGATGCGGGATGTAAAGCGACCTTTTTTACACTTGGCTGTATTGGGGAGGATTACCCCGATATCGTGCAGGCTATCGCGCGTGAGGGTCATGATGTCGCCTCTCATGGGTATGCCCATGAATTAGCTTACAAGCAGACGAGAGAAGAGTTTCGTGCAGATGTCCAAAAATCAATTGATATTCTCGAAAATCTAACCGGAACGAAGGTACAAGGGTATCGGGCACCGTCATGGTCGATCGTTGAAAGTAATCATCACTACCTCGAAGTGTTGGAAGAGATGGGCCTCATCTATGATGCAAGTATTTTTCCTGTAAAAACGTTCTTATACGGCATTCCAACAGCGCCTACTGAGATTCATAAACCAATCGTTAACGGCAGAGAACTTCATTTATACGAAATTCCGATGTCTGTGATGCGAGCTGCGGGGAGAAATATCGGCTATTCCGGTGGATTTTACTTTAGATTTTTTCCCGAGATGATCATTCGAAAAGCCATTCAATCGGCTAACCGCCAAGGTAAGAGCTCCATTGTCTATTTGCATCCTCGCGAGATTGATCCGACGGAGCACCAGCTGGAGCTTCCCTTCAAAGAGCGTTTCATTCATTACTATAATGTAAAAGGAACGAAAGCTAAGCTGGAACACATGTTGAAGGATTTCGCTTTTACGTCGATTTCGGAGCATTTGAGCAAGGCGTATGGTTGATTGTTCATCACAATAGCTAGACATTGATAAGGCGTTCTCGCAAGTTGCTCTCCTATCCATTAAAGTGTACATTTAATAATCATTACGTATTTTAATGTAGGAACAAAGGAGCACGAATCTATGACATATACCCCTAATCGAAATAAACTTACTGACGTTAGCCGTACATTGGCTAAGGTTGCAATGGGAGAAGCTGCGGCTGATCTTGTTATTCAAAATGGTACCTTAGTGAACGTGCATTCAGGTGAACTTCTTACACATATGGATGTTGCGATTGCTGCTGGGCGCATTGCGTATATAGGGAAGGCAGATCATACCATCGGAGCTCAAACTGTCCTGATCGATGCAGCCGGGAAATATCTGGTGCCAGGCTTACTGGATGGCCATATGCATGTAGAGAGCACGATGCTATCTGTGACGGAATTTGCCAAAGCGGCGATTGTGAAAGGGACGACAGGTATCTTCATGGACCCGCATGAGATTGCGAATGTGTTCGGCTCAGAGGGTGTTCGACTGATGCATGAAGAAGGGCAGCAGCTGCCCCTTAAAGTGTTCACTACGTTCCCTTCTTGCGTACCTGCGACCAATGATCTGGAAGATGGCGGCGCTACACTGGAAGTAGCCGATATTCAAGCGGGGCTGCAGTGGGACAATGTGGTGGGACTTGGTGAAGTTATGAACTTCCCAGGCGTGGTGTATGGTGATCCCAAAATGTGCGGAGAAATTGAAGCAACGCTGTTAAGCGGGAAGACCGTTACCGGACATTTCCCAAGTGACGATGATCGCATGCTGCAAGCTTATTTAGCGTCTGGCGTAACATCCGACCATGAGACGGTAACAAGAGAGCAAGGTCTGCATAAGGTTCGCATGGGGATGCATCTCATGATTCGTGAAGGCTCAGCGTGGCATGATGTCAAAGAAGTCATCAAGATCGTCACCGAGGATGGCGTAAATACGTCCAATATTTCGCTTGTAACGGATGATGTGAATCCACAGACACTAGTGGAAAAAGGACACCTTAATCACGTGGCGCGGCGCGCGATAGAAGAAGGCGTGAATCCGGTCACAGCGATTCAAATGGTTACGATCAATGTGGCGCGCTATTTTAAGCTGGAGCATGATTTAGGCTCAATCTCACCAGGCAAGTGCGCGGACATTCTGTTGATCGATGATCTGCAGAAGATGGAGCCAACCACCGTTATCACGGATGGTCAAGTGATTGCTGAGCAAGGGAAGCTCGTGGTAGAGTTCCCTGTGTTTACGTATCCTGCGCATATACGTACGTCCATGAACGTGAAGCGGGAGCTGACAGCCGACGACTTCAAGCTTGCATCGAAGGCTGGGCAAGAGACAACGAAAGTCAACGTGATCAACGTTATTGAAAATAGCGCCAGAACTGAAAAGATGACAGCAGAGCTGCGTGTGGACGCGGGTCATATTCAACCTGACCCTGCGCAAGACGTGGTTCGTCTAGCTTGTATCGAGCGGCACCAGGGTACGGGTCAGATATCGCTTGCCTTTGCACATGGCTTTGGTATGACGTCGGGGGCAGTAGCCTCAACAGTGGCCCATGACAGCCACAATCTTCTTGTAATGGGGATTGATGAAGCCGATATGGCCTTCGCGGCGAATGAGCTAGTGAAGCTGGGCGGCGGCATGATCGTGGTCGAACATGGGCAAGTCCTGGCACAGGTCCCAATGACGATCGCTGGACTCATGTCAGAGAAGTCTTTGCCTGAAGTAGTGGCGGAAGTCACACAGATGGATCAAGCATGGAAACAAATCGGCTGTTCCCTAAACGCGCCGTATATGACATTCTCGCTCATCGCGCTACCGGTGATTCCGGAGATTCGTATTTCTAATCGTGGGTTGGTGGATGTGACCGAGTTTACGTTGATTGATGTGGAGATTGTTTCGTAGTTTCAATTTTTTGAAATCAGTATGAAGTGCTTACTCTGCTAAGCGACCGAGCGAATCGGTCGTTTTTTTGTGTGCAGTTCTGTCCGTATTTCCATAATTTATAATTATTTTAGAGAATAAGGACAAACTAAACCGAACATATCAACATCTGGGTGGTGCACACATTGTTATCTGATCTGAAGCGTTTGTTAATTGGCCAGCCATTGAAGTCCCACGAATTGGGCGAGCAGAAACTGAATAAAAAGAAAGCCCTGGCCATTCTTTCATCGGATGCGCTATCCTCAGTAGCCTATGGTCCGGAGCAGATTCTAATTGTTTTAATTACCATTAGTGCGGCAGCCTTCTGGTATACAATCCCTATCGGTTGCGGTGTTCTGTTTCTTTTAGTTGCCCTTATTTTGTCGTATAGACAAATTATTTTTGCATATCCGCAAGGCGGCGGTGCCTATGTCGTGTCCAAAGAGAACCTAGGCATGAACGCTGGTCTGTTTGCAGGCGGCTCCTTATTGGTCGATTACATTTTGACAGTAGCGGTCAGTATTTCTGCGGGGACCGATGCGATAACTTCGGCTTTTCCAAGCTTACATGCCTACACAGTTCCGATTGCACTAGCGCTCGTGCTATTCATTACCATCCTCAATCTCCGTGGTATAACGGAGTCGGCGTCCATTTTAGCGTATCCCGTGTACTTGTTTGTGGTGGCACTGCTGATTCTTATTGGGGTTGGTTTGTACAAAATAGTAACAGGTCAAATCTCAGCCGATTTACATACGCCGTTGGGGACACCGATTGCTGGCATATCCCTGTTCATTTTGCTAAGAGCCTTCTCTTCGGGAAGTTCTGCTCTAACTGGGGTGGAGGCGATCTCCAATGCGATTCCCAATTTTAAGTCTCCTGCCCCGAATAATGCCTCCAGAACGTTGATGGCCATGGGCTTTTTACTAGCCATTCTTTTCGCGGGGATTATTTACTTAGCCTACTATTACGGCATTGCACCTGAGGAAAAGGAAACCGTCGTTTCTCAGATTGCGACCGTTACGTTTGGTAGAAATCTGATGTACTATATTGTCCAAGGCACGACAGCGATGATTCTCGTTCTTGCAGCAAATACGGGATATTCTGCCTTTCCTTTGCTGGCCGTTAATTTGGCTAAAGATAAATTTATTGCAAGAATGTTTACGATGCGCGGAGATAGATTAGGGTATTCGAATGGGATTATTTTCTTAGCTGTCACTTCAATGTTGTTAATTATCGTATTCAAAGGACAGACGGAGCAACTCATTCCTCTTTATGCTGTAGGGGTATTTATTCCCTTTACATTGGCGCAGACAGGTATGTTGGTGAAATGGAGTCGGGAGAGGCCGCCAGGTTGGTTGCTCAAATTATCCGTAAATTTGGTGGGCGCCATTATGAGCTTCATCGTGATGATGATCTTTTTTATCACCAAGTTCGGTCAAGTGTGGAGTGTACTCCTTTTCCTCCCGCTCATCGTTTTTATTTTTCATCAAATTAAAAAACACTACGATGCCATCGCGGAACAATTGCGTTTAACCTCTTGTGAACCCGTCGTACCCATTGAAGGGAATGTTATGATCGTGCCAGTTGCAGGCTTCACCCATGTGGTGGAGAATTCGCTCAACTACGCGAAATCACTCTCTCCAGATCAAATTATTGCGGTATATGTGGCGTTTGAGCGGGAGGATGAGAAGAAATTTGCGGAAAAATGGCAAAAATGGCAGCCCGATGTGCGTTTGGTTTCGCTGTACTCCCAATATCGAAGTATCGTGCATCCACTGACCAAATTTATCGATACCGTGGAACATAAAGCAACGGAATCCAACTATCGGGTAACTGTGATCATTCCGCAGTTTATCCCCAAGAAAAACTGGCATAACATCCTTCACAATCAATCCAGTTTACTGATCAGGGCCTTCCTGCTGTATAAGCGGAATTTGATTGTCACGACCGTGCCGTATCATTTGAAAAAGTAGAGGGAGAGCAATGCGTGTAAGTCGATTATTTCGACTTGCAGATGCCGAAAGCCCTCCCCAGGCACCCATTAGTCCTAAATTAGCGAACTAATCTCGCAATCCGCGTCTTGAAATCTTAATTAGTCCGAGTTAGCCTGACTAAATCCGCCAAAACAACCCCTACACAGGGAAAAGGGGCAGATAGTTGGGCCGAATCGGACTATTTTCACTTTTTAGCGTTAAAACTTCAAATTAATTCGGAGATATCGGACAAACGTAACTCAACACCTAGTAAAGAGCTATAGTTACTTAGCCGAACCTCAATTTTTATACTTTTTTTATACAATTGCTACTCATCTTTACTCCTTATTTACAGAGATCTGCGTTACAATAGTGTGCGTGTGGCAAACTTGGTGAAATAGGGTAAAATAAGTCTATGGAAACTCAACAAAACGAAAAAAATTACTGGAAATCGTACGGGGTGACGAGCCTTTTTATTGTCGTGTTAACGATTGTATTAAAAGGTATTGCTCCTTTCCTTGATCTCGTCAATATCTCGCTCCTATATTTATTTCCGGTGCTGTTTAGTGCGGTTCGTTGGGGGAGAGGTCCCTCTTTTTTTGCTGCGGGATTAGGTGTATTGGCGTTTGACTTCTTCTTCGTTCCGCCTACGCGCAGTCTGTCGGTAGCTGATTTACGTTATATTTTCACCTTCATAGTCTTCTTGTGTGTGGCGGGCTTGACGGCAAGTCTTGCTTCTAAGCTTAGAAATCAGATCCAGCAAGCGCAAAAGAGAGAAGCGAATACAGCTGCCCTATACGCGTTAAGTCGCAAGATTACAGCGATTTCTGATCTAGATGTCTTACTCATTGAGATTGTTCAGCACATTGCTGAAACACTGGATACGAAAGTGGCTATCTTTTTTCAGAATCAGCTGGGAGAGCAAGAGCTGACTGCTTACTCGAAAAATGACAAGGATTGGGCGAGTGATGAGTCGCATCTCTCTATCGCGGCCTGGGTCAATGCGAACCATACGATTGCTGGTCGGGGGACGCAGACGTTGCGTGAAGCCTCTGATTTACATATTCCATTGGCAACCGATCATCAGATGCATGGCGTGCTTGCTGTGCATGTTGGCCATCGCAGTGTGCTGGAAATGCCGGAACTTATTCCCATCATAGAAGCATTATCGGATCTCGCGGCCGTGGCTATTTCTCGGGTTAAGCTAGCGGATGAAGCCAAAGTGGCTCAATTGACAGCTGAATCCGAAAAGCTTCGCACAGCGCTGCTGGACTCGCTCTCTCATGAATTGCGTACGCCGCTGGCTACCATTATTGGTTCTGTCACGGGCTTGCTTGAGGGTGAGCACGTTTTTAGTCCTGATGATCGTCGAGAGTTACTCCTTACAACCCGTGAAGGGGCTACGCGTATGAATAGACTCGTTGGGAATCTGCTCGGTATGGTTCGCATTGAGAGCGGGATGATGCGTTTAAATAAGATGTGGTGCGGGATCGAGGATGTTGTCGGGGTTGCCTTAACGCAATTGAAGGATTCCTTGCAAAATCGAGTCATTCATATCGCATTGGATCCGGAGCTTCCGTCTGTTCCACTGGATGAAGTGCTTATCGAACAAGTGTTGATAAACGTGCTCAGCAATGCGATCAAGTATTCACCTGAAGGCAGCGAGATCCGGATTGAAGCGGAAAAGGCTGGCGATAGGCTGCTTTTGAGCATTACGGATGAAGGGGCGGGCATACCTCCTGCCGATAGGGAACGGATTTTTGAAAAATTTTATCGTGGAAATCGGACGAAACATATACCAGGCACAGGTCTTGGGCTTGCCATCTGTAAAAGTATTGTAGAAGCGCATGGCGGTTCAATCACCGCTAGCGAGAGAAAAGACGGTCGGCAGGGTACGGTGATCGAACTGAGCTTGCTTTTATCACAATAGAAATTCGCTAAGAGGGATGGAGAGAAGGATGACAACCACAGGGGCGAAAATTCTGGTCATTGATGACGAGGCACAAATTCGCAAATTAATGCGTGTTACGTTAACTGCACATGGATTTGTAACAGCGGAAGCTGCAACTGGCAAAGAAGGATTGCTGCAGGCTGCGATGTTTCGGCCAGATCTCATAGTGTTAGATTTGGGGCTGCCAGATATGACCGGTATGGAGGTATTGGACGGCATTCGTGAATGGTCGAATGTTCCCATCATTATCTTAACCGCGCAGGATCAAGAGCTTGACAAAGTCGCCGCCTTAGATCGAGGTGCAGACGATTATGTGACGAAGCCATTCGGTATGGGCGAATTCATGGCTCGCATGCGAGTGGCGCTTCGGCATATTGCCAAAACGCAAGATGAGCCTGTGCTTAGGCTTGGGCAGCTCGTTATTGATTTGGCTAAGCGCTGCGTAGAACTCCATGGTGAAAAGCTGAAGCTTACGCCAACTGAGTATGATTTGCTCAAGGTGCTTGGCGTTAATGCTGGACGCGTGATGACTCATAAACAGTTACTCAAGGAAGTATGGGGCGGTCAGCAGTATGAATCAGACAGTCAGTACCTGCGCGTGTATGTTGGACATCTGAGGAAGAAAATAGAGACGGATCCGACAAGACCTCAGTATATTTTGACAGAGCCGGGCATTGGGTACAGGTTTGCTTGGCAAGAAAGCTAGTGACATGGAATTAAATAAAAAAGCTTCCAGCCCTACAAAAATCGTGGGATTGGAAGCTTTTTTGCAATCTATGGTGTTAACAAGTAAAGGAATCGATAAAGCGTAAGTCAATTCCGAAGAAGATCCAAGAGAATCCAGTCCAACGGAATCCCGTAATCGATGTCCGTCCAACGAACACTGGGAAATACCAGTATTGTTGTCCGTTACTTTGCCATATATACGTGAATCTGAACAAGCAGCGGGAGATTCCGCCTGGATCTACGGCGTATACGCCGGGTGCTTTAAGTGGTTTTTGCGGTATGTGAGATGGCGGCGCGGACGTTGGCGGTTGATACCCGCCTTGGCCTTGGCCTGGTCCAGGTCCACCTGGGAAACCGCCTGGTCCACCCGGAAATCCACCAGGTCCACCTGGGAAACCGCCTGGCCCGCCCGGAAATCCACCAGGTCCGCCTGGAAACCCACCAGGTCCACCTGGGAAACCACCTGGCCCGCCCGGAAACCCACCAGGCCCGCCTGGGAAACCGCCTGGTCCGCCTGGGAATCCAGGCATCATGCCGCCAGTTCCTGGGAATCCGGGGATGCCCAAACCTCCTAAGCCACCCAAGCCGCGTGGATCATAGGCAGGTACCCATCCATAGTATTGAGGTACGGGATACCCATAAGGGTATGGTGTATGTTGTGGATAATAGGCTGCTGGGTAGTCCGAGTCCGTTGCCGCGCTTTGTGAAATCTCAGTTTCCAGTTCTACATCGCGCAGTTCTTGTTTCTTGTTCGATGCCATTCGTAAGTCCTCCTTAGGTAAAAGCGGATTGTCGATACTTACTATATGCAGGGAGATAGACGGATGTCACGGTTTAAAAATAACAAAAGTTAAGCATCACTAGACCTATAAGAAGTGGTATAATAGTTCGAATTGGGAAAATAAACCTACAATAGATTGTCGAAATATAGGTTAAATATCCCATATATATGATGGAATTTGTCGTATATAATGGAAAATGGAACGATTTTGAAATTAATGGGGCGGGATTTCTTGAGAGACCTTTTGGGTAAAAGATTAAGATATGATGTGACAACAAGTTATGGACTAGTCTTAGTCCCTGTTCATACCGTTCTAAATCAAGAACATTTGGATTTATTTAGGCAACATCGCATCGATCAGATGGATATTGTAACAACGACGATGCTTGAGAGCCAGCCGCCTGAATCGGTACCCGCTCAAGATGCGAATCGTCTTGTTCAAAAAGCTACGGAGTATGCCAAAGACTTATTCGAGCGTATTAAGACGCAAAAGAAGATACCTCTTTTAGAGATCAAGTCAGAATTAATTCCAATCGTTCAGCAGGCAGCCGAAAACCCTGATCTCTTTCAATTGTTTCAAGCCGTTAAGGCTAAGGATGAATACACCCACCAGCATAATATCGGCGTGGGCATTCTATCAACACTCATTGGCAAATGGATGGACCTTGCAGATACAGAAGTAGCGCTTCTATCCTTAGCGGCTACTATGCATGATGTGGGTAAAATCAAGATATCTCAAGAGATTTTAATGAAACCTGGAAAATTAACTCCGCAAGAGTATGATGAAATAAAAAAGCATACCATTCTTGGTTATAACATGCTGCGTGAGACGGTAGGCATTAACTATCGTGTAGCGCTGGTAGCTCTACAACATCATGAACGGGCTGATGGCACGGGGTATCCGCTGCAGTTGCAAGATAATCAACTGGACAAAATGAGCAGAATCGTCGCGGTAGCTGATGTTTTCCACGCAATGTCATCGAAAAGGCCATATCATGAAATGATGCCTTTTCACGAGGTTGTCAGTCGGTTAAGAAAAGGTTTCTTTGGAGAATTAGATCCACATATAGTTTCCGTCTTTTTACAAAACATGATTTACAATCTAGTAGGCAGGCAAGTTCTTCTTACAGATGGACGCTGGGGCGAAGTCGTCTATATTAATCCAACGGATGATACGAACCCACTCGTGAAAATCGAAAATACCTTTCTTGATCTCAGTCGAGAAAGACACATTCATATAAAGGAAGTTGTCATATGAAGCCAATAATTATAGAGAAGTCAGACGTTTTACTCCAATTTTATTCCAACTATGGTCTAACACAACGTGAAACCGAAATACTTTCCTTACTTGCGACATATGGTTACACCAACAAGGAAATTGCCGAAAATTGCTGTATCAGTGAGAAAACCGTGAAAATACACCTCGCCAACATTATGGGTAAAATCGGAATTGGCTCCATGCGCAAGCTATTAGCCTTGCTGTTGCAGCAAGCTCTGCTTGTTTCTGGACTGGGAGCGAATGAGTCTGTGCGTGTGGCGTCGGTGGGAATGAGATAAGTAAGGTGAATTACCTAGTGAAAGCAGCCTATCCTCTAACGAGGAGAGTGCTGCTTTTTGCTTTCTCTAAACCTCGAAGTCTCGATACATTTTGGAACCAAAAACGCACAATATTATATTGACATGATACAAAAAGTATCTTAAAGTAAGAGTAACAATTAAGATACAAATAGTATCATAGCAAGGCGAAATATAGACTTCTACCGGAGGGGAATATGGAAATTAATATGAAAGAATACGTGATGGTTATCATGAAGCGATGGTGGCTAATCGTTATAGTCGTTTGTACGTGTACGATTCTAACAGCGATGTATACAACTTCGAATTATGTTCCCATCTATCAGGCTTCTACGAAATTAATCGTTAATAAAACGTTTGAACAGGATCAACTAGGTACGGAGCAGATTGATTATGGCGCGATTGGAGTTAATATGGCGCTCATTAATACGTACAAAGAAATCATAAGAACCCCAGCTATTATGGATAAAGTCGTTCAACGTTACCCTAATCTGCGAGTTTCGACAGATCAATTAATTTCAATCGTCAATGTAACTAATCTGAATGATACACAAGTCATGTCGATTGTCGTAAGACATTTTTCGCATGAAAGAGCTGTAGGTATCGCTAATGCTGTATCGGATGTTTTTCAATCAGAAATCTCTAATATTATGAAGGTTGATAATATCACCATCCTGAATCGAGCCAAAATGCAGGACAATCCTACTCCTGTTAATCAGAAATCGAATCAGTACATCATTCTTAGTTTTGTTGCTTCCCTGGCTGCTACAATTGGTATCATTCTCTTGCTGGATGCTTTAGATGATACATTGAAAACAGATGAGGATATTCGAGAGGTGTTTGAGACTTCAACATTAGGCTACATTCCAAAAGTGAAGTACGGAAAATTGAAATTGAAACGGAAACATAAATTAAGTAAAAAAGCAGAGGATATTTCATATGCGAAAACTATCTACTAATACGAGCTCAACCGCCCTGATGCAAATTATCCAAGCCTCCTCTACATCTGAAGCTTACAGCTCCTTGAGATTTAATATTGAATGCTCTGTGTTCGGACGTGACGCTAAAACAATTACCATTACTTCAGCAAGTCGAGGTGAAGGGAAAACAACCACTGCTGTTCAATTAGCAGTCGCCTATGCTCAAATTGGCAATAAGGTCATGCTACTTGACGCGGATCTTCGGAACCCATCAATTCACTTGGTATTTGGTGTTGAACCTAGTCAGGGGCTAACCAATTATCTAGAAGGCCAAATTTCCATTAATGAAATCGTTCGAGAAACGATTGTAGAGAATCTCGACTTAATTACATCAGGATCACGCACAAAGAATCCTTCGAGTTTATTGGCATCAAAGCCAATGGACGCGCTCCTCGCTATGTTGAGAGAGAACTACGATATGGTTATTATTGATACTTCTTCGCTTCTTACAATTACAGACGCCAAAATAATGGGAACGAAGAGTGATGGAGTTCTGCTTATTGTAGAGTATGGAAAAGTGAAACGTGATATTGCGAAGAAGGTGAAAGAAGAGCTTGCACTAGCCAATATGAAATTAATCGGTGTAGTTCTTAACGAAGTGAAGAATAATCAGGCAGATGCTTATCTCTAATCAAATCTTTTGAAAAATAAAAGTAAGGGGAGAGAGTTTATAGCAAATGAGAAAAAAAAGAAGAAAGCCACAGTCACGAGCTGTAAGAATTGCTACTATTTTAACACTCAGTATAGGAATATTGGCAGGATGCTCGGACACCGCGATTGAGGGTACAGATGCAAATACGGTTTACACAGACCAAGTGCAACAACCGGTTAAAGTATTCAAGGTAATTAAACAAAAAATCGGAGAGTCGCTGGAGCGCACTGGCGAAGTTCAATCTTCTGCTCAATTTAAGATCATTGCTAAAGCAACTGGGGAAATTGAGCAAATTATGAAGAAACGCGGTGAAATGGTTCAAGAAGGCGATGTCATTATCAAATTAAAGTCTAGTGAGATTCTAGCTCAAAGAGAAGCTGCAATGGCGAACGTTAAATCGCTGCAGGACGGGATTGAAAAGGCGAAAGTAAGAGGACAGAAAGAATCGAATAATCAGAAAGCAGAGCTGAGTAATACCATTCAGAAAATGGAAATAGGGATGACAACACTTTTGCGTAATTACAACAAAATGAAAAATGACTATGATATCGGACTAGCGACCAAAGCTCAGCTGTACCAAATGGAGACTCAGATGATGAATGCTCGAATGGATTTGGATCAAATGAAGATAAAGTTAAACACATTTGACCCTATTGATTTGGCATCAGATATGGAATCCCAGCTGCAAGCAGCTAAACTTAATCTACAGCAGGTTGAGCAGTCTATCCAGAGTCTTGAAGTGAAGGCTACAGTCAGTGGTCTCATGACAGAGATGCCACTTGAAACCGGAATGGGGATACAAGTTGGATCACAAATTGCCTTAATTCAACGGTTGGATCCGATTAAAATTAAAGCACAACTAACAGATGAAGAGATGAAGCTAGCAAGTGGTAAGTCGGAAATGGCTTACGTACTTCCGAACAACAAAACGAGGTATCAAGGCGCCATTAGCTATCTATCGAAAGTCATAGATCCTGAAACAAAAGCTTACGAAATTAATCTTGAAGTACCTAACAAGGAGCTTACCTTGAAACCAGGTATGAAGTTAAAGCTCTTACTGTCAGATGATAAGGACCTCATTGTTGTGACCGTGCCAACGTATAGTATCGTTAGAGAAGGCGAGAACGCCTATGTGTTTGTAGTTTCAAATGATACCGTTGAGAAGCGCAGCATTCAATTAGGTCGATTAAACGAAACTAAGCAGGAAGTGCTTTCGGGACTTAAAGAAGGCGAGTTGGTTGTAAAGTCCAATCCAAGCGCATTAATAGATAAATCTAAAGTTCAAGTAGCAGTTGAAGAGCAATAAATAAAAATGGAGTGACTTTATTTGAAAATAAACTGGAAAAAAACAACGATTATGTTCGTCCTAGCGATCTCCTTGGTCATCCCATCGGCCTCCTTCCACGTTGCTGCTGATGAGAAATACGGACAAATAACATCACTCAATTACTCCCCGTTAACAGCATCACTTCAGGTTGAGGTTAAAAGCATATTGAATGAACCTACAACAGAAGGCACAAAAATTGGTGCAGTAATTAGGTATTATAATGCAGGAGAGCGTTTAGTAGGTGTTCCTGAGTATGAAGTTCGTGTTAAGACGAA
The DNA here is from genome assembly GCF_059692055.1 of Paenibacillus sp. J31R109. Taxonomy (NCBI): domain Bacteria; kingdom Bacillati; phylum Bacillota; class Bacilli; order Caryophanales; family Paenibacillaceae; genus Paenibacillus; species Paenibacillus sp. J31R109. The sequence goes on along the minus strand of NZ_JCAUAR010000004.1, from coordinate 160,256 downwards.
CGAAGGTTTGGAATACATTATGCGTCCCAGTTTAACGAATGCGAAGAATATTCAACCCAAAGAAACCGTAGAGCTCAGTTACTTGAATGTGATAGATCGATATGACGTTTTTGCTTTAGATGAGTTATCTTGGTCGGATGTGGATGAATTCGTCTACCCGAAACAAGAAAAACGAATTATTTCCCTACCTATTGCAGATCTGGAGTGGAAAGGGGAGAAGGCGAATCTTTCAGACCCTGCCCAAATCAAGCAATGGAGAGATTCCTTCACAATCCCTATGCTTTCGGACAAGATTGAATATAAGCCAGTAAGCATCAATGAACAGAATACGGTAAATGGTCTCAAAACAGTCGTGGGTTTCATTGCAACCAACCTGGGAGACAAGCCCATTACAATCCCTGATTTTCGCATAAATGGTAAGTCAGCGAATAAAGTATTCGTCGGTGAAAGACTGGAGCAAGATGAACTTGTACTCGAGCCTGGTGAGAAGAATTATGTACATTATGCCATTCCGGTCAAGAGTCGAGCGGAGTTGAAAAGTTTAACGGTTCTAACACCGGAAGAATTTGTAGCAGAGGATAAATCACATATCTCCTATACCATTGGTAGATTGACGATTCAAGTAGGCGGCATCAATAGTACTAATCTTCCTACGAACCAGATGGCGTTATATGAGTGGAATAAGCCGATTCAATTCGATCCCATGAGTCAACTGATTCCATCGGATATTGAGGTATCCATGGTTGATCTAAACATGAGCGAAAGTGCTGGCGGTGGGTTTAAATCTGTAGTTGCTAAGTTTAGATTACTGAATAAGAGCAGCGATTCCGTACCCGTTCCTCAATTCCAAACGGTGTTGACTATTGCTAATGGTAAAAAGTTTGCGGGAACTAGACAAGAAACGAAGGTTGATACACTCATTCCCAATATTAGCTATGTCATATACTACACGTATATCGTACCAAACGCAGAGACCGGTGAGCGTCTAACGATGGAAATTCTAGATGGCAAAAAGGTTGCGCCCTATAACTTCACTATCGCTGCGTTCAGGACCAAAGTTATGGAATCATCGGATACTAGCCTTGCTTTCTATCCATTTCAAGTCAAAATAAATGATACATCTTTGCAAACAAGCTTCAATTTAGGAAACGGGGCTAATTACTCCTATAAGTTAAGTGTAAATTTTAATGTTAAACTGCAGGATGAGGTTGTCGTAGATCAGAGTTTTTCCAAACTAAGATTAGAGGTCGCGGATGGGGCAAACCGAATTATGGCATCGAAAGTATTTACTTTCGCAGGAGAGAAGAAGCTGGTGAGCGACACAGATATTCTAACCTTCGACGCAGATACCTTAGAAACTACGTTAAACATTCGCATGTATGAGATCACAGATACCCCATTTGGTGAAGTAAGAAGACTAGTGCAAACGGTGAAACGATAGGAGAGATGTACGATGGATAATCAGGATCAAAGACAAAAAGTGTATTCACCACCAATGGTGTTAAGTCAGCAGCCAGTAAGGTTTGAAACCGCCCAGAGTTGGAATAAAGGTCATGGTAATTTGAAACACCCAGGGAAGGGTAATGGTGGCATTAACTATCCGAATCCTCCTTATTCAGGACCACACAATGGAAAAGGGAATGGTAAGCACTAGAAAAGAATTTGCGGAGGTCATGAGATGCTGTACAGCGTAAGTTGGCCTCCCTTATTATGATGTCTTGAGGGGTAGAACATGGAACACATTCATACGATAATTGGTGAGCATTATATTCAAGTTCAGACGCAGTCCACTAAAATCATAGATTGGATTCGGAAAAATTTCGCAATTATTCCCGCAGCACCGTATACCCCTCATATGAGGGTTAGGCTTCATGAAGGATATGGTGTTCCTTTTGTAAATTATGAGGTGTCCATCAAACAAGAAGAGAACAATCAGCTAGTCTATCGAAGGTCTGATTACCTCATCGTGGTTGATAGTGATTATCACGAAGCATCTATCTCCGTACATAATGAATTGGCATTAAAACATGCGTTCATGAACCTTTATAGCGCATTTCTCGTGCATAACCGATGGGGATTACTCATTCATTCATCTTGCGTGATCGAGAATGGTAAGGCCTATTTATTCGCTGGTCAATCTGGCGCCGGCAAATCAACCGCTGCGAAACTGTCGGATCCTCGTGAGCTTCTCTCCGATGAAGCTTCCATTGTGAAGATTACACCAGATGCCATAACGGTGTTTGACTCACCTTTTCGAAGCGAATTATCTCGATCAGGTTGTATGGAAAAAAGTTCACTTGCAGGAATTTATTTATTAAATCAAGCGACCTCTAATCACAAGGTGGCTCTTAGCAAGTCAGATGGTTTTCTACAACTCGTTGATAAAGTATTTTATTGGGCACATAGCTTGGAAGAAACGGTTAATATCCTGCATTTGTTACTTGATTTAGTGAAAGTAGTCACGATTAGTGAATTGCATTTTCAGAAAAATGATACTTTTTGGGAGTTGATCTCGTAATGACGCACTATGTACGAATGAATAATTATGAGTCTATTGAGCTTGATATGGAATGGATTATTCTTAATACGGATGAGTATACGTTAACGAAGCTGAATGGTGTGGGTGGATTTTGCTGGTCTCTGCTCGGCACGGCACAGTCTATAGGCACTATTGCTGATGCGGTTCGAAATGAATTCCAAGAGGTTCATAGTCACGTCGAAACAGACGTCGAAGTATTTTTGCAGGATATGATGAATCGGGGTCTTGTTCAGCTTGCTAGATCATAAGAACATCAATCAGATCATTGCACTAACGATGGAGAAACAAGGTTGGATTGATCTACCTTCGCAAGGTATGAGTATGTATCCTTTTATTAAGAAGGGGGATATTTGTAGATTTGTACGTGTAGAAGCATCACGTATGAAAAAAGGCGATATTCTCTTATTTCGCGACCGACACGGTCATTTAATCGCTCATCGATTGTCTCGTATCGTGATGAACAATCAACAACTACATTATCTGTGTAAAGGTGATACGAATGTAGCGTATGACGATTGGATTGCACAGAATCAAATCATCGGAAGACTGATTTGGAAGAAACGTAATGGGCGTCTTATTCAAATTACGAATCTAGCTTCAAGTACTTGGAGCTGGGCAATACGTACACTCCCTCTGTTGTCGCGATTAGTTCAATTCTATTTAGTTCGAAGTAAACTTGCGAAATCGTAAACGAGTATGGAGTGTCGATGAGATGAATGGTTTATTGAAAATGAATGAAGCACGCAGAACATATAACGTTTTGAAGCCCTACATTAAGCAACATCGAAGACCTTACGTGGGTCTTTTCCTCCTACTCTTCGTTGAAATTATGCTAACTATTGGATTCTCATGGTTTTTTGGTGCAATTACAGATGCAGCAATTCACAGTAACATTTCACGGATGAAATGGTTAGTACCTCTTGGTATCGCACTTGTTTTAATTAGTATTACCTCCACTTATCTCAATACCCTTTGGGAGACGATTGCCACTAATGCCGTTAAAAGGGACTTCTCTGAGCACCTATTCAAACACATTTTGCAATTACCAGGTAAACAAGTAGATCGTATTCATTCTGGCGATTTATTAGCTCATTTCACGAACGACATTCATAATCTGGATGGCATTATTGGCAGCAGTCTAATAAATTTGATTAAGTTACCTTTCATTTATGGTGCTGTGCTTATTTATTTACTGCATATCAATTGGAAATTAGCGCTTTTATGTGCATGTGTAGCACCAGCAGCCATGGTTTCTGGGGTTATATTTGGTATATTACTGCGTAATAATAATAGGCGAATTCAAAATTTGGTTGTTCAATTTAATGTGCTGTTAAATGAAACATTTCAAGGCTTTTTCGTTATTCGTTCCTTTCTTATGGAGAAAGCTGTATTCACCAAATATGCGATTAAAAATAAGAAGCTTTACGCATTGGAATTAAATAATGCCAAATTACGTGGTTGGTTTTATGTGGGAAGTCAAGCTGCCGCTTCAATTACATTTCTAGTCAGTTTGTGTTTGGGTTCCTATTATATTTCCATGGGTCTGTTAACTGTAGGAGCTTTGCTTACTTTTATCAATCTCGTCAATCATTTGGTGTATCCATTAACGGAGTTTGCTGGACAATGGGCTGGCCTTCAGAAATCGATGTCTGCTATGGAACGAATATTTAAAGTATTAGAGATCGAATCTGAATCAGATGATTTCCCAGCCGCGATGAAAGTAGAACCCATTATGTCCTCTATTGCCTTTAACAATATTACTTTCCAGTATGAAGAGCAGGCTCATTTATTTGAACATCTGAATGTACACATTCCAGCGGGGAAAATCGTAGCTATAGTAGGTTTAAGCGGAGCGGGCAAAACCACGCTGTTCAATCTACTCCAAGGTTTCTACAAACCGCAAGCAGGTGAGATTTTAATAAATGGACGACTAATTTCAAACCTTTCAATTTCTGAGCGAAGAAGTCTATTTGCTCATGTTTCTCAGGATACCATGCTATTCAGCGGTACAATCCGAGATAACTTGTTAGTAGCGCGGCCTGATATCACCGATAACCAAATGATTGAATCTACTAAAATCGCGGGAATCCATGCCTATATTTCTACGCTGCCCCTGGGCTATGAGACAGAAGTTGGGGAAAACGGTATGAAACTTTCCGGCGGTCAACGACAACGATTAGCGATTGCAAGGGCAATTCTGAAAGATGCGCCTATCCTGTTATTAGATGAGGGCACCTCAGCCTTAGATAGTGAGACGGAATATCATGTGAAAGCGGCATTGGATCGCCTTATGCATAATCGAACCACGCTCATTATTACACATCGCCTAGCGTCCATTCACAAAGCAGATTATATTCTCGTAATGGATAAAGGTGAAATTGTGCAAATGGGGCGGCATGAGGAAATTATGCAAAAGGAAGGGGTATACCGTTATTTGCATGGCATGGAATCCAAGAGAGGAGAGTGGGGCTATGCTGATGCCTTTGATCAAAGCGTTGTATGACCCGCAAGCGTCTCTTCCAGAGGAGTCCATGTTCTATGAAAAAGTACTTGAGGAAATCAAACGGTATTCTATAGGTTCACAAGTATTTTCGCTACTCCATCAGCAGGGCAAATGGGCTCAGGTACCTACTTTTTTTCAAGAACATTTAAAGCAGTACTCTGATGAGACGCGTTGTCTTAATTTTTTCATTAAAAGTCAACTTGACCAAATTCTTCGACACTTCGAGGCATCAACTATTTCCGTCATCCCGTTAAAAGGTGTTCGATTTGCTGAAAAGTACTTCGGCCATTTTGGCGCTAGAGCGACATCGGATATTGATGTACTAATCAAAAAGTCCGATTTGGAGGCCGCGATTCAATGTTTAAAAACACTGGGATTTGTCATCGAGGAGAGGAGGTCTCCATCTCATTTCCATTGGAGTTTCTCCAAGCAATTGCCGTGTAGTGCGATTCCATTGACCGTTGAGCTGCATTGGAATGTACTAGTAGAACAAACGTCCAATATCAATATGAATGAATTCTGGGAGCAAGCGACACCACTCGCATCGTACCAGTATGTGAAGGAACTTTCTGTCTATCATACGTTCTATATGATTTGCTTGCACGGTTGGAGTCATTACATGGATTCGCCTAAATACTATATCGACATTTTGCAATTGCTCCTTCGACATCCTGATGACATTAACTTTGAAGTGCTCTTTAAGCATGCTGCTTCTCATCAAACGTTAAAAAGAATACACCGCACGTTAGTGAACGTGTATGGCCATTTCCCGTATCTTGGGGCTTTTAAAGAGCTTCCGGTCTTTTATAAGAGGGGAAGTAGTTCGTCTGATAGCCGTTATTTGGTGGCTTTAGCGAACAAGATTCATAACAAATTTTTCAACTTTGACTCGGGTTCGCATACCTTGGTGGCGATGATCCATACCTTATCTCAATTGGTAAATTCAAGGTTTTCTAGCAGAATAAAAAAGTTTTAATAAGGCTGTTGACAGTGGAGATAGAAGATGATATTCTGAGATTGTTCTCGATAAAGAACAACGAGTGCTCGAAAGAGAAACTTAAAATAAAGATATATCCACAAGTAATAAAGTCGAATTATATAGCGTTGTTCTTTAATAAGAACTTCGAGTCGAAATGACAATGATGTGAAGAGGGTGAAATGATGAGTGCCATTGTTGGAATATACAACTACAATCAAGAGCCAATTCAAGTTGAACATGGATATCGCATGATGTTCGATTTAGAGAAATTTCCAGCGGATGACATTCAAACATGGCACCAAGATACAGTGTTTCTAGGCTGCCATGCACAATGGATTACGCCAGAATCCGTCGGTGAGCGATTGCCTTATTATGATAATGCAAGGAAGCTTGCGATAACAGCAGATGCGATCATTGATAATCGAGATGAGCTATTCGAGAAATTACAAATAGAGCGAGAACGAAGAGCGAAGATGCCGGATAGTGAGCTGATTCTGCTGGCGTACCATAAGTGGGGCGAGGAAAGTCCGAAGCACTTAATTGGTGATTTCGCTTTCATGATCTGGGATGAGAGAAAGCAGCGATTATTTGGGGCTAGGGATTTCTCGGGATGTAGGACGTTGTATTTTAAACGAAACCAGCATCAAATTGCTTTTTGTACAATCATGGAACCTCTATTTACTTTGCCAGGGATGGGAAAAAAAATTAATGAGAAATGGATTGCTGAATTCCTTGCAATTCCTATGACGACGGATTCGATAGATTGTTTCTCCACGGTGTACGATCAGATCGAACAGTTGGCTCCTTCCCATTCAATAACGGTAGACAACGGCAAAGTAACATTTTCCAAGTACTGTACAGTTACGGACGTCCAAACGCTGAAATTGAAGTCGAATGAAGAATATGAAGAGGCGTTTCGTGATGTGTTTGGGCAAGCTGTCGAAGCGAGACTGCGCACACGTCGCCAAGTCGGTTCACATTTAAGTGGCGGACTAGATTCTGGGTCTGTAGTCAGCTTCGCAGCGCCATTATTAAGAAAAGAAAATAAACGATTGCATACATTCAGTTACGTGCCGGTTGATGATTTCACGGATTGGACGAGCAAAGGAAGATTTGCGAATGAGAAACCATTCATTCAATCAACGGTAGATCATGTTGGGAACATTACGGATCACTATTTAGATTTTAAAGGGCTCAGTCCTTTATCCGAAATCGATGATTGGCTCGATACCTTGGAGATGCCTTATAAGTTTTTTGAAAATTCCTTTTGGTTGAAAGGGATCTATGAGAAGGCCAGCCAGCAAGGCGTTGGGGTTCTACTTAATGGACAGCGCGGGAATTGGACCGTTTCTTGGGGACCGGCATTAGACTATCAGGCTAGACTGCTAAAAAAGATGAAATGGATTCAACTTCACCATGAAGCCAAGCAGTACAGTATGAATATGGGAACTGGCAGGAAACGAGTCCTTTCGTTAGTAAGTAAAAAGGCATTTCCATTTCTAGGTAAACTACTAGGAGCTCAAGGGGAGGGTAAATTCCCAAAGTTAATTAACCCGCAGTTCGCCAAGAAGATGAATGTGCTGGATAAGTTGCAAGCGCATGGCTTTGATCGAACAGATTTCTCAGCGCAAAGCGCGTATGATATCCGGAAGAAACAATTCGAGCAACTATATTATTGGAGTTTAAATGGGACAATTGGGACGAAATTATCTTTACGCTATGCCTTGTGGGAGCGTGACCCAACAAATGATCTGAGAGTGGCTCGCTTTTGTCTATCTGTACCCGAAGAACAATGCGTTCAAGATGGTGTTGATCGCTCACTAATCAGACGAGCAACAGCGAGTTATTTGCCTGACAAGGTGAGGCTCAATCAACGAACCCGCGGTGTACAAGGTGCGGATGGTGTTCATCGAATGGCGCCATCGTGGGATGTATTTATACAAGAAGTTGAAAAGTGCATTCAGAATCCTAGAAATTCAGAATATTTAAACCTGACAGAACTGAAATCGGCACTCGCAGAGATAAAAGCAGCAGCTAAACCAGAATATGTCTATGAGTTTGGATTTCGTATTTTAATGCGAGGTCTGATATTTTCTAGGTTTATGAATAACATGTCATGAGAGGGGGTGAGTACATGCAAAATCAAGCTAAGAAATTGTGGGAAAATCCGACTTTGGAAGTTCTTGAAGTAAAAATGACGATGGCTGGACCAGGGATTAAGACGCCTGATGGCGTTCAACCAGATCCAACTGAAGTTGTTCACTACAGCTAATTAGTACATATGTAGAAGCTTGATATTACCCTTATACTGTAACAGGTGTAAGGGTTTTTATCCTAATAAACATGCAAATGTGTGGAGTGAGAGAAATGATTGAAACGCTGAATAGAGTTGTATATAAAGCATTTGGGCTGCGCATATCCAGTGAGTTTCTGCTACCTGAGTTAGCTCAAATAAGTGAGCTAACTGCCCAATATGATGTGCTGGTGAGACGAAGTGACTTAACTACAGAATGGTTTCAGGTAGCTAAGTCGCATGAAAAGTTTGCTGTTAGTGAGAATATGTTCATGTTTCATATCCCTGACACAGCCATCTTTCGTATTAATGATGGGGAGAGCATCGACGTATCAGTGATGGACGGCGCGGATGAAGCGAAAATCCGGCTTTATGTGCTAGGTACGTGTATGGGTGTTCTACTCATGCAGAGGAAAATATTGCCACTTCATGGAAGCGCAATTGAGATTGATGGAAAGGCTTATGCGTTCGTTGGTGACTCTGGTGCAGGTAAATCGACTCTAGCATCTGCTTTTCTTAGTAAGGGGTATCGCTTACTCAGTGATGATGTGATTGCGGTAACATTAACGGAAAATCATATTCCAATGGTGATGCCTGCTTATCCACAACAAAAACTATGGCAGGAAAGTTTAACTGAATTCGGGGTAGGAACAAGCAGTTTACAATCCATATTTGACAGGGAAACGAAATATCTGGTTCCCGTTCCAACTAAATTTGCCAATGAGCCATTGCCCCTCGTGGGGATCTTTGAACTTAATAAAACAGCAAGCGACGGTATTCAGATAGGGTCGATCGAAGGTCTTGAAAAGCTGCGAATTTTGTTTCATCATACCTTCCGAAGCACTTTGCTGGAGAAACTTCAACTGTTGGATTGGCATTTTATGACGTCGGTAATGATTTCTAAGCATATTGACTTCCATCAGTTGCGTCGACCGTCATCGGGTTTCACGGCTCACGAAATGGTTTCTTTAGTTCTACATACGATCCAAGAGGGGGAAAGATCATGATCGAGAATCAGCGTATTCCTATGAATTTTCAAATTCATCAAGGAAAAGGGAACATTGTAAGTGATATGGATGGCGAAAAAGTCATGATGAATATAGCGAATGGAAGCTATTATAATCTTGGCGTTATTGGAGGTAGAATATGGAATCTGTTGGATACCCCTGCTTCGGTTGCAGAGCTAGTGTCGGTATTAGTGTCTGAATACGATGTTGAACATAGTGTCTGTGAGGCACAAGTGATTTTATTTTTGCAGGATTTGTTGGGTCAAAACCTAATCTATTTTGGCGAAGAGACTGGGCATACGCTTCCAGCTTAGGTCGGCAGAGGATGTGATCGATATGAGTAAAGTCAAAGTGTTACTCTCTCTAAACGGGAGAACGCTGCTTCTATGGATCGAGGCGCTATTTTACTTGGAATGGGCGCGTATTCTTGTGAGATTGCCTTTTGCTAAGGTGGCTCCTTCATTGGGGACCTCTATGCAGGAGACGTCAGATGCTCAATTTGAAAGTAATAAGATGACTCTGCGGCAAATTTCCAGTGCGATTAATTTGATGAGCAAGTACACGATTAGGGATAGCATATGTCTGGTTAGAGCGATTGCGGCTATGAAAATGCTCCATCGACGTCAGATAGAGAGTACCCTTTACTTGGGGACCGCACGAGATGAATCGAAGAAGATGATTGCTCATGCGTGGTTGCGAAGCGGCCATTATTATGTAACAGGTAGGGAAGGCATGGAGCGATTTACAGTTGTAGGTAAATTTGCAAAGATGAGCAGTAAATGAGATAAGGGAGACATGGAATGAACACGGATATAGAGTTAGATTTAACCGATTTATCGAAAGAGTTGAAACTGCTGCTCGAATTCGTGAAGTGTGAGAGCGACGGAATAACGCTTTCTGACCAACATCCATTGATGAAAGATACGAATTGGGATATCTTCTTAGGATTATCAAAGCATCATCGCATATATCCCTATATCTACAATCAAGTGAAAAAAATGAATAGCACTACGATTCCATCTTATGTTACTGAAGCTTTGCGCAGGGAATATCAACAGAATACATTTCAAATGCTTCACTTAAGCGGTGAAATGGAACAAGTATGCCAAATGCTAGCTGAGAATGAGATCCCAGTGTTGCTGCTCAAAGGACCCGCGCTAGCGGTAGATCTCTATGGAGATCTGTCTAAGAGAACTTGCAGTGATTTAGATGTGCTCATTTCTTTAGAGCAGTTGGAGAAGGCACATGAGCTCCTCACTCAACTTGATTACGTAAAAGATGACTACTTCTCAACGGTCCTGAATGATTGGCAGTGGAGACATCATCATGTCACCTACTTCCATCTTCACAAAAAGGTAAAACTTGAAGTTCACTGGAGACTCAATCCAGGGCCTTCGTATGAACCAACCTTTCAAGAGTTGTGGGACAGGCGAAGAATAAGCACAATGGTTAGCCAACCCGTATTTATGCTAGGTTATGACGATCTCTTTCTATTCCTTTCTTCACATGGTGCACGTCATGGTTGGTCAAGATTACGCTGGCTCGTTGATATCGATCGCATTGTGAGGCTTGGGCATAATTGGAGCAATGTATCTCGTGTACTGAAAAAGTATCAAATGAATCATCTTGGCGGTCAAGCACTCTTCTTAACCTCTCAATTGTTAGGTACTCCCTTAGGTAAGGACTTATACGCGATAACTAGTGGCAAGCGACCGAGAGCACTAGCGCATGACGCCTTATTTTATTTGAAACAAATGATACATCTTCATCAAGAGCCTTTACCAGATGATGTTGCTAGCTACCACAAACGTTACTTATTCTCGTTAATGTCCTTTCAGTTGAAGCTTCTTTATATCATTAGTTTCCTATATCCGTATCCCATAGATGTGGAAATACTTCCACTGCCAAGGAATCTACATTTTTTGTATTTTCCATTGAGACCTGTGCTGTGGGTTTGGAGGAAAACAAGGAATCACGCATGGCAATAGGGGGACAGACATGGAGTACATCTTGCATTTTACCAAAAGACTGTATGCTTTTAATGGCAATAAATTAATGTTTAGCATTATGGGCATGGTATTGATTAGTTTATTAGAAGGAGCTGGCGTATTCTTATTGCTTCCCATCATCAGTGCAACAGGCCTTATGGATATCCATACGAGCGGTTCTCCTATTTCGCGATTCTCTGCCTTTTTCCAAGAGTTTCCCACAGCACTAGGACTACCTATTATGCTAGGTATGTTTGTACTACTAAACATTGGGCAGAACTGGATCCAACGATCTCTCACTTTGCGAGATACCCTCATACAACAAAGTTTTCTCCGTCATTTACGGTTGGAGACCTATTCGGCATTGATGCAATCGAATTGGATTTTTTATGTGAAACATCGAAAATCAGACCTTATTAATTCGTTAACAACGGAATTAACGCGTGCAGGGTATGGAACCAACTTAATTATTCAGTTTATTGCGTCGATTATTTTCACTTTGATACAAATTAGCTTAGCTTTCTGGTTATCTCCGACGATGACAATTTTCGTAATAACATTTGGCATTATCCTTACCTTCTTTTCACGAAAATTTATTAAAAAGGCAAAATCAATTGGCGGTCAAACATCCCAATTGTCCCAAAGCTTTCTGGCAGGCATTACGGATCAACTTGGTGGTATGAAAGATATTAAGAGCAATACGCTGGAGGAATCCAGGCTAGCTTGGTTTCGCTCCCAAACTCAGAAATTAATGAGCGAGCAGATTGATTATGTCAAGCTAAGATCTGATTCTCAGCTATTCTATAAAGTGTCATCTGCCATATTGATTGCTGCATTTATGTATCTATCCTTTACCTTATTTCAAGCCAAAGCGGGCCAACTGTTGCTCATTATCGTCATATTTTCTAGATTGTGGCCACGCTTCACAGGTATTCAATCAAATTTAGAAAATATTTCTGCTACGATTCCAGCGCTTCAATCAATTATTAAGTTGCAGAACGAGTTGCGGCTTGCACAAGAGTTTCATATCGACCCTAATCCCAACCAGCAAGAAGTTCAACCATTAGTCGTACATGAGCATATCGAATGTCATAATTTGTATTTTAGATACCAGCCTGCTGAAGAGACGTTTGCGCTTACTGATATTAATTTGCAAATTAAATCGTTACAAACAACGGCTATCGTGGGTCGTTCAGGTGCCGGCAAAAGTACGCTTGTTGATGTTATTATGGGGCTCATACAACCAGAAAAAGGGCAAATACGGATAGATGGAGTACCGCTCCAATATAATCAAATTCGTTCATTTAGAAGATCAATTAGCTATGTATCACAGGATCCCTTTCTCTTTCATACAACGATCAGGGAAAATCTACTTATGATAAGTCCAGACGTATCTGAAGAAGAGATGTGGGAAGCACTGGAGTTTGCGGCAGCAGCGGAATTTGTCTCGAAATTGCCACAAGGGCTCGATACAGTCATCGGTGACCGTGGAATTCGGTTCTCAGGTGGCGAAAGACAACGACTTGTATTAGCCCGTGCAATTTTAAGAAAACCAGCCATTCTTGTTTTGGATGAGGCAACGAGCGCATTGGATTCAGAGAATGAGGCTGGGATTCAAGAGGCATTGGATCGTCTAAAAGGAAAAATTACGATTGTCGTTATTGCCCACCGGTTATCGACCATTCGGAATGCGGATCAAATCATTGTGCTGGATCAAGGGGGAATTATTCAACGAGGTACTTTTTACCAACTTGCACATGAGGAAGATGGATTATTCTCGGAGCTATTAGGAAATCAGAAATTGACTATTTCTCATGCGATATAGAGTATTCAGTTTATGTGTGGGTGTTCGTTATCGAAGTATAAATGTGTTGACATGTTCTTTATAAAGAACTATTCTAGAGATAGATAGATGTTCTTTATAAAGAATTTTATTTTCATTTAAACGTATTCGTGTGTGAGGAGATTATAAGATGACCATCCCTAAGATTATTCATTACTGTTGGTTTGGACATAATGAGAAGCCTGATATCGTGAAGCGATGTATTCAAAGCTGGCATCATCATCTAAAGGACTATCAGTTTATTGAGTGGAACGATCGTAATTTTGATTTGAACAGCAATCCTTATGTAAGAGAAGCTTACGAAACAGGCAAATATGCGTTTGTAAGTGATTATGTAAGAGTAGACGCATTATATCATTATGGTGGCATATATCTTGATACCGATGTAGAGGTATTTAAACCATTTGATGATTTATTGCATCATGACTCATTTTGGGGATTTGAACAAGAAAATTTTATTGCGACTTCCACAATTGGAGCCTCCCCGCATAACAAGTTAATCCAAGTCTTCTTGGATTCCTATACGAACAAAAACTTCTTACGCTCGGACGGTACCTATGACTCATTAACCAATGTGGCTTTGATTACCAACATACTTAGCGACTGGGGAGTCAAACCGAATGGTGAATTTCAAGAGCTAGAAGGTGTTGCGACGTTTTATCCCCAGGCGTATTTCTCCCCCTATGACTATATCAATTGCCGGACCTTAAAAACGGGAGATACTTATGCCATGCACCATTTCTATAAGAGTTGGCTGCCGCTGAAGGCAAGGTGGAAGGGGCGGATTAAGCTCATCGCTTCTAAAATTATTGGTGGGAACAACATTGTAAGAATTAGGAAGGTGTTAAGGAGGATATCATGAAAAACATACTAATCTCCTCCTTCGATATGGAAGTAGGGGGAGTAGAACGCAGTCTAATAAGTATGTTAGACCAATTCGATTATTCAAACTATAAAGTTGATCTTATGTTATATAAGCATCAAGGCGATTTCATGAAGCTAATTAGCACCAAAACCAATTTGTTAGAAGAAATACCCGCGTATACTACATTTAGAAAGCCCGTTTCCCAAATTATGAGGGATAAGCAATTCCGCATAGGCAGCTCAAGGGTTTTATCAAAACTACATGCAGAATTATTAGGACGATTTAAGCAAGTGTCAGAACCTGGATACTATCAGATGCAATTAATGTGGAAATATGCACTTCCTTTTCTTCCTACTATGCCTAATGAATATGATGTAGCAATTAGTTATTTATGGCCACATTATTTTATTGCTGACAAAGTGAAGGCTAAGAAAAAAATTGCTTGGATACATACAGATTATTCAAATGTTGAAACTGACATTAAATTAGATCTCGAAATGTGGTCTAAGTTTCACTATATTGTAGCGGTTTCTGAGGCGTGTAAAGCCTCATTTTTATCAAAATATAGAGAACTAGAACATAAAGTGATTGTCATTGAAAATATAACTTCACCTGATTTTATTAAAACGATGGCTTCAAAAGAAGTTCCTGTCTCCATGTTAAGTGACGATCGTTTTAAAATCGTAACCGTAGCACGGCTATCGCATGCAAAAGGGATTGATAACGCAGTCAAGTCGTTAAAAATTTTAAAAGATAAAGGTTACCTAGATATTGTATGGTACATCGTTGGTTATGGCGGTGATGAGGCTGCTATCAGAGAGCTAATTCATAGCAACGGACTGGAGAATCAGTTTATTCTGCTAGGAAAACAAATAAATCCTTACCCCTATATAAAAGCATGTGATTTATATGTACAGCCCTCCAGGTATGAAGGTAAAGCGGTGACGGTAACCGAAGCCAAAATTTTAGGTAAACCTATTCTTATAACTAAATATCCTACATCGGGGAGTCAAGTCGAGGATGGAGTAGATGGTGTAATCTGCGAGTTAGGCGTTGAGGGAATTGCAGAGGGAATTGAACGAATGTACACAAAGAGTGATTTACGGGCTGATTTAATAGACTATACAAGTAGAGTTGATTATGGCAATACGCAGGAATTAGAAAAATTATACGGAGTGATTTAGTCATGAGTACGAAAATAAGTGTCATTATCCCTGTATATAATGCAGAGAAGTACTTAGTACCTTGTATTGAGTCACTAATTAATCAGACCTTAGAAGAAAGTGAATTCATATTCATTAACGATGGATCTCAGGATGGCAGTGCTGGGATCATAGAGAGCTTCGCTAAACTTGATTCGCGAATAAAACTTGTACATCAAAATAATCAAGGTGTAAGTATGGCGCGGAATCATGGCCTAAGGTTAGCGAAAGGTGAGTATGTGGGTTTTGTTGATGCGGATGATTATGTTGAGAAGGATATGTTTGAAACACTGTACACCTCTGTTAAGCCAGATAATCTCGACGTAGCCATTTCGAATTTCGAAAGTGAATTGGAGGGTCGTAAAGTTCTGACGAACTATCCATTTCCAACGAATACATGCTTATCCAGAGAGCTTATAGAACAAGAGATCCTACCTTTCCTTTTAAAATCAGAACAATTAAATACTGCATGTAATAAGCTATATCGCCGCAAATTAATCGTAGACTTCGATATTAAATTCCCAGAAAGAGTTGCTTTGGGAGAAGACGGAATGTTTAATATCCATATTTTCAAACACGCAGTTCAAGTTATTTACATTGATTACACGGGATATCATTATCGTGAAGTAAAAGGTAGTGCAACTAGGGATATTAGTAAGAAGGATTATTTCGGAAGATCATTAGAAGTTTATAGGCAAGATACCTCAACCCTGTTTGCGAATTTGATCGAGCCCAATAAGGCTTTGGAAATGAAGTCTATTAAACTGATTACTAGTGTGATGTCCTATATTTATGTGTATTTAGACTCAACCAACGGACTAAATTTTACGAACAGAATTAAAACGGTTGGTAGTATGATTGCTAACACTCATGTTAGAGATGCATTAGTTATCTATTATAAAGTAATGTACCCACATTTAGGTAGATATGACAAGTTTATCGTAACTATGATGCACAGACAGTCTGTGATTGGCCTGCTGTTCGCTGTAACATACAGCAAAGTTAGAAATAAATCATTCTAAGGAGAATTGAAATGAAAATAATGATGTTTGCTCATGATGGGAGTCAGAATAGAGGATGTGAGGCAATCGTTCGTTCATCAACTAATTTGATTAAAGATAAAATGAAAGGCTCACAAGTGTTCTTAGCATCAGGAAAGCCAAGTACGGACCGCATTATTTCTAAACTAGATGGCATTTATGATGGTTCATCTCGTCATATCAAAAGATATTCCTATGAATGGTTAGTGTCTTCTATTAAGGTAAAGTTGTTTAAAGATGAGTCATACGCACTTGGAAAAATACATGATAATATCGTTAAACACATCCCATCCATGGATATCTGTCTGTCTATCGGAGGGGATAATTATTGTTATGGTGAACAACCAGGATGGTATGAAATAAACAAGCGGGTTAAAGCGCAAGGAAAAAAGTTAGTACTGTGGGGTTGCTCCATAGGTCAAGAAGATATGTCGGAAAGAAAATTAGCCGATTTGAAATTGTTCGATCTTATTCTTGCTCGAGAAACGTTAACGTATCACATGCTAAAAAGTAAAGGATTAACTAATGTTGAATTATGTGCAGATGCAGCATTCACGATGGAAAAGGAAGAATTAGAACTTCCATCTGGATGGCAGGAAGGAAATACAATAGGGCTTAACTTTAGTCCTTTAATTATGGAAAGAAATTTAAATTCCAAAATTGCGGTTAGGGAGCTAATTTCTCATATTCTTGATAAAACAAATATGACAATTGCGCTAACACCCCATGTTATCCTCGC
The DNA here is from genome assembly GCF_059692055.1 of Paenibacillus sp. J31R109. Classification (NCBI taxonomy): domain Bacteria; kingdom Bacillati; phylum Bacillota; class Bacilli; order Caryophanales; family Paenibacillaceae; genus Paenibacillus; species Paenibacillus sp. J31R109. The sequence continues at coordinate 143,258 of NZ_JCAUAR010000004.1, read as the reverse complement.
AGGCAATAACGATTATGAGATTCTTGAACAGTACTTTGAGGAGTTTAAACATACAGGCAGAGTGATTTTGTTACCCAATCACTTAAACGCGATTCAATATAAGGGCTATATTTCAAGAATGAGATTCTTTATCGGAGCTAGGACTCATGCAACCATTGCGGCATATTCCAATTTCGTTCCAACGATGGTACTAGGATATAGCGTGAAGTCTAAAGGAATTGCTAAGGATATTTTTGGAGAAGAGAAACTAGTCCTGGGCATAGAAGAGATTTCTGATGCTAGCAAATTGAAGAGTAAATTTGATGAAATGCTAAGTGAGGAAGAAGAAATAAGACAAAGACTTCATTCGGCCATACCACGAATTAAGCAAATGTCATATAAAGCTGTCGAACTTCTCCATCAATTAGTTTAATGATATGAGGTGAATTATGAAGAAAAAGCTGCTATTCATCATGCCTAGTTTATGCTCTGGTGGTGGAGAAAAGAGTCTAGTTACCTTACTTAATAAACTCGATTTCAGTAAGTATAAAGTAGATTTATTCTTATTGTCACATGATGGGTTGTTTATGGAGTTCTTACCTAAAGAAGTACGAATTCTACCCTTACCGGAATCATACAAAATTTTTAGTTTGCCACTACATAAATCTATCTCTAAATTCTTATTGAGGTGGAATGGGAAATTAGCATTCAACAGAATGTTGTACACTTTTAGAAACCGGAACTTAAAAAATATTTCCATACGAGAGCAATATAATTGGAAGTATATTTCCAAGTCTTTAGAAGAAATAGAAGGGCAATATGATGCTGCAATTGGATTTCTAGAAAAGACATCAACCTATATTTGCATTGATAAGGTGGCTACTGCTGCGAAGAAAATTGGCTGGGTTCATATTGATTATGATCAATTAGGCATGGATCCTTCATTTGATGAATCTTATTTTAATAAGTTAGACCAAATTGTTACGGTATCCGAAGAGTGTGCAAATGTGTTAGAAAGCAGGTTTCCTGAGCAGAAAGCCAAGGTGAAAGTGATTTATAACATTGTGTCGCCCACGATTATTCATAAAATGGCTGCACCACATGTAGAAGTATTCGAGAAGCAGGAGAATGAATTTAATATATTATCTATAGGTCGCCTACATCATCAGAAAAACTTTGAATTGGCAATTGAATCTTGCAGATTATTAGTCGATCGCGGTTACAACATAAGATGGCATGTTATTGGAGATGGGGATGAAAAGGGGAGATTGCTCCGACTAATCGAAGAATACGGTTTGGAAAGTAATTTTAAATTGCTGGGTTTAAAGTCTAACCCGTATCCGTACATTAAGCAGGCGGATATTTATGCACAAACATCAAGATTTGAAGGGAAATCTATTGCAATCGATGAAGCTAAGATCTTGAATAAGCCGATTATTGTCACCAATTTCAGCACTGCCAAGGATCAAATAAATGATCAGATTGACGGACTTATCGTAGATATGGATGCTAAGGCAGTGGCAGATGGCCTTGAAGAATTAATGAAAAGTAGTACATTGAGAAACAAATTAAGCTCTAATCTGGAGAGGTTACAATTAGGGACAGAAGAAGAGATTGATAAGTTATATGAACTGGTAAATGGGTGATGAGATGAAAAAGAAGGTACTATTTGTCATGAATAATTTAAGTTGTGGGGGAGCCGAGAAAGCTCTTATTTCCCTATTAGAGACGATTGATTACGACAGCTATGAAGTAGATTTATTCCTATTGAAACATGAAGGATTATTCTTTAGTAAAATCCCTCAACATGTAAAACTTCTACAAGAACCAGCAGAATATAAGTATTACGATATGCCAATTAAAACGGCTATTATGGCGTGCTTCAGAAAGGGCAGATTAGATGTTGCTCTATATCGAATTTTAGCCGGCACTATTTATAAAAGTGAAAAAAATAAGATTCGATGTGAGCAACGGGTTTGGAAATACATATCGAAATCATTGAATCATATAGATAAGAAATATGATATTGCAGTTGGGTACTTAGAGAAAAATCCTATTTACTTCTGTATAGATAATGTTAAAGCTACCCGGAAAATCGGCTTTATACACAATGACTATGACAAACTTGGTATGGATGCCGATTTGGACGAACCTTATTTTAAAAGATTAAACAATGTCGTGACGGTATCTGAAGAATGTGGACATATTTTAAAGAGAAGATTTCCTATGTATACAAGTAAAGTGAATGTCATGCACAATATTGTATCACCTGCTGTTATTCGTAGGATGTCGCTAGAAGACACAGTCTATGATAGATCTACAATTAATCTAGTATCTGTTGGGAGATTAAATCACCAGAAGGGCTTTGAACTTGCAATTAAAGCTTGTAAGGAACTTGTTCAATCGGGCTATGCTCTGAAATGGTTTATTATCGGTGAAGGTGAAGATCGGGGTAAATTAGAACATTTAATTGAGGAAGAGGGTTTGCAAGACATATTTAAGATTATAGGGATTAAAGAGAATCCTTATCCTTACATAAAAGCTGCAGATATTTACGTTCAACCCTCGAGATTCGAGGGGAAATCAATCGCGATTGACGAAGCCAAAATACTCAATAAACCAATTGTCGTAACCAACTTTGACACAGCCAAAGATCAAATCATTGATCAAATGAATGGCTTAATTGTTGAGATGAACCCGGTATCGTTGTCTGCAGGAATTGCTAGTTTGATAGATAATCCGTCTCTTAGGGAGAAATTCACGCATAATCTCTCGACTGAAAATTTAGGAACAGAAGATGAAATTCATAAACTATATGAGATGTTTAATTAATTGAAAGAGGTTAACTTATATGATATTTCAACTCATCGGTTATGCAATATTAGTTCTCATTGCAATCATAATTACCATCGATATCCTACCGATATTCAAGGATTGGTTAAGCAGAATTCATATCGGAAGATATGACAATCAACAAACGTGGAACAAATCAATAACTCGAATGGGTGTCAAGTGGCTGCAAGCAACTCCGAAGATAAAGGTAACCGATCATACCAGGTTAGTCTTTATTGATATGTTGAAGGGTAACTATACGAAAGCTGCCATTCAACATTGGCAAGAAGCCGCGTTACTTCTAGGAATGTCTGAATATCTGAAACAAAATGATGACAGCGATGTCAAGCAACAGCTTAGTAAATTCATGGCTCAGAAATTTAATGATCAAGGTCAATGGAAACACACACCTAAATATGTTGATGGGGCTATTTTAGCGTATGCAGTGATGAAGTTAGATTTTATTGATACGGACAAGTTTAAACCTGCTCTAGATGCTGTATGGGAAATGATTCAAGAACATATCGGCCAGGACGGTACGGTGCAATATCGCAGCTTTATGAAGGAATATCGCTATGTGGATACGATAGGATTCATCTGCCCTTTTTTAGTGGCGTATGGTCTACGATATCACAAAAGTGAGTGCATAGAGTTGGCTGTGAAGCAGATTACGACCTATGAAGACAAAGGTATGTTACAAGGACACCACATCCCAAGTCATGCTTATGCGGTTGCTGAGAAATTACCACTGGGACTGTATGGGTGGGGCAGAGGTCTTGGGTGGTATGCCATAGGACTTATTGATGCATGGGGTGAATTGCCCAATGATCATGCATATAAATCCATCCTGACAGAGAGTGTTGAACGATTTGCTGAAGCAGCCGTATTATTCCAACAGGATCAAGGAAATTGGAATTGGACGGTGACTAGAGGAGAATGTCGGCCAGACTCATCCACGACAGCTACATTAGGTTGGTTTATGTTAAATGCCTCGCAAATCGATGGAATCTCAGAATTATGTGTAAACAGTGCTAATCGAGCAGCCGCTTATCTTATGAAAGTGACTAGAAGAAATGGTGCTGTTGATTTCTCTCAAGGAGATACCAAAGATATAGGTGTCTATTCGACATTGTTTAATATCTTGCCATTTACACAGGGCTTCTGTATCCGAATGATGAATTTCAATCACAGTTATAAGGTTGTGAAGAGATGATTAAACGCATCGTAACCTTTATAAAAGTTAGGCTTAGAAAGTATATTTTAGAGGAAATCTGGATAGAAGACTACATGAAGATGGGGATGAAAGTGGGACAGAATTGTTCGATACAACCGGGTGTTATTATTGATTATTCACACTGCTGGCTTATTAACATTGGAAATAATGTAACCATTGCGCCGCAGACCTACCTATTAGCTCATGACGCTAGTACAAAAAGGAGTATTAACTTCACCAAAATAGGTAGTATTACAATTGAGGACAATGTTTTCATTGGTGCAAGGACGTTAATTATGCCTGGTGTTACAATTGGGAAGAACTCAATTATTGGAGCAGGGAGTGTTGTAACAAAATCAATCCCTGCAGATAGTGTTGCCGTAGGTAACCCTGCAAAAGTTGTAAAGTCGGTTGAAGATTATATAAAAAGCAATAACGAAATGTTAACGAATAGCAAAAAGTATGATGCTACATACACACATAAAGGCAAAATTACTCCGGAGCAAAAGCAACGCATGTATCAAGAACTCTCAAATGAACTAGGTTTCGTTCTATGAGAACAAAAAGCTCGATTATTAATATATCAGTCGGACTAGGTAATCAGTTAATTATTACTTTCCTAAGTTTCTTCTCCAGAACAATCTTTATTCAAACACTGGGCATCGATTATTTAGGTGTAAATGGATTATTTACGAATATACTTGCCATGCTCTCTCTCGCGGAAGCAGGTATTGGTTCCAGCATTATTTATAACCTATATAAACCCGTTGCTGAAAATGATAAAGAAAAAATGATCATGCTGATGAAATTGTATAAGAAGGCATATCTAGTCATTGCACTGATTGTCTTAGTGTTAGGGCTTGCTATTATGCCTTTTCTAAATTATTTTGTGAAAGATACGAATGTAGCTCATATCCATCTGATCTATTTTGTGTTTCTGATAAACACAGTTACACCTTATTTATTTCAATACAAGAGTTCTTTTCTGAATGTAAGTCAGAAGGGATATATTGTTACGGGGATGTTTTCAATCTCTTCTATTGTTTCAACTTCTTTGAAAATAGTTATTTTGTATACAACTCAAAACTATCTTGTGTATTTAATTATTGACAGTGTGATCACGTTAATAAATAGTTTCATTGTATCAATTATTGTTGATCGCTTATATCCATTTCTAAAGGAGAAGATAACGAAACAGATTGATCAATTAACAAAGAGTAATTTAGTTAAGAATATTAAAGCAATCATCTTGCAGAATGTGGGGACCTATTTAATATTCGGTACAGATAATATTATTATTTCTTACTATGTGAGTGTGGCGGCTGTTGGGTTATATTCGAATTATTTTATGCTCATCGACATATGTCGAACCTTTGTTAATCAAATTTTTAATAATATTTACCACAGTATCGGCAATCTCGTAGCCAAAGAAAGTAAAGAAAAGATCTATCGTGTATATAGAGTGACTATGTTTCTTAATTTCTGGCTGTACTCGCTGCTTGCGATTGTTTTATATATCATGATTGAACCATTTATAAGCCTCTGGATAGGTCCCAAATTCCTAATGGATAAACTTGTACTAATTGTTTTAGTCGTTACTTTCTATGAAAGAGGAATGAGAAACTCGATTAGTACGGTTAAAACAACCGCTGGTATCTTCCATGAGGATAGATTTGTACCTCTGTGTCAGGCTGCAGTGAACTTAGTCTTCTCAATTATTCTAGTGCAATACATAGGAATCGCAGGCGTATTTATTGGAACATTGATTAGCGCAATGGTTGTTCCATTTTGGACGACACCGTATTTCGTGTATAAGAAAGTGTTTCACAAGTCAATTTTCCGATATTTTGTGCGGTATTTCTACTATGCGGCTATAGGATTAGGTACTTGCTTAATCACTTCTTATATAGCCAATTTGATAGTTGTGGAGAGCATTGTTTCATTAGTTCTGAGGGCAATTCTTTGTCTGTGTATTCCTAATCTTATTTACATTCTCTTGTTCCATAGAAGTGATGAATATAAGTATTTACTGGGAATCGCGAAAGGGATGTTAAATAGCATTCAGAGGAAAGTTACACCAAAAGGGAGTTCAGAATCTTTTTGATCTTTGAGTGTTCTTAATTGGGAACGGTGAAGGAGTCCGAAATGTGATGGAAATGATGCCATGTAACCCAGAAACCATAGCGTTTCTATTGCAAAAACGTGCGAAAACGTGTGCCAAAGATATTGCATATAGTTTTCCAGAAATAGAGCAGCATTATTCTTGGTCAAAGCTGTGGAATGAAGTTCAAATCATTGCAAAAGGGTATTTAGATCTAGGGATACAGAAGGGTGATTCCATCGCATTTCTTATGACAGGAAGAATGGAACTCATCATTTCTATGTATGCAGCCGCTTGTATTGGCGCAGTAAGCGTACCCTTGAATACATATTCGAAAAAGGGAGAAATTTGCGAGTTTTTAAAGGGAGCGAGTCCCAAAGCTATGATCATTGGAAAGGAAGGACATCAACAACAATATGCTTCCATGCTGATCGATATTTTCCATGAGTACGTTCATAGTGACAACCGCCCTGCCTGGTTACCCTCCCATATTTTCATAGTGGAAGGGGATGGGATAGAAGTTCAGTCTCCTATAAGACACTATTCAGACTTGCACACAATCGGAGCACAATTGGGAGATGATGCTCTTCTTCGTGCATGTTTATTGACATCTATCCATGATCCGTTAATTCTGTTATACACGTCGGGTACGACCGGAACACCTAAAGGGGTAATTCGTACAACAGCTTCCTTCATATCAACCGCACCTAAGTATACGAACAAGAAGAAAGCTAACCCTATCTTGCAAAAGGTGACAGATGTGATAGCTAGAAGTTTTTCTGTTATCAGTCTATTGCCCTTGTACCACCTAGGAGGATTCGGCGTTATTTTCACAAATTTGAAAGTTTGCAATATAAGGATGGTACTGCTTAGTTATTACCATCCTTTGACTGCCATAGAGATGGTTAGAAAGGAATCCTGCCGTATATTGATTGGCACACCCTATATGGTCCAACGTATGCTTTCTGTCACGCAAGGCAACAATTCTGCCCTCTCCTCTCTAATTGGCATTTCCTTTACTTCTGCAGCAGTCAGTAGTGCCTTGCTCCATAGGGTGAAAAGTGAGCTTAAGCTCTTATTTTTTATGGTTACCTACGGCTCTACAGAAGCTGGTGCAATTGCGAACGGCACTTGTTTCACCGGCGGGGAGAGAAATTTACTCTTGTCACTGCTTTTCAAATTACTGAGAAGTACTCATTTATTAAGCGGTGCCGTTGAGTACAAGCAATTCGAGCAGAACAGTTATAGTCTTGCAGGGAAAGTTGACCGAGGCGTAGAGGTAAGAATTCGCGATGTTGTTACGGGGATTGATCAATCTGCGCTTGAACATGGTGAAATTGAAGTTCGTAGCCATCGTGTGATGGGTATGCTTCATAGTCAGACGTCCAATATGGATGAAGGCGGTTGGTTTCGAACAGGAGATCTAGGGTATATAGATAATAACCGGAATTTGACAATAACAGGAAGAATTCATCGACTGATATCACGCGGTGGGGAAAAAATCTCTCCTCTTGAAATTGAAGGGGTATTATTGAGGAACGAAGATGTAGAGGATGCCTTCGTATTAGGTATTCCAGATGTGCTATACGGTGAAAAACTTTGTGCATGCATTGTAGCAAGGAAAGGCTCGAGCCTAACAGCTGAATCACTAGTAAGAAGTCTTGTAAGTCAAATATCCGCTTTTAAAGTACCTGAGCATATTGTTTTTCTCCCGGAATTGCCATTATCTCCGACTGGAAAAATTTCTGTAGTTGAAATTCGTTCAATCGTTATGAATGGGTTAAATCGGGAGATTCGTTATGCGTAAATACTATCCAGGCATTACAATTTTTAAACTTGTCGGTTGCCTGCTCGTTTTATTTGCCCATTTAGCGATTAATCGTTATATGGTCTCAATGCCGGATCATCAACTGCGATTTCTTTCGCTGCCCCTTGGTGTGATCGTTCCTTGCTTTTATGTTGTTGCAGGGTTCCTAGCTTATAAGGGATGGACAAATGCGAGCAACTCACAGCACTATATCAGAAGGTATGTTAGCCGGATTCTCTTGATGTATGTGCCTTTTTGCTTGCTGTTTGTTTTTGAATTTATCGCGCCTGAACTGATTCGCGGCGGGATGACAATTAGCAATCTGGGGGTGCAAGCCAAGATTCTTGCTGCCGCTGTCATCTTGAATGGACCATCCGTACAATTATGGTTTATTCCTCCCTTAATTTTCAGTCTTAGTGTCGGGTATTGGCTTGTTATGAAAAGAGGTATACGCACCGCTCTCATAGCAGGGATTGTCGGTTTTCTAATGAGTTTGCTGATATCGGGCAGCTTGCGTTCTTTCGTAATCGATCCTATAGAAGACTACCTATCTGGAAGCTCGATTCTGATCTATATGAAGTTGTTCATCTATAGATACTTTGGGCTTGGTTTCACTTTTGTTGTAATGGGGATTTTACTTGCACGCTATGAAGAGAAGTTCAATCGGGCCAAAGTGTGGCCATTAGTTGGAGCGGCCTTAATTATTTCGACAGCGGAATTTTTATTTTTATGGCGATACATCGACTGGAATATGGAGTATAAGATTACATTGAGTATTATTCCGAATACCTTACTTGTCTTCTACGGCATACTGAGAGTGAAAAGCCTCATCATCCAGAAGTATCATAGCTTCATTAATTTATTTAGTATAGTTACCTTCTGTGGACACATTTTGTTTATGAAGCTTAACCTTTTAGTATTAGATTGGGAGATAACAGAACTGAGCAATGGGCAGAACATCATCTATGTGGCAGCTACAGGTATAGAATGTATTCTTGCAAGTATCGTTTTGTATAAATGGAAGTCGATTTTTTCGAGCTTTCAGATTTACAGGCTGAAGAGACTGAGTAAAAGCACTAATCGATAGTAGAGGGAAATTCCCGTAGATATGAGAGGATTGATATTTGGTAATGTCTAAGTTAGTTTTACTTATTTACGTTTTGATGCTGTCCTTATTGCCAACGTGGTCTAGTAGTTCGAGTACAAGCGCTAATGCTAGCCCAAGTCCAAGTCCAACGGTTACTGCGAGTTCTAATACTGATTCGCCTTCTACTTCGGATACTCCGACAACAGGCCCTATTGAAGTACCTATGGGGAAGACATATGAACTTAATTTGTCCCAGTGGCAGATTTACAATGATAATACACATGCCCAAGAAACAACGGATGGATTAAATAAGGCTCTTATTTGGGCGCGTGAAGCGGGCTTTACTGTGTTTAAAGTACCCGCGGGAACGTATCTCATTGCTAAAGGTACCGATGGAACGTGGGATTCTCGTGGGCGAATTAATATGGTAAGCGACATGACTTTCTGGCTTGATGACAAGGCTGTTATTCAGAAGGAAACGAATGCCCATACGAATTATTCTACATTGCTAGTTGGCGTAGGAGTCCGAAATGTAAGAATAGTGGGGGGGACTTATCGCGGTGATAGAGATACACATGATTACTCAAGTGGAGGAACACATGAAGGAGGTTGTGGGATTGCAACCACGGGTGCTAGTAATGTAATTATAGATCGTGTTAAGACAATTAACTTTACTGGTGATGGTCTTTATGTAGCTGGGGGAAATGGATATATGAAGGACCTATATGAACCTGCTTTTGAGAAAGGCGGTATTAATGAGGAAGGGAATGTAGTGGAGAACGCGGAGGAAATTAGAACTAAACAAAGTTTGAAGATAACAGATCCATCTTTTGAACTAACAAATGCTCTAATTATAGATAACGGTATTCGTTTACCTAATAAGTTTGACATCTACTTTTATAAGGCTGATGATTCATTTCTCTCACGTGTATTGCAACTAAGTCAAGGGGAATACATACCTATTCCTAAAGGAAGTAGCTCGATACGACTTGTTTTTAGCGGAGTTGTTCAACCAGGCACATACTTAGAAATATGGAATAGAGTACAATCTTCAGATGTCATCGTGAAAAATTCTGAATCTGCGTTTAACCGTAGACAAGGATTGACCATTGGTGGTGGGAAGAATGTTATTGTACAAAATAGTACTTTCCATGATATTGGGGGGAAAGGCGGAACTGCACCCATGGCGGGAATAGATGTGGAAGGAGGAGTAGGTGACAATGGTTACATAAACGATAACATTACGATAAAAAATAATAAGTTTTATAAGAATAGTAGATATGATGTGATCTTCTACGATGGTCATAATGGCATTCTTGAAAATAATCATTTAGCTTCTGTTGGAGCTATTGGGCTAGCCGTTTCTGAGCCATTTACAGGGGCTACGATTACAAATAACAATTTTGAAGGTACTAGCATTTACGCGACACATGACGTTACTTTTAATGGAAATCAAATTAGTGACTCGCTAACGCATTTCGATGGACCTAATATTCTAATTAAAGGAATGACAGCAACGAATACAAATTTTTCGATTTCTAGCTCCATACCTTTTGGGGTAACTGCGTCGGATATTACCATTAATCTAACTAAAAGAACAGCTCATGGCGGATTATCGATATGGAAGAATCCTGTCCACTTGACAAATGTTACGATCAACGGGGCGCCTGCGTTACGAGCAGTTTCAGGTGGTAATGTCCCGGGTAATATATTCGATAACCTCTCTGTTATTGGTTATAATTCCACTTACGGATTAGATTTACCGCCAGGCACTTATAATAATTGCTCATTCAGCGGTCCTAATGACGGAGGAAAAGCAGGTCCTACTATTGTAAATCCCGGGAAGTACGTTTTTAATAAGTGCACAGTTACAGGTTATGGCGGAATTCAAGCAGGAAATGAGAATTTGGACCTCACCATCACAAACTCAACAATTTATACAAAGGGTAATGCTTCGGCTGTGTCCGTAGATAGTGCTCAGAACGTGATTATTGAGAATAATGAAATTATTGCGGAAGGAATTACAACAAGTTCAACTGAAATAATTAAAGTGAATGACTATTGGCAGAAAGAAAAGGCAAATGATATCGGATTTGTTCGAATAAAGAACAACTCTATTACAAGCAATATGGAAGCAATAGGAATTTCAACGATAAATGTTGGAACGGGAGCACCTGCTTTTGACATTTCAAGCAACAACTTAAAGAATGCCATACTAAAGTTGAAAGCAAACGATAGGGATTTAGCTAATTAGTAACATGGGTAAATGTACAAAAGGAAGAGTGACGTTGAATCACGCGGCTCTTCCTTTTGTTATTGCATTATAAGGTAATATTGTTAATTAAACGGGTGTTGGCGTTGACATCCGTAGTGACATTACTAAATATACAAGCAGCTATTGTCATTGATTTTTCACGAGAGAGCCAATGTAGGTTTATTTTTGTATTATCCAAATAACTATTGGTTATAACCGCTACGTTCGCACTGTCAGTTTTACCAATGCTTGCATTTATTAGTGTACTGCGATTATTGATTACGTTTCCATTGTAATTAACACCTACATTTTGAAATAAACAATTATCAATAAATAATTTTCTTGTGTAACGAATGTCATTAGAACCGAGAGCAATATCTCCACCGAGTATACTGGATTTGGCTCGAATGAAGGATCCGTTGTTTAAGTTCGTGGACTCGAAATTAGCTCCACCTTCAATTACGGTTATCCCGTCAATCGTATTTGGTCTTCCTGCATAGTTAGCTGGCGATCTAAGGTCGACTTCATAGTTTTTTACGGTAATGTTGCGGAGGACAGCTCCTGTGAGAAGTAATTGGAAATTAGGTGTGAGTGCATTATCAGCTCGCCAGTCCCTTTCAACCGTAATATTGGAGATATAGCACCTGCCATAATTAAATCTACTCACATTAAATCCTGCTATTCCAGCGTCAGTTATTTTAACGGGATTTCCATTTAAGGTTTCAGAAACTTGGAAGCTATTTGGTTTAATATTGACTGTATAATAAAGCTTATCTACACTAATTCCAGAAGGAATTTTCCCAACCCATTGCTCAAAAGTAATCTTCGCCCCGTTTCCTGCTCCATGAGCTGCAGCGAAGGTAAATGTGCCAGTTGCCACATCGACAGTAGGTGTTCCCCAATATCCGTAAACACTCGAACCATAGAACAGGCCATTGGTAATTTTACAATTGTTGATTACAGCGCCAGTAACATCTAGTATTTTGATATTCCCATTGTTACAGATGGCTCCGTTAACAAAATTGTCGCCTTTTACAATAAGTTCACAATTAATCATTGTATTATTTAAATACTTAACATACATATTATTGGGATTAGAGCTTATTGCACCTACATTATAACCTTCAAATGTATTATTTTCTAAAGTGACATTAATACCATCTACATTTACCAAATGCCCACGGCTATTGTTGTATATATAATTTTGATTAATATAAATTCGTGTATTTAATTCGAAGCCTGCTTGATTTAATTCAGGTCTCCATGTGGGAATGTTTGTTTCGGACCACATGGACTCGATGTCAATTCCAAACATAGGAGCTGTACCGTCTTCCGTTATACCATCATCTGCTCTACCAATATGGTGGATCTTATTGTTAGTAATCGTGATATCATTTGATCCAATAATTGAAATGCCTTGCCTTCTACAATGATGCAAACTGCAGTCAAGGATGGATATAAATGATCCCATTTGCTCTTGTTTATAATCCGCAGGATTATCTTTATATTCTAGCCAAGTGGTTGCTATTGCATCACCAGTACAATTGCTAATATCAATATTTTCTAATCGTATGTGGTTTGCACCCAAGAGACAAATCCCACTACCCCATTCATGTGTGTAGTACTGAGAATCTAATTTGGCAGTAATTTGGCCAATCTGAACATCCGTCAGTGGGGATGCAGTAATGTCGATTGCAAAAATCATTTTGTTAGCGTTGGCAATATCAGCAAACCAACCTCTTCCAGTTGGCGCAGCTGGTGCAAATTGCCCATTCGTACGCGAACCAGCCAATGTCGAGTTAGAAATCGTATCTTTGTACTGAAAGAAACTATAATTCGTGTTTGTTATTCCAGTAATCGTCCATAATCGGAACATTTTAAGTAAACCAGGATTTTTGTACCGATCAATGATTTCACTACGGATCCAATTTGGATTCGAATTTAATGAACCATCTGGATTAATGCCACCACGAACAAATTTTATACCTAACTGATAAATATGTGTTTTCTTATCACCCACAATCATTCCACCTGAAATCGTAGCATCATTAACACCTTTTAAATAAAAAATTTCGTACCAAGGTGAGGAATTCGTTTCCAATTGTAGAATGCAACCATCAACCATTTCGAAGTGCATATTGCTTTGCATGGTAATGCAGGCGAATGTGGTGTTGTCCATTTTTAATGCATAGGTGCCTCTTGACAAAATGCAGTGTGTGATGCCTTGGGATTTAGCCCAAGCGATTGAATCATTGATGCCTTTAGTCGTTGCAGCTGAATTCGTTCCATCATTCTTAATCGACCATTTGGCTAGGTCAATCACATAGGAAGCAGAGGCACTAGTAGTCGGGCTAACGGGTTGTTTTGGAACCCAGCTGGATTGAACACTGTCATAAGTTAGAACATCATTTTGAGCTGGTAGTTTGGTCGTTACATTAATATCATCTAAATCACCAAGATTTGCATGAATCATACTATCTCACCTTTCTTTCTAGTTATTTTGTCGCATAGATTAGTTTATGTAATACTAGTTAAATACGATAAGGATGAAAGACTAGGTGCCAATAGTTTATTTTGGTATTGACACGTTCTTTATAAAGAACTACAATGAAGGTAATTTAATCAAACCATTTTTCAGTTTATTTTTTTTAGTTTGAATGTTCTTTATAAAGAATATTTATTGAGTAAACGTTCTCTATACAAAGTAAAAGGCAGAGATACACGTCCTCGTTCTTTATAAAGAACGAGGGGGAGGGCGAACGGCTCTCTCGGTAATGCCTCCTTACCGTTATCAACGGAGGCACTCGATCATGCTGTGGGTTTATAGGACCTTAGACGCGAGTCGTCAAGAGTGTGGTGCGAGGTGGGGTTAGATGCCCTATTGATTAAAGGGTTTAATTATAAGGTCTTTTTTTAAAGGCCCTATACTTAAGAACTTTAAAGAAAGGGTGGATTTATCTGTCATATAGCCAACGATTGTCACTTTTAATTATAGCGGACTCCTTTATTGTACTAACCTCTATTTTTTTTAGTCGATTTTTATTAAGCGCAGATCTACGGGTCATTACGTTGCCATTAGTTGTAAGTGCGATTGCCCTATTAGTAAGTCACCATGTATTTTCACTACGGTATAAACTGTATAAAAAAGCATGGGAATACGCGAGTATTGGAGAGTTGCTAATTGTTCTGAAGGCAGTTTCGTTTTCTATTATTGCCGCTGCATGCGTTCAACAGTTTGTTGTCCAAGATATTTACTTTCGGTTACTCGCTGTTACATGGATGCTACATATATTGTTAATCGGCGGCTCTCGCTTCTGTTGGAGATTACTGCGAGGAACTTTGATTAAGAAGACGGAGAATAAGAAGCGTACTTTAATCATTGGCGCTGGATCAGCTGGTACGATGGTAGCCAGACAACTAATAAAAAATAGCGATACAGAACTGCTTCCAGTGGCATTTATTGATGACAATGTACGTATCCACAATCTAGATGTTATGGGGATCCCGGTTATTGGCGGTATAAGTCAAATTGAGAAGACCGTTGCTGAACTTGGTATTGATAGCATTATTATTGCCATTCCTTCCTTAGGCAGGAAAGAACTGAATGCCATTTTCCAAGAATGCGCCAAAACGACAGCCAAAACACAAACCCTGCCCATGTTAGAGGATCTTGTAACAGGTAAGCTTTCGGTCAATCAATTCATGGATGTTCATGTTGAAGATTTATTGGGTAGGGAGCCGATTGAGCTCGATATTGCCAGTATTTCTGAGTTTGTTACCCACAAAGTGGTACTGGTAACCGGTGCAGGAGGATCCATTGGTTCTGAAATCTGCCGTCAGGTTTCTAAATTCCAGCCTAGCAAGCTCATCTTACTAGGGCACGGAGAGAACAGTATTTATTCCATCGAAATGGAATTGAAGGACATTGTTGAATATGACCAAACGGAATTCATTACAGAAATTGCTGATATTCAAGACGCACGTAAAATGATGGCTGTTATGAATCGACACCGTCCTGATGTCGTCTACCATGCAGCAGCTCATAAGCATGTCCCGCTGATGGAACGCAATCCCGAAGAAGCGGTTAAGAATAACGTGATCGGCACAATGAACGTTGCTATTGCAGCAAGTAACTATGACGTTAATACCTTCGTTATGATCTCTACGGACAAAGCCGTGAATCCAACGAGTGTGATGGGGGCGACGAAACGAATGGCCGAAATGATTATTCAAGACATGGATAAAAGCAGTAATACGAAGTTCGTAGCCGTTCGATTCGGCAATGTCTTGGGAAGCAGAGGCAGTGTCATTCCAAGGTTCAAGCATCAAATTGAAAAAGGTGGTCCCGTATCGGTTACCCATCCAGATATGATTCGTTACTTTATGACGATCCCGGAAGCTTCTCGACTCGTTATGCAAGCTGGCGCATTAGCGAGAGGTGGAGAAATATTTGTTCTTGATATGGGGGAACCTGTGAAAATCGTTGATCTAGCTAGAAATCTAATCAAGCTTTCAGGTAACTCTGTGGAAGATATCGGTATTGAATTTACCGGAATGAGGCCAGGAGAGAAGCTTTATGAAGAGCTACTGAAAGCTGATGAAATCGAAGAACAGCAAGTATATCCAAAGATTTATATCGGTAAGACGGCAGATTTATTCATGGATGAAATCAAAGAGACCATATCCATTTACAACACATTAGATAAAGATAGCCTAAGAGAGCATTTGCTTCATATTGGAAATAGCAATGTTCTTCTACTGTCCAAGAAACTATCATCTGTAGGCTAAAAAAAGGAGCAATTACTTATGAAAGTAAGAAAAGCAATTATTCCAGCAGCTGGTCTGGGGACAAGATTCTTACCTGCAACGAAAGCAATGCCGAAGGAAATGCTCCCCATTGTTGATAAACCGACAATTCAATATATTGTGGAGGAAGCCATTGAGTCGGGCATAGAAGATATTATTATTGTGACGGGTAAGGGGAAAAGAGCGATCGAAGATCATTTTGATAATTCCTTCGAGCTTGAGCAAAATTTATTAGAAAAGCAGAAGTTCGAGCTGCTATCGGAAGTGAAGAAGTCTTCTAATGTAGATATTCATTATATTCGCCAGAAGGAGCCGAAGGGCTTAGGGCATGCGATCTGGTGTGCACGTAAATTTATTGGCAATGAGCCATTCGCCGTATTGCTGGGGGATGACATTGTTCGAGCGGATAAGAAGCCTTGCTTGCAGCAATTGATGGAACAATATGAATACCACGACGCGTCGATTATTGGCGTAAAGCATGTACCTGACGAAGAGGTATCCCGATACGGGATTGTCGATGGCTTTGAATTAGAGAACCGCCTACACAGCGTCAATCATCTTGTCGAGAAACCGCTCAAAGAGTTAGCTCCCTCCAATTTAGCAATCATGGGGCGCTATATTCTAACACCAATGATTTTCGAGATACTTAATAATCAGCAGCCAGGCGCTGGAGGCGAGATCCAGCTTACCGATGCGATAGCACAACTCAATCGGATTGAATCGGTTTATGCGTACGAATTTGAAGGTACCCGCTATGATGTTGGGGAGAAAATGGGCTTCATTCAAACAACAATCGAATATGCGTTGCAACGTAAAGATCTAAGATACGGTCTATTGAAATATCTATCCGAACTTATGGAAAAAGAATTAATTAAATAGGTGATGCCATGATGTCTAGAAAAGTACTGTTTTGTGCCACGGTGGATTATCACTTTAGGGCTTTTCACCTCCCTTACTTGAAATGGTTCAAGGATCAGGGTTTCGAGGTTCATGTTGCTGCGACTGGGAACATAGAGCTTCCATATGTAGATATGAAGTTTGATATCCCTATTCAGAGATCGCCTCTTAATTTCCAAAATGTGAAAGCGTATGGTCAACTTAAATCCATCATAGATAAAAACGACTATAATATTATTCATTGTCATACCCCAATGGGGGGAATGCTTACACGATTAGCAGCGAGAAGTGCGCGGAAGCGTGGAACAAAAGTGATATACACAGCGCATGGGTTCCATTTTTGCAAAGGAGCTCCACTCCTGAACTGGTTGGTTTATTACCCTATTGAGAAGTTTTTTTCGATTTTTACGGATTGTCTCATAACCATAAATGAGGAAGATTTCGCTTTAGCAGTAAAACGTCGGTTTAATGCCAAGAGAATTGAGCATGTTCATGGCGTTGGGGTTAACACTGAGCAGTTTCAAATGATTACCGACTTTCACAAACAAGAACTGAGAAAAAGTTTTGATTATGCATCAGATGATTTTCTGTTGTTCTATGCAGCTGAATTTAATGCCAACAAAAATCAGCAACTCCTCATTCACGCAATGGCTTTACTTAAGGATCAGATACCCCATGCAAAGCTGTTATTGGCTGGAAGTGGGCCGCTAAAGCAAAGCTGCCGTGATCTTGCAGTTCGTCTTGGTATTGAAAATATGGTGGATTTTCTTGGATATAGAAATGATATCTCCAAGTTATTACCACTATGTGACGTGGCTGTTGCTTCAAGTCTTCGTGAGGGTTTACCAGTCAATATTATGGAGGCTATGGCTTGCGGTTTGCCGATTGTAGCTAGTGAAAATAGGGGACATGCAGAGCTTGTAAAAAATGGAATAAATGGATATATCATTACTGGGCAAAAGAGTGATCAGTTTGCGTTAAGGTTGATCCAACTCTATCAGGTTGAGAAACTCCGACAAGAATTTGGGATTGCGAGTGTTCAGAGGGTAAAAAGATACTCAATTGATCAGGTTGGAACAGAACTCGTTGGAATATATACAAATTACTTTTTGGGGGATAAGGATGAAACCAAAGGTAAGTATAGTAGTGCCTATATATAATGTTGAAAGTTACTTAGGTAGATGTTTAGATAGTATATTATCTCAAACATTACAGGAAATTGAAGTCATAGCGATAAATGATGGTTCAACCGATACAAGCGGCGCAATTCTCGATCAATATGCTAGCAAAGATCCTCGCATTGTAGTAATTCATAAGGAAAATGGCGGAGTTTCTGCAGCTCGCAATGATGGAATTCAGCTGGTAAAAGGGGAGTATATTGGTTTTGTTGATCCAGATGATTGGATTAATTTTGAGATGTATGGAGCATTATATCGTTCCGCAATAGAAGAAAAAGCTGATATTGTAATGTGCACGTACATGCGAGAATTTGGAACTCACTCCAAGGAAAAGAAATTTAATCTTCCAGATAAAGTCTGCTATCGTAACCAAGAAATTCGTTCAAATGTATTAAGACGTTTAATAGGACCCATTAAGGAAGAAATGGCAAATCCAGAGTACTTGGATGCATGGGGAACTGTGTGGTCCAAATTGTATCGAACTGAAATCATTAAGAAAAATAACCTGGCATTTGTCGATCTTAGTGTTGTGGGTACCAACGAAGACTCGTTGTTTAATATCCATACCTGTTATTATGCTAATGTATTTGTTCTACTGAATAAGCCATTTTATCATTACTGGCGAGTGAATACGACATCATTAACATCCGGTTACAAGCCCGAATTACATAACAAATGGTTTAAGCTTTATGGTTTTATGGAGAATTTCATAAAGGAGAAAGAACTGCCGCGTGAATTCTATGAAGCTTTAAATAATCGTATTTGTCTTAATATGTTGGGACTTGGCTTAAATACGATAAGTAACTCAGAATCTTCATTTTTAAAAATAAGTAGATTAAGTACAATTCTAAATGATAGTCGTATGAAACGTTCCTTTAAACAATTTGAGACAGTTTATTGCTCATTTGTTTGGAGAACGTTTTATTTTTGCGCTAAGTTTAGGCAAGCGATTGGACTATATGTAATGCTGGTAACCATTAATAGGCTTAGAAGAATGATTAGATAGGAAATATGTTAGGGAGATGGATGCAGTGAAACCTGAAGTTTCAGTTATTATGGGTATATATAATTGCGAAGATACGCTAACTCAAAGTATTGATTCTATTCTTTCGCAATCGTATGAAAATTGGAAGTTAATTATGTGTGATGATGCATCGACGGATAATACCTATCAAATAGCAAATTCATATGCTCTAAAGCACCCAGGGAAAATCAAGTTAATTCAAAATAAACAGAATATGAGACTGGCAGGAACACTGAATCATTGTTTGAGGTACGTGACGGGTAAATATGTCGCCAGAATGGATGGGGATGATATTTCGTTGCCAGACAGATTTGAGAAACAGGTTAATTTTCTAGAACTTAACCCACAATGGCATGTCGTTGGAACTGGTATGCTAGCATTTGATGAAAAGGGCATAAGGGGACTAAGAATGCCTGAGCCTGAACCACAACCTAATATTCTTATTAAAATGACTCCTTTCTGTCACGCTACTATCATGATGAGAGCAGACGTGTATAGAGCCCTTGATGGATATCGAGTTTGTCGGCAAACACGACGTATGGAAGATTTGGATCTATGGCTAAGATTTTTTGAAAAGGGATATAGTGGATACAACATACAAGAAGCACTTTATAAGGTACGTGAAGATGGCAATGCATTAAGCCGTCGCCGACTTACTTATTCGCTAGATGCAGCAATATTAGTTTATAAAGCTTGTCGACAATTAAAGTTGCCATTAATGAGTTATTTATTTGTATTAAAGCCGATCATCGCTAGCCTCATTCCGAACAGTCTCATGAACTTGTATCATAAAAGGCAACTGAGAAGAAAACAGCCCGATGTTGCATATGGAGATACATAGATGACAAAGTTGTAATTGGAAGGAACTTCTTATGCAAATATTATGGATTAATCTAGCTATTGTTTATATTGCATCTTATTTTTCCAGACGTACAGCCAAACCAATCTCAATTGGTTATGGTTTGCAATGGATGAAGCCTAATCAATGGTTGACCGCTTTAGTAATGGTAACATTTGTACTGATTGCAGGACTTCGTAATAACATCGGCGATACCGTTTTTTATATCCACTCTTATAGGTTGAATAGCTTTACCTGGGAAGAAGTTAAAGCTGAGAAAGATATTGGCTTTGGCATCTTACAAATGATATTGAAGTCAATATCAGATAATCCGCAATTATTAATTTTTATTACAGCCTTAGTTACTAATGTATTTATTGTATACGTCTTATACAAGTATTCTAACCTGTTTGAATTATCCGTCTATATCTACATAACATCAGGTCTCTATATTGTATCGATGAATGGTGTTAGGCAATTTCTAGCTTCAGCAATTGTATTCATTGCTACAAAATATCTATTTGAAGGAAGCTGGAAGAAATATTTTCTTATCGTTGGCTTTGCCTCTCTTTTTCATGGCAGCGCGATGATATTAATTCCAATTTACTTCATTGTCCGAAGAAGAGCCTGGACGTCTTCCACGCTTGTACTCATCGTAGCTTCTATCATCTTAATTCTAGGGTATAACGTGATTTCGAATGTCATATTCTCTGCTATTTCAAGTACACAATACGGTGAGTACCAGAATTTCCAAGAGGGCGGAGCTAATGTCATTAGAGTTGTAATTAGTGCGGTGCCGCTAGTATTCGCTTATTTAGGCAGAGATAAGCTTAGAGAGGTATTTCCACAAAGTGATTTTGTCGTTAACATGTCTATATTGAATTTTATAGTCATGGCAGTTGCTACACAAAATTGGATTTTCGCTAGGTTTACAATCTATTTTGGCTTATACAACGTACTTCTTATGTCATGGGTAATATGCTTATTTGCTAAAAAACATCAGAAATTTGTCTATTATACAGTCATCTGCTTCTATTTAGTCTACTTTTACTATGAGAATGTCGTGACCTTAAATATTATTTACAAAAGTGATTTTCTAAAATTCTAAGTATTAAGTGGGAGGGAATACCTAGATGGCCATTCTCGTAACCGGAGGCGCCGGTTATATCGGCAGTCATACCTGCTTGGAACTATTAAATGCAGGACATGAGGTAATTGTTGTTGATAATTTAAGCAATAGCAGCATTGAATCATTAAAAAGAGTAAGTGAGCTCACTGGGAAGACAATCAAATTTTATCAAGTGGATTTATTACAAAAGGAAAAACTCGAAACCGTGTTTGAACAAAATAATATTGAAGCCGTTATTCATTTTGCAGGGCTTAAAGCAGTAGGGGAATCCGTTGAGATTCCTCTTTTTTATTATCATAATAACATTGGCGGAACCATTATATTATGTGAAGTGATGAAGAAATATGGGATAAAGAGCATGGTATTCAGTTCTTCTGCAACCGTCTATGGAATGTCTGAACTTACTCCAATTACGGAGAACTCCCCATTAAGTGCGACCAACCCTTATGGACGCAGTAAACTCATCATTGAAGAAATATTAAATGATTTATATGTCTCTGATAATAGTTGGAGTATTGCGCTCCTGAGGTATTTTAACCCTATTGGAGCACACAAAAGCGGGCGAATTGGTGAAGATCCAAACGGTGTGCCAAATAATCTAATGCCTTACATTTCTCAAGTAGCTGTTGGGAGACTACAAGAACTTAGTGTTTATGGAAGTGATTATTTAACTATGGATGGTACAGGAGTAAGGGATTATATCCATGTTGAAGATCTGGCTCGTGGACATTTAAAAGCGTTAAAGAAGATAATGGCAGACTCAGGCGTGGAAGCTTATAACCTAGGGACTGGTCACGGTTATAGTGTACTCGAAATGGTTTCTGCTTTTGAACGTGTTACGGGTAAGTTCGTGCCATATAAGATAAAAGAACGAAGACCAGGCGATATAGGGATTTGTTATTCGGATCCAACGAAAGCCGAGCGGGAATTAGGATGGGTTGCTGAAAAAGGAATAGAAGAGATGTGCCTCGATGCGTGGCGTTGGCAGTCAAATAATCCGAATGGTTATCAGGAACTGTCGAACACTTCGATTGAATTCGAAAATCCAAGACTCATTGTGATGTAGGAGAAGATTCTATGAAGCGTTTATTTGATTTATTTGTTGCTGTAACTATGCTTATATTGTTTCTTCCGATTATCGGAGTTGTTGCCATCCTAGTGAGAGTGAAGTTGGGATCGCCAATTATTTTTAAACAGACGAGGCCAGGATTACATATCAAACCTATTCAAATATTAAAGTTTCGTACAATGACAGATGCCATAGACATGGATGGAAGACCATTACCAGATTCGATTCGATTAACGCCTTTCGGTGAGTTCCTTCGAAAATATAGTTTAGATGAATTACTTCAATTAATTAATGTGATAAAAGGTGATTTGAGTTTAGTGGGACCTCGACCACTTTTAGAAGAGTATCTGCCATTATACACTGTAGAACAAGCCAAGAGGCATAATGTTAGACCTGGAATTACAGGTTGGGCGCAGGTAAATGGTAGAAATGCGATCTCTTGGGAAGAAAAATTTAATCTAGATGTATGGTACGTCGAAAATCGAAGCTTTCTCCTTGATTTAAAAATATTAGTTTTAACTTTTAGCAAAGTACTGAGATCAGAAGGAATTCAAAACGGCAAACATGCAACAATGCCAATATTTGAAGGGAGCATGAAAAATGTTAAACAGTAAGATGAATATTTTGTTTACGAGCTCGGGTAGAAGACTATCCTTATTGCAACAATTTAAGAAGACGTTCGTTCAATTTGGTGTTAATGGAAACATAATTACGGCTGATTTGAGGCTTACGGCACCTACCGCTTTTATTAGTGATAAGCATTATATTGTACCGAGAGTTACCGATCCTAACTATATGGGGAGATTAAAAGAAATTTGTCGAGAAGAAAAAATCGATATTATTATTCCTCTAATAGATACAGAATTAATGGTGTTATCGGAAAATCAAAAAGGGTTTGAAGAGATTGGTGTTAAGTTACTTGTCTCAAGTAAAGAACTGAACGAACTGGCAGGCGATAAAATAAAAACATATCAATTTTTTCAAGAGAGAAATATTTCAACGCCTAAAGTTTTCACTGAAGATGAAATTACTAATAAACAATATCAATTTCCGTTATTAGTAAAGCCTCTCGATGGAAGTTCGAGCGTTGGCGTTACCAAAATTAATAATGAAAAAGAATTACTGTTTTTTAAGGATTACATTCCGAATGCCATGATTCAAGAATATGTTTCTGGAACTGAATATACAGTTGATGTGATGCTCGATTTTAACGGGAATATCCGTACTGTCGTTCCAAGATTGCGAATTGAAACTAGAGCTGGAGAAGTAAGTAAAGGAGTAACGAAGAAAGATAATGACATTATTGCTGCAGTCCAACGCGTAGTGAATTTATTACCAGGTCCAGTGGGATGTATTACCTTACAATGCTTTAAAAAGAATGATGGAGAGATTACCTTTATAGAAATAAATCCTCGCTTTGGCGGGGGGATCCCACTTTCTATAGAGGCAGGAGCGAATTTCCCATTGTGGGTTCTTCAAATGTGCAACGGAGAGAAATTTACTGAAGGGGATTATTCTTGGAGAGAAAATTTGACGATGCTTAGATATGATGATGCCATATTTACGGAGAGTATTCAACATGACCTGTAATGCCTTGGTATTCGATATGGATGATACATTATATGATGAAAAACATTATGTGAGCAGCGGATTTGCATCGATTGATAAATATTTGAGCAATACGTATAATTTGTTTGGTTTTTATGCAACAGCAATGGAGATATTTAATTCAGGTGAAAGAAATTTAATTATTAATAAAACATTACTCAAGCTCAAGATCGTTTATGATGATTCGACGATTAAAGAGATGGTAGAGGTTTATCGTTCTCATAAACCAGATATTGAGTTATCCACGGATGCCAGTTGGATCCTTAATAAGGTGAGGGAAACCGTGAAAATTGGTTTAATTTCAGATGGTTACTTAGTTTCGCAGGAAAAGAAAGTTGAAGCACTTAAGCTCCACAAAAAATTTCACTCCGTTATTCTTACTGATAAATTAGGTAGGGAAAATTGGAAGCCTAGTCGGGTTCCTTACGAACAAGCAAGTCAGGAATTAGGTGTCCCACATAGTCAATGTGTGTACATAGGGGATAATGTTAGTAAAGATTTTTATGCAGCCAAGAAACTTGGATGGACAACGATTCAAATTGATCGTAAAGATGGTATATATGCCGGCCTATCTGCAGAAGAGGAATTTTCGGCTCATTATAAAATTGATAATTTAAAAAGTCTCATGGAATTACCTATACTCCAACATATGTTTTCTTAGCGTGCTAAATAGCACTTTTTTGTTATTATTCTAAGGGAAAAGGGTGTTTAAATATCATGTTCACCAATAAAAAAAGAATCTATCTCTCTCCCCCACATATGAGTGGCAATGAAATGGCGTATATCCAGGACGCATTTGATACAAATTGGATCGCTCCTCTTGGCCCTCATGTTGATGCTTTCGAGAAAGAGATTGCAAGCTATGTCGGCCTTGCTGATGCGGCAGCAGTGAGTTCGGGAACAGCGGCTATTCATTTAGCATTGCGACTATTGGATGTTACCGAAGGGGATACTGTCTTTTGTTCAAGTCTAACGTTTGTTGCTAGCGCTAATCCAATTGTTTATTTAGGAGCAACGCCTGTATTCATTGATTCAGAGCCAGAAACATGGAACATGTCTCCACAAGCATTAGAACGTGCATTGTATGAAGCAGCGGGTAATGGGAAATTGCCTAAAGCAATCATTGTCGTAAATCTATATGGTCAAAGTGCCAAAATGGATGAAATCGTTGCCTTATGTGAATTATTTCATGTCCCCATTATTGAAGACGCGGCAGAATCCTTAGGATCGACCTATAAAGGAAGAGCAAGCGGTTCTTTTGGAAAGTATGGCGTCTATTCCTTCAATGGGAATAAAATTATTTCTACTTCAGGCGGAGGCATGTTGGTTTCAAATGATGGGGATGGGCTGAATAAAGCACGCTTTCTAGCTACACAAGCACGAGATTATGCCTTACATTATCAACATAGTCAGATGGGTTACAACTATCGAATGAGTAATATATTAGCGGGAGTTGGCCGTGCCCAGCTCGCAGTTTTAGAAGAAAGAGTTGCTGCTAGACGCGTTGTATTTGAACGATATTATCACGCTTTAGCCCATTTGCCAGGCATTCAATTTATGCCGGAGTTACCGAATACAAGGTCGAATCGTTGGTTGACCGCGTTGACTGTCGATGCAAAAGAAGCCGGCGTATCCGTGGAGACACTAATAGAACTTCTAGCGGAAGAGAATATTGAGGCTCGTCTCGTTTGGAAGCCGCTGCACATGCAGCCTCTTTTTGAAGGGATTGCCTATTATCCGCATAGTGAGAACGACAATGTTTCAGAGCGATTATTCCAATCAGGCTTATGCCTTCCTTCAGGTTCAAGTATGTCGGAAGATGAGCAAGAGCGCGTTATTACATGTATTCAGAAATCTATAGTTAAAGCTAAGAGTATCAGTGCGTAACTAAAGTTGGCTTATGAACTTTGGTCCATTTTCATACGATGATGAATCATTTTCTGCAGTAAAGTTAGTTTCATTTGAGTGTCGAGGCAGTCGCGATAGAGGATATAGTTGTAGTCATGCATGAATTGATGGTACCTACGTATTATCTGTCTCCATACGTTTATCCAAAATGAAGTCATGGCATGAATTCCTCCCTTCTGTACAAACGTATGAATACATAGACAAATCTATTCAGTTATTCCTAAATACTGACTAGTCGTTCGTTATTAAGAATTTAAATTGGGGAGGTCATGCAAATGTGCGGAATTGTGGGATATATCGGCGGTCAGGATGCGAAGGAAATATTGGTTAAGGGATTAGAAAAGCTAGAATATCGGGGGTATGATTCCTCCGGTATTGCCATTCTAAACGAGAGTGGCCTACATCTGTATAAAGAGGAAGGTCGTATTGCAGCGCTTCGCGAAGCAATTGATCAGGAGCAAATCGCTCGGGTTGGGATCGGTCACACAAGGTGGGCAACGCATGGAAAACCAAGTAAGCGCAATGCGCATCCTCATCAAAGTCACAATGGTAGATTTACAGTCGTGCACAATGGTGTAATTGAGAATTATCAAGAGCTGAAGGAGCAGTCCCTTTCGCATATTCCGTTCTCTAGTGATACAGACACGGAAGTCATTGTACAGAAGATGGGGCTGCTCGTGGAAAGTGGATTATCTGTTGAGGAGGCTTTTCGGCAGTTACTTCTAGCCATTAAAGGTTCTTACGCGGTAGCTATATTAGATAGTCATGACACGGAAACGATTTATGTTGGCAAAAATAAGAGCCCATTACTCATTGGTCTTGGAAGCGATTTCCACGTTATAGCGAGTGATGCGATGGCGATGCTGCAGCTTACGAATCAATTCGTCGAATTGATGGATGAAGAGATGGTTATTCTTCGCCAGCATACCAAGATCATTAAAAATCTGCATGGTGAAACTGTTCAAAGAAGACCTTTTCAAGTAAAATTGGACGCCAGGGATATAGAGAAGGGGTTATACCCGCACTATATGCTTAAGGAGATTGATGAACAACCATTGGTTATTCGCAAAGTGATATCTAAATATCAGGATAGCCAGGGTGGAATAAGAATTGATCGGCAGTTGCGTGAACGTATGAAGACGGCGGATCGCATTTATATCATAGCTTGTGGGACTAGTTATCATGCAGGGTTGGTTGGTAAGCAACTGATCGAAAATATCGCACATATTCCCGTTGAAGCCCATATCGCCAGTGAGTTTCTATATAACAGACCTATTCTGTCTGCGAATCCACTGTTTATCTTTATTTCACAAAGCGGCGAGACGGCAGATAGCCGAGGTGTATTGGTTGCGATTAAACAGATGGGGTATCCTACAGTCACGATAACTAACGTACCAGGCTCGACATTATCCCGTGAAGCGGATTATACGTTACTCACGCATGCAGGACCAGAGATTGCTGTAGCTTCGACGAAAGCCTACACGGCACAAATTGCTGTGTTAGCGTTGCTTGCCTTCGATAGCGTAAGAGAGAATGGAGTCGGGGAACGACTGTCCATGAATCCTTTTCATGAGCTGAGTATTGCCGCAAACGCAATGGAAATCATGATTAATAAGAAAGAGATGATGGAAGAGGTCGTTTGGAAATATCTCACTTCCTCACGGAATTGTTTTTTTATCGGTCGAGGGGTAGATTATTATGTTGCTTTGGAAGGTGCGTTAAAGCTCAAGGAGATTTCCTACATTCAGGCTGAAGGGTTTGCAGGGGGAGAGCTCAAGCATGGCACAATTGCGTTAGTGGAGGAGGGGACGCCAGCCGTAGCACTTATTACCCAGTCGCATATTCGAGCGAATGTTCGTAGCAATGTGCAAGAAATGATGGCACGTGGAGCTAATGTCTGTATGATTAGTATGGAAGGATCCGAGGAGAGAGGCGATCAGATTGTGCTGCCTGCGGTCCATAAGCTTCTTACCCCCTTGGTGTCAGTTATACCGTTACAATTAATCTCTTACTATGCAGCTAAATATCGGGGCTGTGATATTGATAAGCCCAGAAATCTTGCCAAAAGTGTCACTGTGGAGTGATGATAACGATGATTGGTCACAATATATCGAGCATTCGTAAGCAAAGGGGATATACATTGTCCGAACTTTCGGAGCGAACAGGTATTTCCAAGTCGTATTTAAGCAATATTGAGAGGAATTTGAAGCAGAATCCTTCTATTCATGTGATTGAGAAGATTGCTTTGGTTCTTAAGGTTGATCTGAAAATCCTTTTGAAGATTGCTGTAGAAGTGGAAACCAATCAGCAGCTGGATCAGGAGTGGTTAGATTTTATTGCGGACTTAAAAAAGTCAGGAATCAAGAAAGAACGGATCCATGAGTTAAAAATATTGATAGAGTTCATGAACTGGCATAATGGCAAGATAACGAGTGTATGATGAGACCTTAAGTAGCTTATTACTGGTAGAAAGCAAACACTAGCCCCTCAGGGGGCTAGTGTTGTTCTTTATTAGGAACAATATTTGTTCTTTACTAGGAATTCTGTTATACTAATAGAAGTAACTACTACATTTTAAAGGGAAGATCTCATATGATTGGTAAACGTGTACAACAATTAAGGAAAGAGAAGGGCCTGTCCCTTACAGAATTGGCTGAACGGGCAGGTGTGGCCAAATCGTATATTAGCAGCCTAGAGCGAGACATCCAAAAGAATCCGTCTATTCAGTTTCTAGAGAAAATTGCAGCTGTATTAAAAGTGCCTGTCGACCGACTTATTGATGATCAAGAAGAGTTAGTTGTAGGTGAGCGCGAGTTGGATGAGGAATGGTATGACATTATTAAAGAAGCTATGACTTCTGGCGTAGATAAGCAGCAATTTCGGGAGTTTTTGGATTTCAATAAATGGAGAATGAAACGGCCTAACGATGAATAGTTAGCTTGCTATTTAAATTTATGGGGACATACAAGGATTATTTTCATTTGTGTTTTGTGTTGGTTTCATGGGTTGGAAAGGGTTTCTTAAGAAGGCACGGATATCATCCATGGTAAGTCCCATCTTACGAGCGCTCATAATAAGATTGATCCACTCAGCATCATACTCTTCTAAATCCGTTTGTTTTAGCATGTTCACAACCGACCCCTCCAAAACTTTCTGTGTAAGATACGCTTTGTATCGTTATATGTATTATCGCATGTTTTTTCTCCGAAATCAATCCCGTTAACATTAAAATTATACAAACTGTATCATAGGTCGTGAAGGGGATTATGTATTATTATGTATGGATACAAGTCTTTAGACCTAGTTGGGAGGCGGACGCAGCATGGACGATACCCCCTTAAGTCGCAGGTCATTCCTCAAGCATAGTCTATTGGCGGTTGGTTCACTAGGGTTGTTAACGGGACTGGGTGGTGCATATGGTATATTCGGTGAGCCGAATTGGATCCAGACAACGACGGTCAAACTATCCTACAAGCGTTACCCAGCTTCGTTCGCAGGTATGCGAATCGTACAATTCAGTGATACACATATTAGCAAATATTATGGCTTATCTCAATTAACCAGATTGGTAGAGCTGCTGCAGAGACAAGAGCCTGACATCCTTGTGTTTACTGGCGATTTATTTGATTCCAGACATGGCCAAATATCGAGTGACGTGATTCCAATTCTATCGCAGCTTCAAGCGGCGCATGGTAAATTTGCGGTGCTAGGTAATCATGATCTGCGAATGGATGCGGAACGAATCACAGAGGTACTGGAGCAATCTGGTTTTAAAGTACTCGTCAATGAAAACCATCGAATCAGTCGGGGGGATGAAAGTATTCATATCGTCGGTGTAGATGAGATGTTCCATGGTACCCCTAATCTACCACTCGCGCTACAAGGGATAGAGGAAGATGAATTCGTCCTCTTGCTCGCACATGAGCCTGATTTCGCTGACTTGGCTTTGAAACACCCAATCGATTTACAACTTTCCGGCCACAGTCACGGCGGACAGATTCGTATTCCTTTCTATGGCAGTGTGTTCACACCAGATCTAGGTCAGAAGTACTCAATGGGGTTGTACAATTTCGATGGAACTGAGTTCCATGTGTACACTAATCGCGGTATCGGTACGACTTTATTGCCTATTCGATTTAATTGCCGACCAGAGATTACTGTATTTGTCCTCGAGACGAATTCCATATAAACGCAAAAACTCCGCAGCACACTGGATGCAGCGGAGTTTTCTATTAATAGCAGAACCATTTCTTCCAGATATCATAGGAATCTTCACATTCAATATCTTCATAATCGAAATCATCCCAACAATCTTCCCAATCATAATCGTCCCAGCCGTTATTGTTGTTATTGTTGTTATTGTTGTTGTTATTGTTGTTATTGTTGTGATTGTTGTTATTATTGTTGTTGTTGTTGTTGTGATTGCCCTTATCTTTGTCCTTGTCTTTGTCTTTATCTTTGTCGTTGTTGTTGTTGTTGTTGTTGTTGTTATTATTGCTGTTCGTGTTGCCATATGTATTTGAATTGAAAATTTTACTTAAATTATTCATGAATTGAGAAAGTAGACTATTCTTCTGTGAATTTCCGTTATCATAGCCTGAAGCAAAGGCTGATGCAGGAAATAGAATGGTAGTCAATAGGATAACAATAAGAGGTATTCTTAGCATTTTTTTGAACATAGGTGGCGCAACCTCCTTTCTTAGTAGTATAGTAGTATCATATTATTGTTCTTTATTAAGAATTATACATTAATTTTTCGGGTTTGAGAACAGTGAAAGGCATAGATCATTTCTTAAATTTATGATACAATATGTAACATAATAGATGTAAAGGGAGTGGTATGCCAAAAAAATGATATATTTCCCCAATGATAGATACATAACGTAACATATTCTATGAAACTAATTAAGGTATTGTGAGGTGCTATGCATGCAAGTTGTTCAACCCATCAGAGAACAGGAAAAGATTGAGCAGATTCAAGAAGTGTTGAAAGAGCAATCAGTGCGTGACTGGCTTCTGTTCACAATTGGGATTAATTCAGGACTTCATCTGAGTGATATTCTCTATTTAAAAGTGAAAGATGTGACGGATCGAAATGTGGTAAGCGTAAAAGAGGAGAAAACGGGGAAAGTAAAGACATTCCAGCTTTCTTCGCAGCTGAAGGCTTATATTAAGGAATATGTCCAGTATATGGATGAAGACAATTTCTTATTTCCTTCTCAACGCACCGGCTACCCTATTAAGAGAATACGTGTGTATCGGATTCTAAATCAAGCTGCAAAGCAAGTAGGCTTAACTGATATAGGCACGCATACCCTTCGTAAGACCTATGGCTATCATTACTACCTCAAAACGAGAAATGTCTCTGTACTTAGAGATTTATTTAATCAGTCAGCACCATCTGTGACTTTAAAGTATATCGGTGTCAACAATTAATCAAAGGCTGAGCGTTGCAACCAGTTAGTACTTATTCTAACGAACGCTCAGCCCTAACAAAAGCAATGAATCGTCTTGCTTCCTCCGCGGATAGTCGCTTGCCATCCACAGTTAATGAGAACTTTTGTAAAATACCCTCATCTGTTAAATCAAGATTTTCGACAAAATCACGCACATCGGCATCTAAAACAGTTTGTTGAGCATTAGTACGCCCAAGCAAATAGTCAATAGAAACATTGAAGAAGTTAGCAATCTTATTAATAGTCTCATAATCGGGTTCGCGGCGATTCGTCTCGTAATGAGACAGTGATGCCCTAGAAATACCTATTTTAATTGATAAATCCTCTTGGGTTAGGCCTCTTTTTTCGCGTAAGAGTGCAATACGATCTCCATACTTCAGCTTGATCAGTCCTCACTGTTCATAATCATTCAATTATTATATCCACTATCATTAACGAAATATACCAGAAGACAATTATATCAAAGCTAAGAATCATTTGACTAGATACAAAATGTATTCGAAATAACTTGAAACCTCTTGATAAGTTACGAAATGTATCATATAATGAATATTATATACATATTGTAACAGGTTACGACAATTAGTCATAGATTAAGGGGTGGTTATAAATGATTATTTTTGAAAAAGTATTTTGTGTCGAATGCAACGCAATCGTAGATAAGTGTGAGGCCAAGAAGATTTTTAAGACAGGCTACTATCATACGACAATTCCTTTGGCGCACTGTATCAAGTGTGATACGGTACAAACGATCTATTTTCCAAGCTTTATCGAAGGTATGACTGCTGCAAGTTGGATTTGAACAGATAAGGCGGGATCAACTTGAGAGGCTTAAAATGGTTGTGTAATCACAAATAAGCCACGTTCTCTTAAGTAAAATAAGAGGCGTGGCTTATTATTTTGTCATATTCTCGTGTTTTATGGGGATAAATAACTTCCTTGTTTTTCTATAATCGCGATGATACAATACGTATCTGAATAAATAGATAAGTTAAAGGGAGTGACTACATGCGTCGTTGGGTAGTTTACACTGCAGGCTTTCTCTTTGTTGGATTCATTGGGGGAGGATTAGGACTTTATTGGAAATATGAGCCTGCTCATCACTTTAAGCATATTGATGTACCGGTATTAAGTGAGCCATCGACATCTCTTTCTGTTAGGGGGGAAGCGGCGTTTGTTCAGTCGAATGCATTTGTGGAGTCAACGCCTCAAGTTACGCAGCAAGCACCTCCAAAGCCGATGAAATCATTCAATGTGCTTATCCTGGGTACAGATGCAAGAGGTGAGGAATACGCAAGGTCTGATGTTATTATGGTTCTACACATTGTTCCGAGTACACGTAAAATCATGATGATATCCATCCCTAGAGACAGTCGCGTCTATATCGAAGGTGTTGGATACACCAAAATCAACCATGCACACTTGCTTGGTGAGATGAAGGGAGGCAACGAGGAGGGGACGAAGAAAGCCCTTCAGACGGTATCAAACTTTCTGGATGTGCCCATTAATTATTATATAAAAACAAATTTTAAAGGTTTTGAAGATTTTATTGATACCATTGGCGGTGTCCAAGTTGAAATTGCAAAGGATATTTATTTATTTCATTCTCAAGTAACCTTGCTTCAAGGTGTACAACATATTGATGGCAAATTAGCTTTAAGCTTAGCTAGAGAACGCTATGCTTTTGCAGATGGGGACTTCGGCAGGCAAAGTGAGCAGACACAACTATTGAAAACAGTAGCTACAGAAATCTTAAAGCCAGAGAATATTGGAGAAATTGCGGGTTTGCTAACGAAGGTGAAGAAGGATATCGTGGATACCAACTTTGAGGATAACGATCTGATTAGCTTAGCTTGGTTATTTAAAGGAATGACAGCAGAAGATTTTACAAGTAAGCAAATTCCAGGTCGAAGCGGTTATGAAATGGATCCTATCGTGCATGTAAACTTGTATTACTGGATTCCGGACATGGTAAAGGTGAAGGAAATTAGCAATACGCTGCTAAAGGAATAAAGCTACTCAGAGAACGGTGAACCTATCATAAACATGACATGAAGTGTTTTTGACATTATATTATGATTTTTACAAAAATATCTTATTACAAGATCGCCTGATTCTATCAGACATGGGTGCGCTTCCAAGATTTCATAAGCTCTAACATGCAGGATTCTTAGCATAAACACGGATTTAAAGGCATAACTTTGAAAACAAAAGATGTTATTTTCATGCCTGTAATACAAGTCTTTGAGAAACTAATTATTAGTCATAATTAAGAAAAAATGTCATAAAACATAACATGATCAGGAGTGGTGTTCTTTTATGGTCAAAGAAAAGCCAGTAACACTTGAGATTAACGATGTTTTAAGTCATTTGGGACTGGATATGCAACAGTTTCTGTTGTGGAAAGAGAGCCAGTCGAAGAAAACCCTCCAAGTAAATCAAGGCATTGCTCCCTCAATCACAAGCGATAACACACGTCGCACCGCATCCAAATAAACCCCTAAATAAACGTTTACTTACACCGCTTTATCGCATATGAAAGTTAGCACTGTGTATACTCAAATCTATTGTGATACAAAATGTAACATGGAGGAGGGGAATAGATGACTACAACATTTGCAGATGAATCTGAATTGTTTTTGAAATATCCTTGTTATGGTCTGATGAACCTTAAGCAAATTAACAAACAAATGTTGGATTCTAAGTATACCCCTTTTAAAGTGATTGACATTAGTCCTTCACGAATGGGCTTTAGTTCTTATTTAAGCCTACCCATAAATGAAAATGTGATTTGGCGCTTTCAATTTAAGCTACATAGCGAAGTGTTATCCTTGTGCGGGGTTCTTCGTGAAAAAAGCTTATTAGCAAATGGATATATCTACGACGTCGAGTGGCTGGAGGAAGATCTATTTACAGGAGCAGCTGTGCTCCAATCCTTAAGTTTCTGGGAACATCAATTTAAGTATGATTTTGACAAGGCTGTACGTGGCTATGCCAATGTAATGGAGTTAGCGAATACGACAAGCATGGATGTCTCATGTTAATTGATACGCACTGTCACATTTTACCTGGTCTTGATGATGGCGCTGGAAGTCTGGAAGAAGCTATTGAAATGGCTATACAGGCCTCCAGCGAAGGCATTACAACAATTATGGCTACCCCTCACCATGGTGATGGAAAACACGATAATAAAGCGAATGACGTTGAATCCGCGGTACAAGAGCTCAACGCTGCACTGGAGAAACATCAAATTCCGGTTCAAATCCTCCCAGGCCAAGAAGTAAGAGTCTCCAAGGAGCTGCTTCTTGATTTGGATGCAGGGCGAATTCAAACCTTGAATCGCAGCCAATACCTATTGCTCGAACTACCCTCAACTGGGATTCCAAGTTATTTTGATGAAATGCTGTATGAACTGCATGTTCTAGGACTAACCGTCATTCTGGCACATCCAGAGAGACAGTTGGATTTTATGCGCAATCCTCGCTTGCTTTACAACTACGTGCAACAGGGGTGTCTGTGCCAAACAACCTCGCAGTCCATCATGGGGCTATTTGGCCGTAAAATACAAAGGTTCGCTATGTATATTTGCCAATCGCATTTAGCTCATTTGATCGCCTCGGATGCACATAATTTGGCCAGTAGGAGGAGTACTTTGGCAGAAGCTTATTCTTACTTAGAAAAGATTCAGGGTCGTAAAGCTCTGGAGCAGTATTCAATGAACGCAGCATGTGTCATACAGAATGAAAGGATTGTGCCGGAGAACTATCCGTACAAACAGAAATGGTGGTTTCTAACAGTACATTAACGATTGGGGGTCACTATGGAAATCGAACTCAGACATTATTTGACCATTGTTCAAAAAAAGATAGGGTTAATTGCAAGCATTGTGCTTCTGGCAAGTGTAGTTACTGGGCTTGTAAGCTACTATGTGATTGCTCCTCTTTACGAAGCGAGTTCTAAGATTATCGTCAATAAATCGACGGATATCCAAGGCAGAGATAATCTCGATTACGATTCCATACGGACAAATGCATTGTTGATTAAGACGTATAAGGAAATTATTTTAACCCCTGCCATACTGGACAGTGTTGTTACGAAGTTTCCTGATCTTGGTTTAACAAGTGCTGAGCTCAAGGAGATGATACTGGTTAGCTCAACCGTGGATACGCAAGTGATGACCATATCCATTAGAAGTATTTCCGCTGAGAACGCAGCTAAGACAGTAAATGCTGTCTCCGACGTATTCAAGAATACGATTCCTTCCATTATGAAGGTAGATAATGTTGTCATTTTAAGCGAAGCAAAGCCTGAGGATAATCAAGGTCCTGTTTCACCGAATATGATCATGAATGTGGCGATTGCTTTCGTAGTGTCACTAATGATGGCTATTAGCCTCGTATTTCTCTTGAATTATCTGGACGATTCTATTCAGTCGGAAACCGACATTGAACAATATCTTGGTTTACCTACACTCGCTACCATTTCTAAAGTAAAACCAGAAGATATGCAAAACAAAGCACTTTCTAAATCACATAGAAAGGTAGGTGATACGGTCTATGCGAACGCTAATCAATAAGCATCAGCTCATTACGGAATTGCATCCGAAATCACAAGTGTCTGAATCGTATCGGACCTTAAGAACAAACATTCAGTTCTCATCGATTGATCGCGTCTTGAAGACCATCTTAGTTACATCAGCACAGCCTGGTGAAGGCAAATCAACGACAGCTGCTAACTTAGCCGTTGCCTACGCACAAGAGGGAAAGAAGGTACTGATGGTTGATGCGGATTTACGAAAGCCTACCATTCATCATTATTTCGGTATGTCGAATCGGTATGGTTTGACCAGCGCACTAGTAAACCGAACCCCATTCGATGAGTTCATCAGTGAAACGTCGATTGAGAATCTATTCTTGATGACTTCAGGTCCAATTCCTCCGAATCCATCTGAATTGCTCATGTCGCAGAAGATGACTGCTTTATTAGAAGAAGTGGCAGCCAAATTTGATGTTGTTATTATTGATTCGCCCCCTACACTAGCTGTTGCTGATGCACAAATTTTGGCAACAAAATGCGATGGCGTCGTCATGGTCATTTGCGATGGGAAAGTAAAACGAGATATGGCTAGGAAGGCTGTTCATAACTTGGAACGCGTTCAAGCGAAGATTCTAGGCGTTGTTCTCAACAATAAGCGTCAAAGGAAAAGTGATGCAGCGTATTACTACTATTATGGAAATAAGGAATAATTAGATTCCAAAGACGCTAAATAGAGAGAAAAGCATTAGGAGGAGTATTGAATGGAGAGAACCGTAAGGAAAGCAATTATTCCTGCAGCTGGTTTAGGAACCCGATTTTTACCCGCAACGAAAGCGATGCCGAAAGAAATGCTGCCCATTGTTGATAAGCCGACCATTCAATACATCGTTGAAGAAGCTATTGAATCAGGTATTGAAGACATTATTATTGTAACGGGCAAAGGAAAGCGTGCCATCGAAGATCATTTCGACAATGCGTTTGAATTAGAATACAGCTTAGCGGAGAAAGGGAAGATGGAGCTTCTTGAGGAAATTCTGAGGCCCGCCAAAGTAGACATTCATTATATTCGTCAGAAGGAAGCGAAAGGACTCGGTCATGCTGTTTGGTGTGCACGTCGCTTTATTGGTAACGAACCATTCGCTGTGTTGCTAGGTGATGATATCGTAACGGCAGACGTACCTTGCTTAAAACAACTGATGAATCAATATGAACGAACGCAATGTTCCGTAATAGGCGTGCAGCCTGTTTCTGAGGAAGAAACCAAACGCTATGGCATCATTGATCCTGTGAATAGGAATGGAAAGTTGTATCAAGTTCGCAATCTTGTGGAGAAACCACAACCAGGGACAGCACCTTCCAAACTGGCTATTATGGGACGATATATTCTTACGCCGGAAATATTTGAATTTCTCGACCTTCAGGAACGTGGTGCAGGAGGAGAGATCCAACTGACGGATGCCATTTCGAAACTGAATGAGATACAGAATGTGTATGCCTATCATTTTAATGGGATTAGGTATGATGTGGGTGAAAAGCTCGGGTTTATTCTCACTTCGTTAGATTTCGCCCTTCGGAATAATGAGCTTAGAATGCCACTACTACAAGCGCTCAATGAAGTGCTGAAACGTGAAAAGTCACCTCGTGCGATTGGTTAGGAGGGAAGCGAATGTCTAAATTATCCAACGATTCATCGGTGATCGAGGCAAACCAATACTATCCTAGGACAAAGTGGAAAAACGCAGATAGTTCAATGGTTTACTATTTAATTGCTAAACGAGTATTGGATATTCTAGGTGCATGTTTTGGACTGCTTTGTTGCTTGCCCTTGTTCATTGTGCTGGCTATACGTATGAAGATCGAAGATCCAAAGGGACACATATTCTTTTATCAGCAGCGCGTAGGTAAAAATGAAAAAGTATTCAATATGTATAAGTTGAGATCGATGGTATCGAATGCAGAAGAACTTCTTGCGGATCTACTCGATCAGAATGAAATCGAAGGCCATATGTTTAAAATGAAAGAAGACCCCCGTATTACCAAAGTTGGCAAATTCATGCGAAAAACCAGTATGGATGAACTGCCACAATTATGGAATGTGTTGAAAGGGGAAATGAGTTTAGTAGGCCCCAGACCGCCACTACTTCGCGAGGTTGAGCAATACAGTTCCTACCATAAGCAACGGTTACAGGTTACTCCTGGGTGTACAGGGTTATGGCAAGTTAGTGGTCGGAACGAAATTGGATTTGAGGAAATGGTGGAATTGGATCTGACATATATTCGTGAGCGAAGCATTTCATTTGAACTAAAAATTATTCTGAGAACATTTAGCGCCTTACTCGGCTCCAAAAATGCGTATTGATTGAAGTCTGAATTCGTCCATTTGAATGAGGATAACTGGGTATACCTTGCGTTTCCCAGTTATCTCATAAAGGAGAGAGCTTAGATGAAGATTTGTTTAGCTAGTTCTACTGGCGGACATTTGGGGGAATTGAAGAAGATCATTCCAGCAGTTGATGAGCATAATTACTTTATTATTACAGAGCAAAGTGAGATGAGTCGCACGTTGAAATACGAAGAAAGGGTTTATTTCCTAGCGCAGCAAGAAAGAAAAAATCTCTTTCTAATCCTTCATTTGCTCCTTAATTTGTTTATGTCCCTGTATATCTTAGTTAAAGAGAGGCCAAGAGTCATTATAACTACCGGAGCAGGGGCTGTACTTGGACTCTGTTTATTAGGAAAACTGTTCGGATCGAAAATTGTATATATTGAAAGCTTTGCTAAAGTGTATACAGCGAGTGTCACTGGAAAGCTAATTTATAAAATAGCAGATCAATTTTATATTCAATGGGAGCAATTAAGAGAAGTTTATCCGGATGGGACGTACAGGGGGAGCTTATATTGATCCTAATCACCGTAGGTACCCAGAGGTTTCAATTCAATCGATTATTACGTGCCGTAGATCAATTAGTAGAAGAAGGCGTACTGACAGATTCCGTTATCGCTCAGATTGGTTATTCGGATTATAAACCTAGACATTATACGTATTCCGACTTTTACAAACTTGAAGATATTGACCAATTAACGAGAGAATGCGACGTATGCATTACGCATGGTGGAATCGGTTCTATTCTCAATGCGCTTAAATATGAAAAAAAAGTAATCGTGATGCCTAGAAAGCGAGTATTGGGCGAACACGTAGATGATCATCAATCCGAAATTTCATCTGCTTTTCAGGAGAAAGGATATATTCGGGTTGCAGAAGATGTGGATCAATTAAGATTACTTATTTCGAAGATCAATCATGTGCACTTTACCACATACATACAAGAGGAATCCAACCTCCTTTACGCAATTAAGGCTTATATTCAAACCTTAGAATAGAGGGAGCCAGATGAAATCGAAGATACTTGTTGTAGGTTCATCGTTAAAGGATATGGGTGGCATCGTTACGGTCATTAGAAATATTGAGCAATCGAATCTCACGGAAAGCTACGAGCTTACTAGAGTGGAAACTTACGTTACCGGGAGCGTCACGGCTCGATTATACATTTTCATCATAGGGCTGTTTCGCTACCTCTATCAGTTGTTATGGCATAGGCCAGATCTCATACACATTCACATGTCCAATGGTGGAAGCTTTTACAGAAAATCCATTCTGGTGATGATTGGGAAACTAGTCAGAGTACCTATTATCCTGCATATACATGCAGCAAGCTTCGATGATTTTTATAATCACAATAGGTTTCAAAAGAGGTATTGTCAGTTCATACTAAATCATGTTGATTTAGTAGTGGTTTTATCGCAAGAATGGAAAAATTATTTCTCAACAATTGTTCCTATGCAGAAGATAGAGATTCTCTATAATGGGGTTTTTAAAATGGAGGAGCTGATTCATCGGACTCATACGACAACCACTTGTCTTTTTCTGGGGAGATTAGGTGAGCGCAAAGGAACGTATGATCTGCTGCTAGCTATTAAAAACTTGAGGGAAAAAGGTGTTGCTTGTAAGTTTCTGCTAGCTGGTGATGGGGAAATTGCTGAAGTGAAACAGCTCATACATGAATATCAAATTGAAGATAGGGTAGAGGTACTAGGTTGGATTAACGTAAATGAAAAGGAAGAATTGCTGCGCAACGTTGATATGTTAGTCCTGCCCTCCTACAATGAAGGGTTGCCAATGGCCATTTTAGAAGCTATGAATTATTCATTGCCGGTTATCTCCACTTACGTTGGGGGAATACCTGAGGTTATTCAACATGGGGAAAATGGTTATCTCATTGAACCAGGTGATATTGAAGGGCTAACCCAATCATTGGAAATGCTGATTAATGACCAGAACAAGATTGTAACTATGGGAGAGAAGAACAGGACATTGATTCATAATCAATTTGATATCAATATTCTGATGAAAGAGTTATCACACATGTATCAACGACTTATTGTGAAATGACAAATAGCATCTAAAAGGAATGATTCATAATGAGTCTAACGATGAGATGTATCTTGTGTTTTTTCTTATTCATGTTTGCCCAGGATCTAGTAACCATCCATATGAACAGCACGTTAGGCAAGTATTTCTCATACATGGATGAATTATTCATTATAGGAAGCTTGAGCATCATGATCGTTACATCTAATTTTAAAATTAAAAAAAGTACGTTGATTTTATCGCTAATCACGATAGGCGTTTTGTTTTTCGGGCTGTTGTCTAGTGCGATTAATCAAGTGCCTGTAGGTACGACATTCGCAGGTGCATTATTAACGATTAAAGGTTTTTTATTATTTTTTATTTTTAAGAATCTAACGAGTAACGACAATAATAGTCAGCATTTGATACGGTTTTTGAAGGTGCTTGGTAGTATGGCTGCTGTTTTTGCGGTTGTTGATCTCTTGTTTCACGAGCAGTTTCGAGGTTTCCTACACACGAATAGTCTAGTAGATGCGAGATCCAATTTAGTCAGTGTGCAATCCTTTTTTATTCATCCAGGTACCTATGGTTGGTTTATGGTTTTTGTAGGTTTGTACTATTTATCGCATTATCTCATCCAAAAGAAAAAGAAATCACTCATCCTTACGATTGTTTTTTTTGCACTTGCTTTTCTTTCACTGCGATTTAAGGTGTTGCTGGCGATAGCCGTTATCC
Source organism: Paenibacillus sp. J31R109 (assembly GCF_059692055.1). NCBI lineage: Bacteria > Bacillati > Bacillota > Bacilli > Caryophanales > Paenibacillaceae > Paenibacillus > Paenibacillus sp. J31R109. Next base: position 102,393 of record NZ_JCAUAR010000004.1, on the reverse strand, counting down.
TAACTTTGGTTGCCATGAAGAAGCGTTTATACACGGCAGCACTTGCGTGTGTAGGCATCCTTATCTTTTTGTTTTTTGGAGACATGATTTACAATCTCACCATGCTAACCATTGATCGATACATATCGGTAGATTATATGGACTCCGCTCGTAAGGCTTTGTATCACACGGGTTTTACAATTGGTCTTCATGAATTTCCGCTAGGTGAGGGATTCGGGAGATTTGGGAGTTGGATGGCTCGAGTGGACTATAGTCCTGTTTATTATGAATATGGTTTACAAAGCGTATACGGTTTGAGCCCTGATGATCCGAAGTGGGCAACCGATACCTACTGGCCATCGATTATTGGCGAGGTTGGTATTCTCGGATCCATTCTATTTCTATCTTTCTTTCTCTATGTCATGAGAGGTATTTATATCAAATTACATGATACGAAAGTTAGCAAGAATGGAAGAGTATTTCTTCTCTTCTCGTTGTTTATCATCATTCAGAGCTTGGTTGAATCATTAGGCGAACAAATATTTAATGGCTCTCCACAGTATATTTTTATATTTGCAGTCATGGGAATGGCGGCTTCTCAAGTTGAAAAAGGAGATCACCTACTAAGTAGTCATACAAGTGTACAACTCTATGCTAAAAGGAAGTATGCCTATGACTCGAGTCCTGTTTAAAACAGGGTTAGTCTTATTTTTAATCACAATCATAAGTAAGCTACTCGGATTTTCAAGAGAAATATTGATAGCCAAAAACTATGGGACTTCTTCACTGGCGGATGCCTATTACATTGCGTTGACGCCAACTATGTTAGCCATTACTTTCTCCTTCACACTTAGCAGCGTATTTCTTCCCCTCTTTGTTACTTTCGCTTCTGATAAAAGAAAATCGAATTTATTTACAAACAATGTGTTATTCCTGTTTTTGGCGATTTTTATTGTGGCTTATACGTTGGTAATCGTTTTTACACACCATTTTATTCATCTACTTGCCCCTGGCTTAACAGACGAAGCGGAAGTCATGGCCGTAACGCTCGTGAGAATCTTATTTCCTCTCGTATTTATTGTCATAGCCATTCAGATCTATACCTTAATGTTAAATACATTCCATGATTATATGGCCTCAGCAGCTAGCATCCTTCCCAATAACCTCATAATTATTACCTATCTTTGGTTATTTGCAGATAAGTACGGTATTGTGGGTGTCGCTGTTACAACACTGGTTGCTTATGTTATACAACTTGTCATACTTTTCATACTGTTGAAGGGTCATCAATATAAAGTTGCTAGATATGTAGAGCCTTGGAGTTCAAACTCTAAGAAATTCTTGCTGTTGCTGTACCCGATCATGATTAGTTCTGGCTTCACGCAGTTTAACTCTGTCGTGGACCGGGTATTGGCTTCAGGCATTTCAGAGGGGGCCATTGCTGCACTGTCCTATGCCTTTAACTTAAGGGGGATCGCGACAGGCATCTGTATTACACCCGTCATTACTCTAACATTTCCCGAACTATCGCGGCTTTCGCATAACGAAGATTATAAGAAAGTGAGCACCCTTACCCAAAATAGTTTATTTGCACTGTTCATCCTGCTTATGCCGTTAACCGTTATTTTTATGTCTTTTAGTCATGTCATTGTCCAAACACTTTTAGAAAGAGGAAGCTTCGATGCACAAGCCACAGCCATGACTTCGACTATTTTCTGGGCTTATTCCATAGGGATTATTGCAATTGGGTTCAGGGAGGTCACATTGAGAGCTTTCTATAGTTTCGGAGATACGAAAACACCGACGTATGTGATGATTACTGGCACATTGGTAAATATTGTTCTTAGTTATATCTTTGTAAAAAGCATGGGGGTTATGGGGATCGGATTATCAGCAAGCATTTCATTTATCCTCACAGCTGTTATGACGGCTATTTTACTCAAAAGGAAACAAGCCTCCATATGGTCGAAAGAGTTTATAAGAAAAGTAATGAAACTAAGTGTCGCCATGTGTGGATGCGGCTTAGTCATCTATTTACTAAAGTTGGTTCCTTTATTCGGAAGCTTAATCGTAGTGAATAGATATTACTCAGTATTTGGTTTAAGTTTATACACGCTGTTAGCCTACTTCACTTTTATTGCTCTATTACTTGTCATGAAAGAAGATGACCTTATCCTCTTCATGAAAAAGCTAATCTTTCGTAGGAAAAAGGAGATGAAGCTAGGATGAATATTTTAATTATTAATGCCCATTCCTCTAAGAATAAAGGAGATGCAGGCATTGTGCTTTCGATGATTGATGCGATAAAAAAACACAATATCGATTGCAGCATTAGAATTCATAGTAGATTCCCTGAGATTGACAATGAATTTTATGAAGAACAAGTTTACTCTTGCGTGGATAATGTTTCGATTGATCCCGATACATCAAAAATAGAAAAGATCGGATCAGTCCTGAGGCTGCTGCCTTATTTAAAGAATCTAAGAAAAATAAAATCACAAGATTATGAATGGGCGGATGTGGTGGTCAGTTGTGGAGGGGGATTCTTACTCTCGCACAGATTTAGTGTTGCGCTTATGCAACATTTGGTTCAGATTAAAACCGCTTTTAACTACGGCAAGCCAGTTGTTATTTATTCGCAATCCATTGGCCCTTTTTATAACACCTATATGCAAAAGTTGGCGAAGGAGATTCTCGATCAGGTTGATCATATCTTTCTAAGAGAAGCTGTTTCCAAACGATGGCTTGAGAAAATCGGGTGTAGGAACGAAAATGTGGTATTAGTGCCTGATTCCGCTTTCTCCATGCAGGAAGTTATTTCTCCAAGGATAGATAGCATGATGGAGGAAATCAAGGAATCACACGATGGTCCCATTATCGGGTTTACAGTTAGGGATTGGAATTTTCCAGAGGTGAAAGATGTGCAAGCTTATAGGGCTAAGTATATTGGAAGTATCCGATATGCGATTCAACATATTCATCAAGTGTACAAGGGAAAGGTATTGTTAATGCCTCAAGTGCTTGGGCCTAATGCCTTTAACGATGATAGAATCATCAGCAGAGAAGTGCTAGAAGGAATGGACACTCGACATGCTGAGTTATTGGCTTTTGATTTTCACCCCAGGGAATTAAAGTATTTATACTCTAAAATGGATATGTTTGTTGGGACTAGAATGCATTCGAATATTTTTGCCCTCTCCAATCATATCCCCACAGTCGCTATCAATTATGAACATAAAACACGAGGCATTATGGAGATGCTTGGCTTAGATGACTATGTTGTGGATATCTCGGATATTGAACCCGATTCCTTCATTCAGATGATCGACAATTGTTGGCTGAATAGGCAGGAACTAAGGGTTAAACTTGCTAAAGAAATTCCTCTTGTTGTGGAAGAAGCAGAGTTGCCAGCCCAAATTCTTAAAGTGCTATAAAAGAACTTAACCAAATGGATAGATAAAGGGGGGAGAGGCCTTGATTACTTATTTAAGAGCTGACATTCTTCGATATGTAAAAGTAGGAAATCACGTTAGTTTATTATCTAAAATGAAAATGCTAATTCTTCATGAGCCCATGTGGTATCTCATCATCTATCGAGCAGGGAGTTATGTGAAAGAGCATGTTAAGATTCCAGTTATTAAACAGTTGTTATATATCTTCTTATTTATCCTTCATAAAGTCTTTTCAATCGTGATGGGCATTCAAATTCCGCTTGGAACCAAAATTGGCAAAGGGGTCTATTTACCTCATTATGGTACGATCGTGGTTCATCAAGATACGATAATTGGTGAGAATTGCAATATTGGACAAGGCGTTACGATTGGGATTGCCGGCAGAGGGGAAAAGAAGGGGGTTCCACAAATCGGAAATAAGGTATATATTGCACCTGGAGCTAAGATTATTGGGAAAATAAGGATAGGTAATAATGTGATGATTGGCGCAAATTCGGTCGTAACGAAAGATGTACCCGATAATGCTGTTGTTGCAGGTGTTCCAGCCAAAATTATTAGTTACAAGGGATGGGAATAGACATTTTTAAATAGCGGTTGTCCGTCGCAAGCTAGCGCACAATAGCTCAAAAACACGCCCTCTTGATGTAAGAGGGCGTGTTTTCTTCATAATTTTAAACCAACAAATGCTTAAACGCACTATAATCAATCTCTTGCTTCTCCAAAAAACTCGTCAAACTCCGATAATCCCGCTTAGGCGTCGCCAGTATGTAGCCCTCGATGCAGTGATCCCTTGTAACTTCCTCCGCGTTAGCCTCTAAAGCGACTTGTCCGATACGCGCGGCAATGGAATGCTTGGCAATATCACGGAAGGCTGTTGGTACAGGTGAAACCAATTGGTCGAGAAATGCTTTGGAATCTGACGTCCAGAGATGCCGTGAGCTGTCCACGTAATGATTTTGCCAATCGAGTTTGGACTTGCCGTCCTCTTTGGGAAGGACCTTAATAAACTTGCGGAACATGAAGAACCCGCCGATGGACATGAAGGCAAGCAACACGCATACCCAGAAAATGATGAAATACATAAAGAAATCATTCGCCATTTATTTGTCACCTCACTAACTTGCTTCAAATAGATAGTAAGAATTATACCTTATTTCTAGATTTCTTGCGACAATACGAGTAAAATAGGAGGGTAGCAGCCACTAATAAAGGAGTTATGAATTATGCCGAAAATTGGATCACACGTTTCGTTCTCAGATAAAGGCTTGTTAAATGCAGCTGAAGAAGCCGTTTCCTACGGATCATCCACGTTTATGATATATACGGGCGCACCGCAAAATACGCGTCGTAAACCGATTGAAGAACAGTATATTGAAGAAGGCAAAGCTGTGATGGACAAGCATGCGATGAATGAAATTGTCGTTCATGCCCCTTACATTATCAACTTGGGTTCTTATAAGGAAGATACGTTCGAGCTTGCTGTACGTTTCCTTCAAGAAGAAATCCGTCGGACGGATTACATTGGCGTTCGCAATATCGTGCTTCATCCTGGTGCTTATACAGATAAGGATGCGGACTATGGGATCGCAAGAATTGCTGATGGCTTGAACGAAGTGCTTGCTGGTGTTAAAGATACGAACGTTAACATTGCGCTGGAAACGATGGCTGGCAAAGGGACCGAAATCGGTCGCAGCTTCGAAGAAATCGCTGAGATTATGGAACGTGTAGAGTTCAACAACAAACTAACCGTTTGTATGGACACTTGCCATATTCATGATGCAGGCTATGATATTGTGAATGATCTGGACGGTGTTCTGCACCATTTCGATCGCACGATTGGGCTAGAGAAATTAGGCGTTATTCACTTGAACGACAGTAAGAATCCACGCGGCGCAAGCAAGGATCGTCACGCACCGCTAGGATCAGGATGGATTGGTTTTGAAGCAATGAACAATATTGCTAACCATGAGAAGCTGCAGCATTTGCCGATGATTCTAGAGACACCTTGGATCGGAAAAGAAGACAAGACACAGCGTCCGATGTACGAAGCGGAAATTGCATTGCTTTCCGGTAACCTAAGTGGCCGTTTTGGCGGCGAGTTCCTGGATCAAGTGGAGCGAATTGACTTTTTGATGAACAAAAAAGATATTCACTACCGCGATTTCGTTATTAAAACATGGGAACTGCTTAAAAATGATGCAAAAGCGAAGAAAGCAGATGGACGCGAGCCATTGGAGCGCTTATATGATATTCTTCATGAGGAACGCCTTTTCGCTGATCTTAGTGAAGAACAAATTAATCAACGATTGATTGTCTGGCTTGCTGGAAATGACATCTTGAAGAAAGCCTAAGCTTACAGAGACAGATATCGCTAGGGGGATACAAATGGAAGCGGGAACCACGAATAGCTCAAATCGCCGGGAGAGCGAATTGATGAATAGAGCAAGAATGCTTATTTCTTGCCCAGATCAGCCAGGTATTGTAGCAGCCGTATCACAATTTCTATTTGAATATGGGGCAAATATTGTGCAATCGGATCAGTACACGATGGATCCAGAAGGCGGCATGTTTTTCATCCGAATTGAGTTCGATTTAACAGAGTTGGCAACTCGTGTGGAGAAGTTAAGAGCTGATTTCTCAGTTGTTGCTGACAAATTCAAGATGGACTGGAGTCTGTCGCTAGCTAACCAGAAGAAACGGATTGCGATCTTCGTCTCGAAGGAAGACCATGCCTTGCTCGAATTGTTATGGCATTGGCGTGCAGGGGATCTGAACGCGGACATCGCGATGGTGATCAGCAACCACAATGATATGCGATCACTAGTAGAGCCTTTCGGAATCCCGTTTCACCATATTCCGGTTACCGCGGCTACGAAAGCAGAGGCTGAACAGCGTCAACTTGAAGTCATCGGCGATGGCGTCGATGCGATTGTACTTGCTCGCTATATGCAGATTGTTTCCCCTTCATTTATCCAAAATTACGCAAATCGCATCATCAATATTCACCACTCCTTCTTACCTGCTTTTGTAGGCGGTAAGCCTTATGCACAAGCGCATAACCGCGGAGTGAAGATTATTGGTGCGACAGCGCATTATGTGACGGACGAGCTAGACGCTGGACCGATTATTGAACAGGACGTTCAACGCGTGAGTCACCGCGATAATGTCGAGGATTTGAAAAGAATCGGCCGTCATATTGAGCGTATCGTGCTTGCTCGCGCGGTAGCGTGGCATGTGGAAGATCGGATTATCGTTCACAATAATAAGACGGTTGTTTTTAACTAAAAGCCAGGTTGTACCCATTTATGGGTACAGCCTATTTAGATATAGGTTAAAACTCTAAGCGTTTTAATGAGTTATTGTGGCATTGCCTTAAAGCAAATGGTACAATAATGCAAGCGACAAATGTCACTTGTATGTACAAGTTAGAGATTGATGAAAATACAGAAACATATGGAGGGAATCTTCGAATGACTGCATCAACGAAAACAATTGAACAATTAGCCGTGGACACGATCCGTACACTCGGTATCGACGCGGTTGAGAAAGCAAAATCCGGCCACCCAGGTATGGTAATGGGAGCTGCTCCAATGGCTTACGTGCTGTGGAAACAGCATATGAAACACAATCCTTCGAATCCTAAATGGGTCAACCGTGACCGTTTCGTTCTATCTGCTGGACACGGTTCCATGCTTCTATACAGCTTGCTTCACTTGTGCGGATATGATCTGCCAATGGAAGAAATCAAGAACTTCCGCCAATGGGGAAGCAAAACGCCTGGTCACCCAGAGTACGGTCACACAGCTGGTGTTGATGCTACAACGGGTCCACTTGGACAAGGTGTGGGTATGGCAGTCGGTATGGCGATGGCTGAAGCACACTTGAGAGAGACGTACAACAAAGAAAACTTCCCAGTTATCGATCACTACACGTACGCAATTTGCGGCGATGGCGATATGATGGAGGGCGTTTCCTCTGAAGCCGTTTCCCTTGCAGCTCATTTGAAATTGGGCAAATTGATTATGATGTACGATTCCAACGATATCTCGCTGGATGGCGAACTGAACATGGCGTTCTCTGAAAACGTGCAAGCACGTTTTGAAGCTTACGGCTGGCAAGTTATTCGCGTTGAAGAGCAGAATGACCTTGCTGCGATCTCCAAAGCGATTGCAGAAGCGAAAGCTGACACAACACGTCCTACGTTGATTGAAGTGAAAACGACAATCGGTTTTGGTTCCCCGAACAAAGGCGGTAAAGGTGGTCACGTTGGACCTCACGGATCCCCACTTGGCGGCGACGAAGTAAAATTAACGAAACAAGCATACGGCTGGCCGGAAGAGCCGGATTTCTATGTTCCGGACGAAGTTCGCGCACACTATGCGGAAATTCAAAAAGAAGGTACTGCAGCTGAAGAAGCTTGGAGCAACCTTTTGAACGAGTACATCAAAGCTTACCCAGAGCTTGGCAACCAATTCAGCGCTGCTGTGAATGGTGAGCTTCCAGCTGGTTGGGATGCTGATCTTCCTACATATACGACAGAAGACAAGCCTATGGCTACGCGTGTTGCTTCTGGTAATGCAATCAATGCCGTTGCAGGCAAATTGCCACAATTGATTGGTGGCTCCGCGGATCTAGCGAGCTCCAATAACACAATGATTAAAGGCGAATCTAACTACAGCGCTAGCAACTATGCTGGACGCAACGTATGGTTCGGTGTTCGTGAGTTCGGTATGGGTACAGCAATGAACGGTATGGCTCTTCACGGTGGGGTAAAAGTGTACGGAGCAACTTTCTTTGTATTCTCCGATTATCTACGCGCATCCATCCGTCTTGCAGCTTTGATGCAATTGCCAGTGATCTACGTGCTAACGCATGATAGTATCGCTGTTGGTGAAGATGGACCGACGCATGAGCCGATTGAACAACTTCCGGCACTTCGCGTAATTCCAGGCATCACAGTTATCCGTCCTGCTGATGGTAACGAGACATCCGAAGCTTGGCGTTATGCGATCTCTGAATCCAAAGGTCCAGTTGCGCTTGTCTTGACTCGTCAAAACTTGCCAATCCTTCCAGGTACGGTTGAAGGAGCAAAAGCGAACCTGCGCAAAGGCGGATACGTGGTATCCGACGCTGCAAACGGTCAACCAGATGCGCAAATCTTGGCAACAGGATCTGAAGTACAACTAGCTGTCGCGGCGCAAAAATTGCTGCAAGCTGAAGGCATCAACGTTCGCGTTGTTAGCTTGCCGAGCTTGGAATTGTTCGAAAAACAATCCAAAGAATACAAAGATTCCGTTATCCTTCCAGACGTGAAGAAACGTCTTGCTGTTGAGATGGCGTACCCACTTGGTTGGGAGCGTTACACAGGCGACGAGGGTTCAATCCTTGGAATCTCCACTTTCGGAGCATCCGCGCCAGGAGATACGGTTCTTAGAGAATACGGCTTCTCACCTGAAAATGTTGCAGCACGCGTGAAAGCATTGTTGGGTTAATTCATTAGCTGGGGCTCAGTTCATCTGGGCCTCGGCTTGCATTTATTCATAGCCATTTTAGAGGGGGAACTTTTAATCATGTCTAGCTTTGAAAATGTAACTGTACTTACGAAAGCCAATGTTTATTTCGATGGCAAAGTAACAAGCCGCACTGTGCAATTCGCAGACGGCACGAAGAAAACACTAGGCATCTTGCTTCCAGGTGAATATGAATTCGGAACAGACACGAAAGAAATCATGGAAATCCAAGCTGGTGAGCTAAACGTATTGCTTCCAGGCAGCACAGAGTGGATTACGATCAATGGCCAAGGTGAATTCACCGTGCCAGCGAACACGAAATTCAAGCTCGAAGTGAAAACAGTGAGCGATTATATCTGTTCGTATATTGCTGAGTAATCAAATAACTCGAAGCTTTTAACCGCAAAAACCATACATCATTTTGGACATTATGTTCAATGGATGTATGGTTTTTATTTTTTGGCTGACCAGCTGTAAAAGGACCGGATCTCCATCTGCAACACCTCTTCAATATCGGTCATGCGAATCCATAATTGTTGGATCTCAGGGGGATCCTGGAGTAAGATCGTATGTCGTTGCTTGATGCGGGAGAGGCTGATGCCGAAAGAAGCAGGACGTGCAGGATTGACAACAAGGTCCTCTAGCAGCACGGTGATTCCAGCTTCTAGTTCGGGGATTTCTTCGATATGCAGTTGTTGAAAAGGAGCACTGATCGGTATGTAAAGGGTGGACTTACTAAAATCAAGTTCGTTAGGCCGAAACCGAAGCGCCATAATGAGTGGTTGTATATGTTCTTCATGAAAGTCATAAAAGACGGCTAGTTTGACGATGGGCCATTCCCCCTTTTTGCTTTAAATGTTCCAGCTTGTTCATGATAGCGCGGGTTGCATCGGACCAGTTGGCTGGATTGTACGTCCTCACTTGACTCTGAGTAAACTGTTGGTATTCATAATCCAGAATCCCTTGCAGAACCCGCCGCTGAATCTGTTCGACCCGCTCGTTGGCAAGTCGATAGGTCACCTGAAATTCTTCTGCCAGAAAGGCGACCATTTCACTTTTTTGCTCAGGCAGTGACAATTTCTTCAACATAGACATGGGAATAGCCGCGTAAAGCTGAAATGAGGAGGCATCCTGCTCCTGCCAATCGACATAGCGATCGGGCATAACCATTTGGTTGCCGGAGTGGCGAAGCACATGACAAAGCTCATGCAGGAAGTCCTCCCACTGTTCTTTGACGGATAAGCGGCGGTCCACATTGATGCTGAATAGTCCATTTTTTTCAATAGCCATACTGTTCATATCCATCGTATAAACCCAAATATGCAGCTTGGCAGCCAAATTCGTCATATTGAGTTGAGTTGGTGATGTAATGCCAAGTTGCGTATATAAAGCTTCTACCCACTGTTCAAGGGAGGTCGGTTGGTAATGAGTGAACAGGTGAATACACCTCGCTTTTCTCAAAAATGGAATGTATGTTCGCTTATTGGGGCTAAAGAAAAGCCCATAAGGGCTTGCTTAATAAATTACTGCTCGCTGTCAGGTGTTCGAGACTGCTGCTGTTCTTTGATGAAGTTCCAGAAACGAAGCATCTCATCGCGGCGCTCTTTAGGGGCATTTTTGAAGTCTTTAAAAAATAAGCTAACATCAGGGTCATCGACTTCGTCAACTCCTGCTCCAGATAGTCCGTCGAGTGACTCCTCTTCCGTTGGAGCAAACCCAGCAAGCAGCAGAAGCTCGTCCTTCTCAGCAATACTCAGCGTATCGGCTAAGGCGATAACCGTTTCCCGTGACGGGCTGAAGCGATTATTTTCTATGGAGTTAATAAACGAATAACTAACACCGGACCGTTCGCCAAGCTCTCTGAGGGAATAATTGTTCATTTTTCTCAGCTGCCGGATTCGATTACCGAATTGCACCATATCTTTCATCGTTTGATCACCTGATTCTATTGTAAATGGTGAGCGGTGCAAAAAACAAGGGGAGATCCCTAAAAAGTTTTGAATATCAAAACTTTTTGTGTTGAAATTTTAAACAAGACAACGTATGATGTGTTTAGAATTACAAAACAAACAAATTTTAGGAGATGATCAAGGGATGCTAGAACGTATTTTGAATATAGAGAAAGAACAAATTGATCGCCGGGCAACGCGAAGAAGGGTAGAAAGTGTGCTTGAAGCCGTGCGTATGTATCGAGTGATGGGGGATTTAAGAATAGGAAATGAAGCTATTTCCGCTAGGAATCAATGGTTCAAAGTGGCGGAGCACACAGCTCCTTACCAGGCGGGATCAGATGAACACATGCGAGGTATATGTGAGGAAGTGGAGCAGGCCATATCTCGGCTAGATGAGCAAGAGCAGGGAATTATCCGGGAACGTTATTTAAAAAGAAAAAAGACGTTCGATTTTCTGTTGTATCATGAGCTTAATTTGAGTGAGCGTACGTATTATCGGATGAAGGCGAGAGCGATTGAGAAGCTAGCGTACATGCTGCGGTTGGAAGTGAAGCTACAACAAGGATGACTGAGAGTTGGCTGTTTATTGGCAGTTCACCTAAAATATGGCATGGTATGATCGTTGTGTAGCCAAGTTGGGGAGGTGAAGTTGCTAAACAGGATGTTGAAAAATCGTTCCTGCTATCCAATCATTGGTGAGACGAGGGGCTCGTAAAGGAGTGAAATACGTTTTGAAAAGAAAAAAATGTTTTGAAATTCAAAACAAAACGAAATGAAGCGGAAAGGAGGTGAGAGATTTGAATGATTAACTTGGCTGATCAACTAGTTCAATATCTCCACGCTAATGATGAGGGAACGGTAGGAGTTGACCTTTTCATTGACAGCTTGCCGACAACGCCAGACGAAGTGATTTGGTTCACTCATTTGGGTGGCAGTGCTGAATTCAAACTGGATGTCCCAGAAAGTTGGCGGAAGTTAAGTTTACAAACTAGAAGCGTAACCTCGGCTGGTGCAAATGAGCGAATATGGCGCGTGATTACCAAGTTGCTTGCACCCGATGACGGCGTCATCGAGGTCGATAATAAGTTGTACACGGTACAAATTACGTCATTGCCGGCTCTACAGGACAAGGATGCGAACGGCAGATACGTGATGAAATCAGCCTTGATTCTACGGCAAGTGCAACCAGTTGCAGAGTCGTGGTTGGGGGCCATCTCCCAATTTACGGAGGCGCTGCTCGGACCGCAATGGCACGTATATCGAGGATTCAATGGCACATGCCGACCCGCTGTGTCGTGGCAGTGTACAAGCTGGCAGAGTGCAACAGCATCTCAAAGTACTGCACAGCTTACCAAACAATATGTTGGGCAGATTGCGGCAAGGTCGGCAAGCGAGTATCAGTTGGCTGCTCAAGTTCTATTAGTAGGGCTGGCCGAACAGGTTAAATTGCCGGTAACTGGTACGGAAGGCAGATGGTTAACTGTAGTGAATTCGACGATTGCGATGCGGTCAGGAGATTTATCTACAGGTGTACTGACGCTTACCCTAAAAGGAGCAATTGCCGCTCCGCAAAGCACGCTTCCGCTGATGGCAGCCGTGCACACAGAAACACAAATTAATAGCTGAGGTGATTTTTATCAAACAAGGATTAAGTTCTACGAAAGGTCAAACAGAAGAAAACACAGCGGAAGCTGTGGGTTACGCAAAGGAAGAGCTAATCAGCTATTCACAGGAGCTGTTCGCTTGCCCGCCAGAGGTGCTTATTGGGGCGCTGCATGGTAAGAAGGAAACAGCATTCACCATTGCTGAGACGAAACAATTCATTCAAAACTTTTTACAAAGGAAGGTGCAAGAATAATGGCGGGTGGAACTTGGAGTGGGACGGATCGTCCGGTATTGCCGGGCTTTTATATGAATTTTGAGGCGGCGGCCTTAAGCGCGATTGAACCAGGTAGTCAAGGAACAGTAATCATCCCGGTGAAGGCCAATTGGGGAGCTGTACGTCAGTTTGTGGAAATTACGAGCGAGCAGGGCATCTACGATGCTTTCAGTATGGATCAGTCTGATGCTGCGACAGCTCCACCTGTGTTGAAACTGGCTTTGCTGGGCAAGCCGAAAAAAGTATTGGCATATCGAATCGCCGATGCAACAGCAGCGAAAGCGAGTGTAACGCTGAAAGATTCGGCATCAGCGAATGTGTTGAAACTTGATGCCAAGTATGAAGGAACACGAGGAAACAGCTTCTCCGTTATTGTACAAACGAATGCGGTGGATTCCACACAGAAAGATCTAAAGCTGCTTGAAGGCACCTCTGTGCTGAAAACATTTACTTTCGCAGGCAGCTCAGTTCAAGCGGCTGCTGATGCGATTAATCAAGATACGAGTAACGTATGGTTGATGGCAACTGTGCTTGCTCCAGGTAATGGCACGCTAGCCGCTGTGGCCGGCAGTGCACTTGCAGGAGGGAATTCCGGTGTAAGCGGCATTGCGGCAACCGATTATGTGAATGCCTTGAGCGCGATGGAAACGCAGAATTTCCATGTGTTGGCGCTGGATGGCGTTACGGATACGAGCATTCAAGCTTCTGTCGTCGCTTGGACAGCGAGACTGCGCAGCGAAGGCAAAGGCATCGTGACCGTGCTCGGCGGATCTTCCGCCGACGATACAGCGGCCGATGCCATTAGCCGAGCTGTGACGAGGAGTGCGACGTACAATCACGAGGCCATCGTGAATGTTGGAACAGGAGCGATCCTAGCGGGTGCGAGTTACAGCTCGGCGTATATTTCCGCGTATGTGGCGGGCCTCATCGCGGGTCAGAAGCTTAGCGAATCGACGACGTACGCGGTCTCACCATTCAGTGATGTGACGCGCCGCTCCACACGCAGTGAGCAAGAAAATGCCGTGAAAAATGGCGTGTTCCTGTTAGTTCACGACGGCCAGAAGGTGAAGGCACTGCGCGGTATGAACGCACTGAGCACGTTGCGTCCAGGCCAGAATGCGGCTTGGAAGAAAATTCGTACGATTCGTGTTATGGACACGATCAATAACGATGTGCTGCGTACAGCGGAAGATAGCTACATCGGGAAAGTGAACAATACGGAAGAGGGACGTCTCGCGCTTGTGGAAGCCGGCAAGCAATACTTGCAGGCACTAGCACAAGCTGGTGTGATTGAAGCGCAAGGTTTCGATGTGTATTTGAACCCAGCCTATTACGGACAAGGATCTGTACTCACGCCTGCTCCTGATCAAGTTTATATCAAGTGGGAAGCGAAATTAACGGATGTTATGGAACAAATTTTTGGCACTTTTATCGTAAATTAAGGGAGGCATATTGATGAGTTTAGATGCGAGTAGAGTTATTTTAGGCACATACGGAAGTGTATTTATTGCGGGTGAATGGCAAACGAATTTCAACCATTTGGAAGCCAATGTAGAAATTCAAAAGAAAGAGCTTAACCTGGCAGGCGATCCGTGGGTTCGTCATAAGAAAGGCGCTATGAAGGGGACGGGCTCGATGAGTGGCTTCAAAGTCACAAGCGATATGATTGCCCGCGGATTCGAGAAATTCAGTCTTGTTTCTAAACTTGGTGATCCGGATTCCTACGGCTTTGAGCGTATTACGCTGAATAATGTGATGTTGGACAAGCTTCAGTTAGCGAACTGGACGGCTGGTGAGGAAGTGAAAGAAGAAGTTTCGTTTACATTTGAAGGCTATACACTAAATGACCCGATTAAGGCGATTTAATTTCAACTATTTGAAGGAGGACATACCTAATGTTGACTGATGAACAAATTTTGCAAAAACTGCTTGAGGCGGATCAATTGCCAGAAAAGACGTTAACCCTTTCCCGGGTTGGCGTCCCCATTATTCTGCGTGGATTAACTGGGAAGCAGGTGTTTGCACTGCGTGAACGCTGTACAGAACGTTCGGATCGTCGAGGTGTCCAAACCGATCGGCTCGACGAAGAGCAGTTCAATGTCGCACTTATTGCCGCTGCTACCGTGTCCCCCAACTGGGGAGACTCTCGCTTGCTGACGAAGTATCAGGCCAGTTCTGGCGAGGAAGTGATCAAGCGAATTTTGCTTGCTGGCGAGCTTTCAGCGCTGGGGGATGAAGTGCTCGATCTGAGCGGATTTAACACGACGCTGGACGAAGTAAAAAACTAATAGCCTCCGGGGGGCTCCCGGCGATGCTCCATGCGATGTGGACGCGTCATCATTTGCTCCCCGGAGCATTTTGGAAGCTGCCTCGCGGGGAGCAGCTATTCCTGCTGGCCAGCTTGGAACTAGAGCTGGAGCAGGAACAAGCGCTGCAGCGAGAGCGTGAACGCGCAAGGAGGTGAGAGCCATGAGTGACATGGCGATGGCAGGCAATTTAGCAAGAGTGACAGCTGCGCAAGATGGGCTGCGAAGAGCTGTCGATCGGACTAGTTCAGCTGCACAGCGGCTATCAGGGTTATTTGATAAAGCTGGTGAAGCTGGCGCAAGACTCAGTCAAGTGACTGCAAGACCGACGATTGCTGTGCGGGATTATTATTCTTTTGTGATTGACCGGTTGCTGCTGCAACTGGCGGATTTGGGTCACACGAAAGTCGAAGTGAAGCTGATCATCAACGACCAGGTGATTGGTGCAGCGAAACAGCTGCGGCAATTGCTGACTGGGCTGGGCGGGACGTTATCCGTTGGCATGCAGGGCGGGGGCTCGGCGGGAGCGAGTGCATCTGCATCAGCTTCCGTATCGATGGTCACAGTGAAAGCAGCACCTGAGAAGAAAAGTCCGATAGATACTTGGATTGACCGCCTAGTGAGAATAGGTGAGGCGCTGAAGCTGTTTGGCGAAGCTTTTAGTGCTTTTGGTGATGGAAGCAAAGGTATTCGTGAAGGACTTCAAGGGATAGGTGAGGCATTCAAAAGTTTTGGTGCTGGCATCGGCGAAGGAATTAAAAGCATTGGCGCAGGCATCGGGGATGGTCTCACAAATGTCGGTGCAGGAATAAGTAGTATCGGCGACGGACTCAAAGGAATTGGCGCAGGGATTGGCAGCATTGGTGACGGTTTCAAAGAAATCGGTGCAGGGATCGGTGCTGGAATAGGCAGCATTGGCGAAGGAATTAAAAGTATCGGCGCAGGTATTGGGGATGGACTCACAAGTATCGGCGGGGGATTTAGTAACATTGGCGATGGAATCAAAGGGATCGGTGCGGGAATAGGCAGCATTGGCGATGGACTTCAAGGGATCGGCGCAGGAATTGGTAGCATAGGTGATGGACTTACAGGAATCGGTGCGGGAATTGGCAGCATAGGCGATGGAATTAAAAGCATCGGAGCCGGCATTGGGGATGGACTTAAATATATCGGTGATGGAATCGATAGCATCGGTGCGGGACTAGGTCGTATTGGTGACGGAATCACTGGGATCGGCGATGGGGTCAAAAGCTTCGGAGAAGGTATCAAAGCAGTAGGCGATGGCGTTAAAAACTTCGTTGAGGGGATCAAATCGATCGCTCAAAGCTTGAGTGCATCCGTTAAATCAATGGCAGATAGCTTTAAATCTGTTGTAAATAGCGTTAAATCTATGGTCGAAAGCATTAAATCTTTGCAGGGACTATCCTCGGGAAAAGGCAAGCTTGAAGGGAATAGTACAAAATGCTGCACGGATGCAAGTTCGAAGACTAGATCTAAGGCAGGCACGAAAACAGAGGCCAAGATGGGTACGACAACCAATCTGCAAGGGGATCGTACAACAGAACCAGTAGGTAACAGGAGGACGATGCCAATTGCTGCTGAGGTTGCGCTAGATGATAGAAATCCAGCGAGAGTCAATTCAGAAGGACACCCCGACGGACATCCTGAAGGACGACCGCCAGCTTCTTCGAGGGGACGATTAGGTAAGTTGTTTAAAGGCGGCTTGAAGATGGCAAAAGGAGCTAGCAAAGCGGTAGCACCTCTTGGTATTGGTCTGGCAGCTGTGGATGTGCTGACATCAGAGAACAAAGCGGGAGCGGCGATTCAAGCAGGTGCAGGCGCGGGAGGCGCTGCTCTAGGTGCTGCGCTTGGATCAGCTATTTTGCCGGTATTTGGAACTGCAGTTGGAGGCATGTTGGGTGGCTATCTCGGAGATAAAGCAGGCTCTTTTATTGCGAATAAATTTTTTGGGAAGAAGAAACCAGTGCAAGAATCAGAGTCCAAAACGTCTCTTGTACCTCAAGGGCGCGAGTCCTTGGCGGCAGATCCCGCTCAAGCGGTTTCTGCGGTGAATTCTTCGGCAGCGCAAGCTGCCCCTCCGAACCAGTATGAAGTCAAAGTGGATGGCGTAGCGGTTCATTTTCCAAAAGAGGAAGTTGATAAAGAGAAATTAGCTTTTACGATCGGGCATCAAATTGTGTCGCAAATGAATGCGGCGATGCAAAACCGCTCAGAGAATGGGGGCAGCGCTTTTGGCTATTGAGGAAAGGGTTATCAAAGCTATGGATATCACGTTGGAGGATCCAACTGGCTTGAGAATGCATTTTCCAGTTAACCCATCAGAAGTGAACATTCGCCGTGACAAAAGTTTTGAGACGATCACGATTATTCATGGCGGGGAACTAGATGTGCCGCTAGGTGTAAAAGTGAAGGAAATCGCCTTCTCCTCCTTTTTTCCAGCGGTATATGATGCTAGCTACTGTAAGTACCAACCGCTGCCTAACCCCCAAACAGCGATGAATCAACTCAATACATGGATGGAACAACGTGAGCCCCTTCGCTTAATTATGACGGAAACGGATGTGAATGTGCTTGTCATGCTTTCTGCTCATAATAGTAGCTTCAAAGGAGGTGAACCGGGTGACGTGTACTTCGATGTGACTTTTCGCACATGGCGTGACTATAAAGTGAGGACGCTGGCGGAGCGCAGTGGCACTTCTGGCGGAGAGGCACGACCTGATATCAAACCTGTGTCCACAACGTACACGGTTAAGTCAGGAGATTCTCTATGGGCGATTGCCAAAATGAATCTCGGTTCCGGCAGCCGTTGGCAGGAGATTTATGATATAAATCGAGCGTTAATTGGTGATAACCCCGATGCTATCCAAATCGATCAAGAGTTGGTGATGCCCTAATGGCCGTTTGGACGAGTGGATCTTATGATATTTGGCTGGATGAGCAGTATGCTTTAGGGGATTTGATTTATGAAATGACGTTGGAAGAAGCGCTCGACGAAATCTCCTATCGGGCGCAAGCGACGATCGTGGTGACACCGAATTTTCCTGGGATAAAGCCAGGTCAAGCTGTTCGTGTGCTAGGCAAGCCATATGGCGGGGCAGAGCAAGTGGAGTTGCTGCATCCAGCCGTTGTGTGGCAGTGCGAGAACAGTTATGAGCGAATGGATCGGCTAACCGTCACCATGTATGATCGGACGATTTATTTGGCTAAATCGGAGGATGAGTATGTATTTCCAGGCGGTATGAAGGCAGATGAGCGCTTACGCAGGTATGCTGAGGATTGGCATATTCAGCTTGGTCAGTTACCTGACACAGGTATCAAGCTTGCCAAAGCGATGTACCGTTCGGAGAACATATACGCCATGATCATGAAGGATCTCAAGGAAACAGCCAAGAAAGGCGGCCCGATGTACCGTCCACGCATGACAATTAACGGGCTGGAGCTTGTGGAAATTGGCAGTAATGCAACGGTGTGGTCCTTGGAGCCGAGTGAGAATGTAATGAACATTATGCAAAAGCGGACGCTCGAAGGAGCCGTTACGAAAGTGAAGGTGCTCGGCACGAAAGCGGCAGGGGATGACGCCGCAGCGCAAGTGTTGGCGGTAGAAGAAGGAGAGATTGCGGAGCTAGGTACGCTGCAAAAAATCGTCCAAGACAGCAGCTTTCAATCCGTTTCCGAGGCTAAAGAAGCTGCGCATGCGATGCTTACAGGTGTGCAGGAGACCATTAGCGTCACATCGCTGGATATTAACACCATTCGCGCTGGAGATAAGGTAGATTTGGCGGGAAGTGGGATGGAGCTCATTGCGATGTCGGTAAGACACGAGTTAGGGGATCCCGGCAAAATGGTACTGGAACTCGGCAGTCCCGAACTCGTCAGAAGGAGGTATTACATGAATGAATCCGTATAAAAAATTGGCTACCTTATTGGACAGTCGGATGTCTGGTCATGCCGCATCAGCGGTATCTGGTTTACCGGCGGAATTAGGCACAATGACTGCTGGTGGATTGAAACTCGATCGTTTTAAGCACGAAATCGCAGATTATTATGTGGCGGATTGGATGGCTAAGCTTCATCTGCCTAATTTCGCGCTAGCGGGCACGGTTTCAGGCTTAACCAGCGGCAGTGTTCCCGTAGCGGGGCAGGGTACGTTTGCTTTTTCAGAGTCGGAGATTGAGGATGTGCGAATGGAGTTTCAGCATGGCTTGAAGCCTGGGGACCGCGTGCTCGCGATTCCAATTGATGATGGCAACGATGCCGTGATTCTGTGTAAGGTGGTGAAATAGATGCCGAATTTATTTCCGGTAGTTGGCGCGAGTTCTGGGACTGGGGTTGGAGTTGGAACAAGAACGGAGGCATTTTTGGCAGCTGGCAAAAAGGGAGCGATTCCCTTCGGACGCAGTCCGAAGTTTGACCATTCCGTAGGTGAGTTCGTAACGACCCCAACGGGGAAGATCGCGGAATGTGTGGGCACCGAAGCTTGGCTGGAATGGTGCCAAAAGGCGCTGCGTTCGCGACGGTACACCCATCTAGTGTATTCTCGGGCCTATGGCCAGGAGTACGATGATTTGATTGCCCGGCATTTGTCGCGTCAAGCGAATGAAATGGAGATTTTACGTATGACGACGGAGACTCTGAAGGTCGATCCGCGTACGGCGGATGTTCGCCATTTTACATTTAATTGGGAAAAAGAGGGGTGCTCATTTCAATGTGAAATCGTGAACATACGTGGCGAGCAAAAGAACATAAAAGGAAGTGTGGTGATCAGTTAATATGGCAAGTTTACCCGATTATTTGGTAGAACAGACAGAAGAAGAGATTCGGAGCCGTATGTTAGTCAGTTTGCCTTCCGATTTGGACAAGTCAGAAGGTTCGTATATCTGGGATGCTTTGGCTCCAGCTTCCATAGAGTTGGCACTTGCAGCGCTGCAGTCACAGGAGGTTCTGCGAAGAGGATTCGCGGGAACGACCTTTGGACCGTATTTGGACTTACGCTGTGCGGAGCGAGGTATTACGCGCAAAGATGCAATCAAGGCTGTCGGTCAAGTGAAATTTACAGGCGCTTCGGGAACGGTTGTCCCACAAGGATCGCGGGTAGGTACATTGGCAGATAACATTCATGGTACGTCGTCCGTGATGTTTGAGACACTGGATGCAGTATCTGTGGATAACTCTGGATATATGATGGTATCCGTTTCGGCAGTTGATGGTGGTACGAAAGGAAATGTACCGAGTGGAGCTGTAAGCCTTTTGGTAACGCCAATTGTAGGTATAACGAGTGTGACGAATCCCGCGCAGATGACAAGTGGAGCGGATGTTGAAAAAGACGACTCACTGCTCAATCGTTATTACGCCAAAGTGCGTTCTCCTGGTACAAGTGGGAATAAAGCTGACTATTTGAACTGGGCGCTCGATGTGGCTGGTGTGGGTGCCGCACAGGTTCTGCCTTTATGGCAGGGACCAGGTACAGTCAAAGTTGTCATCATCGGCACGGATAAAAGGAGTGTTCCTGCTTCCATCGTCACAGCCGTGCAGCAGTACATTTACCCTGCTCCACCACTGGTGGGGAAAGCTCCGATTGGGGCGGTCGTCACTGTGGAGGCAGCTGATGAGGTTGCGATTGACATTCAGGCCGATCTTACATTGAACGGAACAAGGACGTTGGTACAGGTGAAAAATGATTTCACTGAGGCCGTTCGCGCCTATTTATACGAACTGGCATTCTCTAGTGATCCCGCGGTTCGCTATGTGCGCATAGGTTCCTTGTTGCTAGACACGCCGGGCGTGCAGGATTATGTCAACTTGCTGATGAATGGCGGCAGCTCTAACATCACGATCAACGTTGGGCAAGTTGCCGTTGTGGGGACGGTGTCGCTAGTATGACACAAGTGACTTCAACAAGCGGCAAGCGGATGCTGGGCTACTTGCCGGATTACTACGAGACATCGCGCGTCATGGGCTCGATCCTGCAAGCCCAAGGGGCAGAGCTCGATCAATTGCGTGTCTCCTTGGAGGAGACATTGGGGCAATTTTTTGTCAGCTCTGCGACGTGGGGGCTGGACGCTTGGGAAGCTGAACTCGGCATCGCATCAGTGCCTGGTAAGCCCGACGATCAGCGTCGGTCCGTGATTAACGCCAAGCTGCGAGGCGTCGGCACCGTCACTGTGGATTTGATTCAGAGCGTGGCCGAAGCGTATGACCGCGGGGTAGTGGAGGTTACGCAGGAGCCGGCTTCGTATCAGTTTACGGTGCGGTTTGTGGATACGTTGGGGACTCCGCCTAACATGAATGATTTGAAGGCTGCGATTGAGGATATTAAGCCGGCTCATTTAAACGTTGTTTATTCCTTCCGCTACCTAATGCTTTCAGATATTGAGGCAATGACAATTGCACAAATAGAATCAACAATGCTTGACCAAATCGCATGGGGGTGATTCGATGCCGAATCCAAAGACAAGTAACTTACAGTTAAACAAGATTGATCGCAGTTCGCCTTCGACTACTGCTTTTAACACTAAGCCAATTATTGATGACAATATGGATATTCTGGATGCAGCAATAGCGGCTAAAGCTCCAGTGAATAACCCTGCCTTTACAGGGACGGTTACATTGCCGGCTGATCCGACTGCAGCGCTGCATGCTGCGACGAAGCAGTATGTGGATGCTCAGGTGGCGATTGCGAAGACTTATGCCCCTTAAGTGAGGTTATTCTTAGAAAGGGAGTTAAATTGAAATGACGGCGTTTAGCAATGTTGTTTTAACCACAGTTTCTAGAGGTGTTGTTACTGTAAATCCGACAACTGGGAATTACGTTAAAACTAATCCCTACATCAAGTCTATGGGGATGTGTTCGCATGGAGATAATTACCTAGTTGTTGATGGACAGGGACTTGACTATTGTTCGTGAAGTTATTCGAGAGCATAAGTTATACGAGTTGCATGATTTAGCTGTAGTTGAAGATAAAATTATTATCGCCGATTCTAAAACCAACACGCTCAGACGGTACACTGTCGAAGGCATATATTGACTCTTTATTTCTTTGTATTGAACGCGAAAGAGACATAGCTCATATAAACTGCTTTAAGATTCAAGGGAAAACAATTTACTTATCTATGTTCGATGTAAGCACGCTTTCAATCCCAGTTGAAGGACTTGATACAGATCAAGCAAAGGTGGCTTCCTTAAATGCGGCATCCAAGCTTCGTGAAGGAGATAAGAGAGCAGGCTATGATACAGGTGTTGGGTACAGCAGTATATAAACATATTAGCCTTTGTCCAAGTGATAGATGCATTTTCTAGCAGAAGATTACATCTTATTCAACGGCATTCCTATACTCACTATTGCGCCAGTTGGTTTAAATTGAAGTTGAGGGAAGGACAACTTAGAGAATATGTAAACGAGAATTGGGAAGTTTTAGGAATATCAAGCAAGTCTGTAACCCCCAATAGATTCTATACATTCACAAATCACCTTCATAGGTGTGGATACCCACTTCGGATTCATACAGGTTTCGGCGGATCGCTTGAGCCGCGTTTGATCCTAGCAATGATTATGAATTACCACTATAAGAGAGGTGGGGTTGAACATGGGATTTACTAAGCATCACCAGAATGGAATGCTGTTGGCGCGAAGCCTTCACAGAGTAAGTTAGATACAGGGTTGATACCGTCTGAAAAGCCGCCCGCTGATTGGTTGAATTGGTTACAATACAAGGCGTACCAAGCAATCAAGGAAATGCAACAGAATGCGATCCATAAGGATGGTACGGTAACCTTTACAGCACCTATAGCGGTTAGGCTAACAGCAGACCCAACGGACAACATGGACGCAGCGACTAAACAATGGGTACTGGCTCAGGTAGCAACGGCTAAGAACTATGCCCCTTAATTAAGGGGCTTTAACAAAGGGGATAAATCGAATGAAATTAACGGTAAAAAGTTTTCCTGACAAAATTGGAAACTATATAGAATTATCCGATATATCCGAACTAATAAAACTCCCTGTATTAAAGTTCATGCCTATTGAAATGGTAAAAAATTTGAGTATACCTGTCTTTACTATGTTGTTAGATAACGCACCTTTGACAAATAGCAAAAAAGGAATATTCGTTTACAGTCGTACACAATTTCTATATGAAGGTTGTACCGCTACAATCAAACGGTTAGGGGAGTTTGACAGCGAATGGCATATGGATAATGCCGTTGATTGGTTCGAGGATAGGGATATTTTTCACCTATTTCAAACGGAATCGGATACGCCTACAGAGTTCAACAATAATGGTTTTTCGTTAGACGTACAAGACACTATTTCAAAATTAGAGTTACGAAAACTAATCAACGAAAGAAAAGAAGAATTAGGAATTTCGGGGGAGAAAGTTGAACCTAACAAGTTCTACACTTTTGACCGACACTTGCACAGAGCAGGAGTGCCAGCGAAAGATTCATTTCGGTTTATGTTCGGAATAATCGAATCAGATTACGTACAAGAAAGAGCGCATGAGCAATACATTGACAACAAATCTTATGTTTATGTAGGAACCCAAAAGACACTCAATATTGAGAACAGGGACGGGGAAATCATCATCCATAAGGAAGGGAGAGAAATAAGTTATGGCTGATTATTTAGCTCAAACAACTATAACTGGTGCGTACTACAAAACTAACGTGGCTGAATTGGCTGACGGTTCTTTAGTATTTGCTATATCTCAGAATATATCGCCTTATTATATGATTTTTTATAGATCAACTAATAACGGTCAATCATTTTCTGAATATTGTAGAGTTAAATGGCAAGTCTCAGGCAACTATGTTTATAGCTACATGCACATTTCAGCAAGAGGAACGCGTGTGGTAGTAGGTTGTTCATTCGGGGGAGTATCTGGGGTACTTGGTATTGACCTAAGCATTGTTCCACAAGGCGCAGTTTATGACACTATAGGCAATAATAATATCGCAGGTACATGGGGAGCTATTTTCGGTGGGGGATCAGGTTCCACAGTATTCTCTCTCTTGTTAGCATCCGATAATAGATTATACGTTAGTTGGTTTCAATGGCAGGATTATGATGGAGAAGATGATGTTTATTACTATCAGCATAGTTCTACAGCATGGGGAGCAGGTTCAGGTGTTTGGTTAGCAAATACTAATACCAATCTCACGAGCTATACCGTAGAAGAATATGGTGGATATGTTATATTTTCTTCACAGTTAGCCGCAGTCGTGAGAATGCCATTGAATGGTAGTGGCGCAAATGTCGTAAGCACCAATCCTACAACTATAACATTCGAGGGAGCCTTAATGCAGCACCCGACAGATGGATACTTATACGCAATTTCATTCACTGGAAACAACAATTTTAGTTTGTACAGGACAAATGCAGTTAGTGGGGCAAGTATTGTGTGGTCGTATGTATCGGGCGGATCATTTCCCGCAGGCTATACAACTTATGGCGCGCAAATGGGTGCCAATGGACTTATACAAGTAATGGGTATTTCCTCATACACAGTTTCAACGCAGATGATCAACACGGCGGGGAGTGTTGTTGAAGCTACAACCATTCGTTTAGTCTCGGGCAGTTCACCAACAATGCCATTTTTTAACGGTCTATTGGGAAAAATGAGTGGTCACAATAAAGTAACGTCTATAAGTGCTAACTTTCAAAGTAACCCAAGCATTGTACATACATGGACAAGGACATTCAATGCCGCACCTAACCCGCCTACAGTAACAAGCCCAACGACAGGGAGTTACACAAATAATAAAAGACCAACAATTACTTGGACGTTCAATGATTCGGATGCAGGGGATACGCAATCAGCCTTTGAAATCGCCCTATCAAAAGACGCTTGGGCAACATGGCACACGACAAGCAGCGTTGTAAATTCTTCCGTGAAATCATGGACACCAACCGTTGACCTTCCTGATATAAATTCATGGCAAATAGCGATTAGGACAGCCGATAGTAGCGGAGTATGGAGTGATTGGGGTTATGCAGGGTTATTTACTATTGATACTGTAGCGCCTACAATCGGCGGCATAACGATAGGTGAATACGTAAACACGACAGCTACAAAACGTTACACAATCACAGGAGTAACAGATACAAGCGGAATAAACGCGGTAACTTGTTATGTATCAGCTACGGATTTATCTACGTTTTCGGGACCATTTACCGCTACCAACGCGGGCGGCGGCAGTTGGTACTTTGACGTTACTTCGGCGCATTGGTCAGGACAAGGGCAACATTTAGTTAGATTTTGGGTTTATGATAATGCAGGAAATCAAAGTTACAAAGAGACTACACTATGGATCGATTCCGTGAAACCAACAGCGCCGACACAAACAAACGGGGTATTGTACGCAACATCTAACGGTGTATCATGGTCAGCCTTTGCAGATGCGGCGCCTTCATCTGGACTTTTACTAACCACCATAACGTTAGAGAGATGGAATGGCAGTGCGTGGGTTGTAGAGTCGACATATCCAAAGAGCATCACAGGGATAGCATACAGCTTTACAGGTCTTACACCTGCTACGCAGTACCGCTGGGGTGTCGTTTTTACAGACAACGCTAGCAATGCAAACGCGTTAAATTACACGACATTTACTACGAATTCCTATGCGGTATCAACAATTTTAAACCTAGCATCTAGTGGTTTTCTGTTGAATCAGAAGCCTAAGGTTAACTTTTCAGTAACCGACGCTAACAATGCGACGTTAAGTAATTTTCACATTCAAATAAGTACGGTTAATTCGTTTGCTTCAACCGTTTTAGATACAACTTCTGGATCGAATTCAACGGGATGGGCAGCAACCAGCGTATCTAGCGGTTTAACGAACAGTTACACCCCACAAAGTAACCTTGGAACTGGCTCTTTTTATGTAAGAGTTCGAGCGCACGATGGAATCGAGTGGGGAACTTGGAGCACGACAGTCAGCTTTACAATACATGCAGTCAGTTGGCCAACGATAATAGCTGATACCGACACCACTATAAGCAAAAGAACAATCGACAGCATTCGGATTGCTGTTAATAATGTTAGGCAGGCTCGGGGATTAGCCACAATCAACTGGACAGACACAACGATTAATGATTGGAGTAGTCCGAATAAGACGGCCATACGCGCGGTACATCTTACGGAATTAAGACAAGCCATTGGGGATATGTATATCACCCAAGGACTTAGTGCTCCGATTTGGACAGATACAACAATAACAGCTTCCACTACACAGCGTAAGGGGAAACACTGGAGTGAACTCAGATCAAATTTAATCGGTATTTAATTATTTTTAAGACTATAAATCCCACAAGAAAGGAGCACAAACGCATGAACCAAATCAATTTCAACCTATTCACAGCCACTCTCGGATCAATAGCCACCTACGCCTTCGGCGGGTGGAATGAGCTCATAGGCCTTTTCCTCATGGCGATACTCGTCGATTATGTCACGGGTATGGCGGCCTCCATCAAAGAGCAGCAGGGCCTCAACAGTCAAGTTGGTTTTTGGGGCCTTGCGCGCAAAGGATTGATGTTGCTTGTCATTATGCTGGCGCATCGTATGGACATTCTCTTGGATACAGATTTGATGATGACGGGCGCGATTTATTTTTACTTGGCGAATGAACTCATTTCGATTACTGAAAATTATCGACGTTTAGGTCTGCCACTTCCCACCTTTTTGAAGCAAATGATTCAAGTATTGCGAAGCAAAGGGGAAGGGCTATGAGCAAGGACATGTTTATTGAGCAAATTGCTCCTGCCGCACAAGCGGATATGCGGTCATTTGGCATTTTGGCTAGTGTGACCATCGCACAAGCTATTCTAGAAAGCGGCTGGGGTCGTTATGCCCCGGGCAATAATTTGTTCGGCATTAAAGGAAGCGGGCAGCTGCAGACTACGCAGGAATTCATTAACGGCAAATGGGTACAAATTATCGATGGTTTCCGAGTGTACGAGAGTTGGCACGATAGTATTCAAGACCACTCCTTCCTACTTGTTAGTAACCCAAGGTATGCACAGGTATTAAATGAACGAGATTATCGAAGAGCGAGCTGGGAACTGCTTCGAGCAGGATACGCAACAGATCCGCAATATGCGGACAAGTTAATTCGGATTATAGAAGGGAGCGATCTGACTCGTTTCGATCATACTACAGAGGAAAGGGAGTATGTGATGAGTCCGGAAGATGCCAATAAAATTATTACCTTTTTGTCTGCCGCATGGACAAGCACGGAGGATATCGAAGCTAGGGAAGAATTCCACCGGCTAGCCAATGAGCTACGTAAAGTGTCCGGGCAGATGTGAACCATCGGATTGCAGTATAAATAAAAAAAAGGTACCCACAGTCTGAACACTTTTTCAAAGTGTCCAGACTGTGGGTACCAGTGTATTCCATCTAAGGAGGACACCGTGTTCTTTTCTTATTAGTACGTCTTACACCGCACTCCCAATATGATCCTCAATATACTGCTCCAACTTAATCCTTACATATGGCGGCAGTCCCGAGAGCATGCAACCGTAGCGGAAGCTGCGTCCTTCGGTCACGATGCGAATGACCCGACCCGTGATTGGCGGCAAGCCAGCTTCTTGTGGGAAGTGGATGACGACGAACATATCGGGGGCAAGCAGAACATCCGTTGTGATCTGGAGTCCACTTTCGGACAGATCGAAGAGAGTGCCATCGATGTTTTGCCCGGAGAAAGAACCTTCTTGCTCCCATTGATAGATGGACAGTTTCAAGTTAATATCCAGCTGAACCCGTGTATTCTTGCGGCGTTCACGACCCGAGAGTGGAGAAGCGGCTTTCACCGGTTCCGCAACAACAGGCGCACTAGGCTTAACAACAGCTTGTCCCATCCATTCCTCGTAGCACTTAATGACAGCGCTAAGATCTTCTTCGCCTAAGCCCTTGCTTAGGCCGATTTGGAACAGATTAGTCGCAGATTGCAGCATGGGTGTCGGCAACTGAAATTTACTGGTGATTTCTTGCGCGAGGAGCAAATCCTTCAGCATCAGCTTCAAAGAGAATTGATTGCTGAAATCGCGATCGAGTATTTTCTCGCCTTTGAGCTCGACTTGTTTACTATTAGCTCCACCGGAGCGGACGATTTCTAAGAATTGGCCAGGGTGAATCCCAGCTTTCGTTGCAATGGACATGCCTTCAGCAAGCCCTGCTAGGTTAATACCGACCATCGTATTGTGCGCGAGCTTTGCATAAGAACCAGAACCACTTGGACCTAAGTAAAGTGCTTTGCTGCCAAGTGCGTGGAACAATTCGAGCTGCTCCTCGAACACTTCTTTACTGCCGCCGACCATGAACGTAAGCGTACCTGCTTCAGCAGCAGGCTTCGTACCTGTCACAGGCGCATCGAGGAAGTCGACGAAGTGTGCAGCGAGCTCTTCTGCGAGC
Organism: Paenibacillus sp. J31R109; assembly: GCF_059692055.1. Lineage (NCBI taxonomy): Bacteria > Bacillati > Bacillota > Bacilli > Caryophanales > Paenibacillaceae > Paenibacillus > Paenibacillus sp. J31R109. The sequence goes on along the minus strand of NZ_JCAUAR010000004.1, from coordinate 73,887 downwards.
TTTTGACTTGTTTGAGGAGATACGGTGCTGGAATCAATAATCGTGAGTGCAGGGTGAATACCGCTCAGAATGCCCTGTTCACTGTAAAATGTCTCAAGCAGCGCAGCATCATTGCTAAGCATTGTGAAAAGCACATCTGAATGGCGAGCGACTTCCGCAGCAGTAAGGGCAACTTCAGCACCCATTTGCTCTAGCTCGTCCACTTTGCCAGCAGTTCGATTATACACAGTTACCATAAACCCTTTTTGAATAAGGTTAGCAGCCATGGGCTTACCCATTGTGCCAAGTCCAATAAAGCCGATACGTTTCATGTCCTCACCTCTGACTTCATTTTAGCATGGGAATTAATACCTGTGAATTCCTTTCTCACTTGCTTTTGGACAAGCAAATAAGTATGCTAGGAAAAGGTGAAAAATAGAGATGGAGGCGAACCTATTGAGTAAAAAACTACAATTTGATTACAGCAAAGCACTATCCTTTTTATCGCAACATGAGGTCGATTACTTGTCGGCTCAAGTGGAATTAGCCCACAATCAACTACATAACAAAACAGGTGCTGGCTCCGATTATTTGGGCTGGGTGGATCTTCCTGAGAACTACAATCGTGAAGAGTTTGCTCGTATTCAATCAGCTGCGAAGCAAATTCAATCGGATTCCGAGGCGCTTGTCGTGATCGGTATTGGGGGCTCTTATCTAGGTGCACGCGCGGCGCTAGAAATGCTGTCTCATTCCTTTTATAATATTTTGCCAAGGGATAAACGTAAAACGCCTGAGATTTATTTCGTAGGAAATAATATCTCTTCGACATATGTCACGCACTTACTTCAATTGCTTGAGGGCAAGGATTTCTCCGTGAATGTGATTTCCAAATCCGGTACGACGACGGAGCCAGCGATTGCTTTCCGTATTTTCCGCGAACTATTGGAGAAAAAATATGGTAAAGAAGCCGCTCGTAAACGGATTTATGCAACAACGGATCAAGAGAAGGGTGCGCTCAAAACACTATCAAATGCTGAAGGATACGAGACTTTCGTTATTCCAGATGATGTGGGTGGACGTTATTCCGTACTTACAGCGGTTGGTTTGCTTCCAATTGCAACAGCAGGTATTGACGTTGAAGCGATCATGAAAGGTGCAGCAGATGCACAGCAAGAATTCTCCAATCCGAAGCTTAGTGAGAATCAAGCTTACCAATACGCAGCAGTTCGTAACTCTCTGTATCGTAAAGGGAAAACGATTGAGATCCTAGTGAACTATGAGCCATCCTTGCACTTCGTTTCGGAGTGGTGGAAGCAATTGTTCGGGGAGAGCGAAGGGAAGGATTACAAAGGGATTTACCCTGCTTCTGTAGACTTCTCCACAGATCTTCACTCCATGGGACAATTCGTTCAAGATGGCAATCGCATTTTGTTCGAAACGGTTATCCAAGTTGACCAAGTGGCTGATCATATTACGATCGGTACAGATGCAGATGATCTGGACGGTTTGAATTTCCTAAGCGGCAAAACGATGGATTTCGTGAACAAGAAAGCTTTCCAAGGCACGATGCTTGCGCACACTGACGGTCAAGTACCGAACCTGATCGTAACTTTGCCAGATATGACGCCTTACTCATTCGGATACATGGTCTATTTCTTTGAAAAAGCATGCGGCATCAGCGGTTACTTAATGGGTGTGAATCCATTCGATCAACCGGGTGTTGAAGCGTATAAAAAGAACATGTTTGCTCTCTTGGGCAAGCCTGGTTATGAAAAAGAAAAAGCGGAACTCGAAGCTCGCTTAGAGCAATAATGCGCCGTAAAAACGAAAAACGATCAATCCTATCGGATAGGTCGTTTTTTTGCACCTCTTTTTCCATTATTTAGATGGTAAATTTTCTTTCCATATTGTCGAAGTCGAGGCATGTGTGTAGAATATAGTGAAACAGTTGTTTCCTTCTACCGAGAAAGGTTGGCTATGCTAGCACATTATAAAACAATCCATTCGTATGGTTCGTCTGAGATTATCATCAAGAAGTCACGTTTCATCGGTCATGCTAAACCCGTAGATTCAGAAGAAGAAGCAATCCAGTTTATTGAAGCGATCAAGAAGGAACACAGGTCGGCGACGCATAATTGCAGTGCGTATGTCATTGGTGAGCGGGATCAAATCCAGAAGCAATCCGATGATGGAGAACCTAGCGGAACAGCCGGGAAGCCGATTCTGGAAGTAATGAAGCATCAAGGGCTCAAGAATACCGTTGTCGTAGTTACTCGTTATTTTGGTGGCATCATGTTAGGTGCTGGCGGACTTATTCGCGCTTATGCGGATGGGGCTGTGGCAGGCATAGAAGCAGGAAAGCCGATTTATAAAGTAAATCATCAGCTCGTGCTGATTGAAGTCGATTATACATGGTATGGCAAGCTGGAAAATGAACTGAGAAATCAAGGGATGCTGCTTGGGGACATCGAGTTTACGGACAAAGTGACCGTTCCTTGTTATCCTTTGGCTGCTAAAGCGGAAGCATTTATGAACTGGGCAACTGATGTTACACAAGGTCAAGGCGTAATCGTCGCTGGTGAGAGCGAGTACATCGTTCATGAGAGTTTGCCTGAATAGGCAGGCTCCCTGAATGAAAACCAAACAAAATTTCATATGAGCTGAGGATGCGGAGGGATAGGAATGGCTAGGAAAGCAGTCGCGCAAGAGCTTAGCAGAGAACGAATTCTTACGGAGGCGCGGGAATTATTCGCTACTTTCGGCTATCGCGCTTTAACGATGCGAAGCATTGCTAAAGCAATGGGGTACAGTCATGGGGCGTTATATTACCATTTTAATGAGAAAGCTGAATTATTTTATGCACTAATTAAAGACGATTTCGCCTCACTTCTGCAACGTCAGAAGGAAATGATCGTTCGTGAGCATGGGTTTAGCGTGAATTTGCTCCAAAAGTTAATGATGGAATTCGTCTGGTTTGGATTAAGCAACCCGAATCACTACGAAATGATGTTTATGATTAACGAGCCAGAACTGCAGCAGTACTCACGTACCGAACAAGCTCAGTGCTTGGATATGTTTGCGATTGTCATTCGTGAAGTTTTGAAAGACCAGCCAGGATTAGAGAGCCGCAAGTATACGCTTCCGTGGAATATATTTATGTCCTTACATGGCTTTATCTCTTATTGCATTCAGTTTAAACTTTCTTACGAAGAAGCACGCAAATTGGCTGATGAGCATATCCGATTGATCTGTGTCAGCTTGGATGTGGATTCCATAGAAGTTCAGCGTCCGCTTGTCAAAATGATTGGACAAAACGTGCGGAAATCCAACGTTATATAGAAGAAATGAAGGAAGCGAGACGATCTGTCTAAGCTTCTTTTTGTTTATTGGGGCAATCTGTATTTTACATTACCCCCTCTGTGCTTTAAAATGATGACAAGATACCGAGGGAAGGATGAGCATATACGATGGATTTGACGACATGGTCGGAAGAGAACGTTGAATTTATGTTTGAGGAAATTAAGAAAAAGTTGCGCATGGCGACTGGGGGATCTATCAAAGCCTCTAATGTTAAAGAAGAAGTCTACGAGGATCTGAAGGATCTCTATGATATGGTAGCAAGCAAGGATCGTTTCAGCATTAGCGAGATTGATGCGATCACGACCGAGCTTGGCAAAATTCGCAAAGCCTAATGGGTTCGACATTATCATAAGCCAAATTAGTAAGCCGCTGTTTCTGACGTTGTGTCGGGAGGGGCGGTTTTTTCTGTTTTCGACTGAAGCCCGGCCCCAACCCCGACCCCGCTCTCCAATTCGAAATAACTGGATTTTCTACATCTAATTCATGCCCAATCCTAGGGTCGTGGTTTCATTCGCAAAGCTGCTACTAGGTACAATAGAAGCGTCACGCCGAATAAATTCCAGAAGCTCGGTAGGCTCACTAGTGTCAGATAGAGTCCATAGGGAAGTGACCAGATCAAAGTCACAATTAGCAGCTTCTTATTCCCTAATAAGGAACCAATCAATCCGAGTCCAGCTGGTGCAAGTATCATCACAAAAAGGATCAGCATAGTACTCCTGCTAACTACTACGTCGGAGTAGGGATTCCAAAAAAGGAACCAACAGCAAAGCAGAATACTGCTCAATGATGCACAAACGCCAAGGCGAGAAATTGAACTTGTCATTGTAGGAATAGCTCCAAACGCCAATCATTACATTGCATAAAATGTCCTGGTGGGTACTCGAATTCACACTCAGATCTAAGGGTGAAACTAAGTTTGCGACACACCGCATTTGAGGCAGGATTGTGAATGGAAGGAAACGCATGCATCCATCGATACTTAGCACCCAAGTTTACATGAGAAATAGCTGCCTGCAAGGCGCTGCTCGCTATCCCTCGCCCTTGGAAGGTAGGAAGCACACTCCAACCGATTTCATAGACATTTTCACCTTGCCAATGGCTATCCCAGTATCCAATACTACCGACGGTTTCAAGGTTAGGCAGCATAACGATGCTAAACATATGTCCTTTACCTCTTTCGCTTAGGGTAAGATACCGGTTGTGGCGAGCGCGAAGCTGCTCTTCCGTTTCGGGGCCTCCAAGATGCTCCATCATCTCAGGAGCATTGCTTAGTCGAAGGAGTTCGAGATTCGATTCGGACCAAGGGACGATGCTAACTTGTGAGGCGTTCATTTTCTCAGACATGTTCTCACTCCTATCTATTTCGCTGTTATCGCTATTGTAATAGAACATACGTTCCGCATCAAGGGAAGTATCCACTCTCATACATACTATCACAACGACTAGGACAATATAGGTAGAAAATGGTACAAAAGGAGAACATGTACATTGACGCAACATGGAGAGGCTTCAACTGCCGCTTTACCGCAATTCCCCCAATCATTCTGGCTTGATTCTGTGGACAAGATCCCCCAATTTCCTAACCTGACAACCGATCTAAAGACCGATGTCGTCGTTATTGGTGCAGGGATTACCGGAATTACCACAGCTTATTTACTCGCGAAACAAGGTGTTAAGGTTATTTTGCTCAATGCAGGACCTATCCTTGAAGGTACGACAGGACATACCACGGCTAAAGTTACTACGCAGCATGGACTTATTTATCATGAGTTTCTTGCCCATTTTGGCGAGGAGAAGACTCGTCTTTATTATGAAGCGAATCACGAAGCATTGATGCTCGTCAAACAAACGGTTGATGAATTAGGCATCGAGTGTCAATTTACCGAAGATGACGCGTATCTGTATACATGTGATGATGCGTATTTACAGCAATTACAAGATGAATACCTGGCATATGGACAGATGCGAATAGGCGGCGACTATCTGGAATCAACCCCTCTGCCGTTCGAGACGAAAGCAGCAATAAGGATCAAAGATCAGGCCAGGTTTAATCCTGTACCTTACCTAATCCGACTGATGCAAGAGATCCTGCGGCTTGGCGGTCACATCTATGAAGGAACAACGGTGGTCAGTGCCTCCCATGAGAAGCCTTCTATTGTCAAAACAAAGCAAGGTCATCAAGTCACTTGTAATTACGTCGTTACCGCCTCGCACTATCCATTCAACGACATCCAGGGCGCATACTTTACTCGTCTGCATGCAGAGAAATCATACGTCATTGCTGCGCGTACGAAGCAAGCATTCCCCGGGGGGATGTATCTAAACGTCGAGCAACCTTCTCGCTCTCTCCGTGCTGCCACCATACAAGGGGAACCTGCGGTACTGATTGGCGGGGAAGGGCATAAAACGGGGCAAGGGCTGTGTACCCATCAGTATTATGAGAATCTACAGAAGTTTGGAGCGGATACCTTCGGGCTGCGGGAGATCCTATACCGTTGGTCAGCGCAGGATGTGTTCACATTAGATAAAATGCCCTATATAGGGCAGCAATTTTCCGATGCTCCTCATCTCCTCATAGCGACGGGTTATCGCAAATGGGGGATGACGAACAGCATGGTAGCCGCAATGCTGAATACGAAAATAATCCTAGGGGAGCAAAGTCCCTATGAAGATGTGTTTACACCGCATCGATTCCATGCGGATCCTAGCGTCAAAACATTTATCATGCAGAATGCGAACGTGGCGAAGCATTTTGTTGCTGGGAAGTTTGATTTAGAACATAAACAGCCTGAAGAGTTGTCGCCGGATGAGGGTTCTGTTGTACGTGTGAAAGGCAAGCGAGCTGGTGCTTACAGAGAACCCAATGGGGAACTGCACGTTGTTGATACGACTTGTACCCATTTGGGATGTGAAGTCGAGTGGAACGACGCGGAGCGAACATGGGACTGCCCGTGTCATGGTTCCAGATATTCCTTCCAAGGGGATGTGATCGAAGGACCCGCCAAGAAAGCATTGACCAAGCTATCAGTAGAGACATGAGCGTATTTTTATGTAAAAATGGACAGCTATCCATGCGATGTTACCCCATTAGCCATACACTGTAGAGCAATGTATCTCTGCTCACGTGAAGGAGGTGGACGTTCGTGGCATCCAGAATTCGTAAAGAAGAAGTACGTAAATTGATCGGAAAAGATATTTTGGCTGTTAAAAAAGATGGTACACAAGTGACTGGCAAATTGGTGCGGATCAGCGGGAACACGTTGATAGTTGCTCCACAAAATGGCAAAAAAGTTCAAGTAAAAGCGATTATTCCATTGGTTTTATTTGATTTGCTGGCTATTGGTACTGCACCTTATGCGTATGGTGGATTTGGCGGTGGCTTTGGAGGTTATGGTGGCGGCTTTGGCGGTGGCTTTGGTGGCTTTCCGTATGGTGGCGGCTTTGGTGGCTTCGGTGGTCCAGGACTCTGGTTCTGAGGATGATCGAAATCGAATAGGCATGGAAGACTCTCTCCTTCAGGGGAGAGTCTTTTGTTTTGTTGACTCCCTCATTTTGAGATTAAAGCACCAATTCGCTGCTTCTTGAATAGGCTATGATACAACTTTATGGCAGAGAAACCGCGGACAGGGAGTGAGCAGCATGCCGAGTTCCATCGTGTTTAACATGATTAATATTAATAACCAGAATACGAATGCCACGATTGGGATTGGAGAGAATGCCCAATCCAGTTGGGATTCCCATAGCAAAAACAATTACGGCAATGGTGAATTCATCGGTAATTCAGTCGCCTGCAACTTCGTCAATACCATCTTTGATAATGACTTTATCGATGCACCAATTAATGATCAGGACTTTAAACCAGCCATAACGAATCAAGCTTAGGGAAGGGTGGTAGTACGCCATGATGAATCTGCCTGGCCCCCTAGATCCACCTTTGATTCAATTTGATTCGATTCATGTCAATTCAATAACCGATGGTTCTGGTATATTCATTGGCACGAATGCACAGGTGAACTGGTCAACGAGTGGTAAAAACAATAGCGGCCTTGGTGAAGTGAGCGGCGAACATAATATAGTATGGAACAATGTGAATACGGTTTACGATAACGATATCATTGATGCGCCTTATACCAAAGGTGATTTGATCATTGGTCGTGTTTGAAAAAAAGCTCCGCGACAGCCTTATTCGGCCGTTGGCGGAGCTTTCGTCGTTGCTTCTGCCGGAGCCGCAGTAGCAGCCGCGGTGTTGGTGGTAAAGCCTGAAGCCTGTGCTTGAACAGTTATCATTTCCTGCAGCCACTCCGGTGTTTCATTATCACCGACATTGAGCATGTCGAGGAAATCGGAATCGTTCAGCATCGAACGGGTACCCACCAATTGGTTATGATCGCCTTCGACAGCGCCGAAGCCTTGAACCGTTTTTTGATTGCTCTGAAAATCAGTAGGCCAGTTATTTCCCATATTGATGCAGGATGCACTTTCGACGGATCCAATACGAATTGAACCGATGATAAAAGTTGGAGACATGAACGACGACATGGTAATCACCTCATCTTTACACTTTAGACTGGGGAGGGGTATAGCGGTAGCCCGTCGAGGTTCGCTCGGGTCCAGAACCCTCTTGCGCGGAAGATGCATGCGATACAGCGTCAGTGGATCGCTCTGATTTGGATTCTCTAGTTACTTGTGTACGTTGGATAGCTTTATCGACCGTATCATCATGCGATTTCCCATTCGGCTTGGCACCGAAATTGTTTCCTAAATTCAATGAACCACTCAATTCCTTAATATCGAGATGGTCGAGTCGAAAAGTCAAATTTTCAAGAACAGGCTGGTGGACGTGAAGGTTATCGATATGTATGCGTGGGTGTTTGGTGGAGAGGTCAGCTAGCTGATCTTCAAGCTTCCGCAGCCGTTGTTCCAAGAGATGGATGGTTTGGGCATGCACGGATGACGACGGTAGAGCTTCTGCTCTCGTAGGGAGTGGTGTTTTGGGTGTGGCAGCAGATGGGGCTGATGATGGCGGCGAAGCTTTCTTTTTTTGAAACCACATAGGTCAGATCAGCTCTTTCGTGAAATCGGTATAACATCAAACTTATCATTATCGAGGACCGTATGTTTCCCGCCTATCACCACAGTATGCTCACCACTTATTTCGCCTAATCCTTGATTACTTTTCGCAGAATGCCTTCTGCCACTGATCCGATTACTGCCTTTATTTACACTGGAATTCTCTGATATGTCATCGATATGAATGGATTTAAATTGGATCCGAACCATCGTTATTCCCTCCAAATCCTCTAATTCAGCGTCTCCTTTCCATGTATATGGGGACAAACGCAGAATCATTTCTCTTTTTGCAAAAACAAAAAGATCACCGTGCACGCCAAGAAGGGGCGTCGGTAATCTTGATCAATCGTTGTCTCACGTAAATTGTATCGGGATGACCTTCTCGCCATCGGGTGGAGCAAGTGGAATACGAATAATGAGCAATCCATTATGATATTGCGCTCGCATCCCATCGGTCAAAGCCCTGCCAGGCAAGCGGATCGCGCGCTCAAAGGTACCGAAATAACGCTCGGACAGCCGCATCTGCTCATCGCTGACCTGATAAGGCCGAACGAGCATGCCTCGAATCAAGAGTGATTGGTCACGAAAAGATAGCTGGATGTTCTCAGGGGACGACAATCCGGGTACCTCCGCAACGACAACGAGCTCTTGTGATGTCTCATACATATCAATTCTAGGTCCGGTTAGTGGAATAATACTGGCAATATCCTGCCAGAAATCAGGACCAAGTACATCGCCAGCTTGCGCCGACAGTCCCTTCCAATCGGGCTTTGACGAACGATTGCCTGGAGGATTCATCTGCCATCATCACCTGACTTCACCATTAAAAGTAGAGCCGCGAGCAGCTCGCTACTAGTTTATGTGCAAACGCGGCAGATTATGGCTGACTTCTAGACTTCGGACATGTGGACTACTGCCGCGGCCGCTGATTAGCAAGCTGCTGCTGGGCCATGCGCACAAGCTCACGGACCATTGCACCACCGATGGGGCCTCCTACTCTGCCGGCATCTTCTGAGCTCAGCTGCCCGTTGTAGCCTTGCTGCAAGGGAACACCTAGTGTGCGTGCAACTTCATACTTCACAAGATCAGGCCGTTCTGGATTCACGGCGTATCCTTGATCTTTCATAACTTGGGCTTTCAGAAGCCCTAAGCCATGTTCGGATCCGGGTACCATAGCCCGGTTTCTTCTTCTTCGTGACATCGTCTATCACCTCTTAGGTGTTAGGATGCCCTGTCCTTTTCGGATCATGAGTACGAAAAGTGAAATATTTATGCCCGAGATAATTGCCAATCGTGTACAATCCATTGCCTACGAGTATGGCGCCATTATGGAGCCAGCCTGTATGGACAGTCGTCAGATAGGCTCCTAGCACATCGGCAAGCAGCCAGCTGACTCCGTAAGAGAATCCGTAACAGACGAGAATAACAATGCCAAACTTCCACCAACTGCTGCCGACACTGGTATTTGAGCGAAACGTAAACGTGCGGTTGAGCAGATAACTTACCACAGCGCCGATCGTATTGCCGCCAAATGTCGATATCCAATAATTGAGATCCAATAAGTTAAAAAGCACAAAACTGATAGACAAGCCTACCAGCGTATTGAACACACCGACGAGTAAGAAACGAGCGAAGCTGCCTGTTAAGAATGGTTTCAAGGAAGTCATCTAATTACCGCCTTGAAGAAGCAGGTTGAACCGATGAATTCGCGGTTTCGTCAGCCAGTGTATGCTCCCTTAGTTCCTTTTCGATAACAAATAGGGGACGCTGCTTCACTTCTTTATATATTTTACCTATGTATTCACCAATCAAGCCGATCGCAAGGAGCTGCACACCACCGATGAACCAGACGGATAGAATAAGCGAAGTCCAACCCGTTACGTTTGCACCTAGTAGTTTGCCTACAATCGCATAAATAGCAGCAACCACGCTAAGTGCGAAAAGCATAAAGCCCATCACGGTAACCAAACGGATCGGAGTTACGCTGAATGAGGTAATGCCATCGAAGGCAAAAGCGAGCATTTTGCGCAGCGGATATTTGGATTCACCAGCAAATCGTTCTTTTCGGTCATAATAGACCTGTGTGGAGGGAAATCCTAGCAGAGGGACTAGGCCGCGAAGGAATAAGTTAACCTCTTGGAATTTTTCCAAATTATCAAGCGTGCGTTTGCTCATTAAGCGGAAGTCCGCGTGATTGTAATGTATTTTCACACCTAAGGATGTCATGAGTTTATAGAAGCCTTGAGCGGTAGCTCGTTTAAACAAAGTATCTGCGGAGCGATCTTGACGAATACCGTAGACAATGTCATAGCCCTCGTGGAATTTCTTGATAAATTCACGGATGACCGATGTATCATCTTGGAGATCCGCATCGATGGAAACGACGCAGTCGGAGTACTCTTTCGCTTGGAGAAGCCCGGCAAGTAAAGCACTTTGATGACCGGCATTTTTGGCGAGCTTAAGCCCCGTTATGAACGAATTAGCAAGATGAAATCGCTCAATCAACGACCAAGTTGCATCTTTGCTGCCATCATCGACAAACAAAACCGTACTATTGGGGGCAATCAATTGATCCGTAATCAGGGAATCTAAGACCTCACTAAGTTGGAAAACGGTTTCCGGGAGCACTTCTTCTTCGTTATAGCAAGGGACCACGATGGTCAAAATCGGTTTAGACACAGTACTCGTCTCCGTCCTGAATAGAGAATAGATGCAAATCATAGCTTAAGGTTTAATTATAGCTAAAAGGACAATAAAAAGTAAGCGGCCGGAACGGAAATCATCGTCCCAGCCGCTCATGCTTATCTATTTTACCAAATCAATTTTACCAACCAAATCCAAATGTAGCTAGAACGATAACTAAGAGGACGTATAGAACGAGGACTACAGCAGTGCTTGATCCGCCAGCAGGGTAACCACAACTCATGTCAATCCCTCCCTTCACAAGATTACTATATGTGATCTGACTAGAGGGTGCATGGATGAATGCCCTGCATGCGGAGAAATAATTGGGCAACGTGTCCATTTTATGGGACTAGATCGGAGAGTTCACACTGGTAGTATCCTGCAACATGAAAGAAAGGAGGTAATCAAACACATGCTTTACGAGGAACGTCAACCGGATGAGACATTGGCGCGATATGTGAAATGTTATTGGTATTTGGAACGAGATTACAGTGCAGTGGAAGAAGGAGAAACCTTGTGGCCAGATGGCTGCCAAGAGTTGATTTTTCACTTTGGAGCTGAGTATTCCGTAGGTGGTCAGGTTCTGCCGAGTGCTTTTTTTATCGGTACGCTTTCCCAGTATCATCCGCTTACAGCGGAGGGTCCGATTCGTTTATTCGGAGTTCGGCTGCTGCCATGGGGGTTGCGAGCTTTCAAAGAGATGGATCATCGCACGTTGATTGACAAGTTTCTTCCGCTCGCAGCGATATTTCCTGAACACGAATATGAGCTTGCCGAGCTAATTGGGCAACTGGCAGAGGCTGAATTGGACAAGGGAGTTGCGCTATTGACGGCTTATTTGTACCGTCATTTCCAACCAGAAACCAAGCATACCGCTATGATTAATATCTTGTCCAAGCTTTATCGAACACCAATGGAGCAGGATGTTCCTATCAGTGTAGCTGAGAGCGGCTACTCCCAGCGGCACTTTGAGCGCATTTGTGCAGAGCTAGTCGGCATGTCGCCTAAGCGGTTAAATGCCGTGTCACGTTTTAATCTCGCTCGTCTTCAAATCTTCTTCAATCCGACGGTGGATATCGCTAGTTGTATGGGGCAGTTCGGCTACCATGATTATGCACATTTTTCCAAAGAGTTTAAAAGATGCTTGGGGATTACCCCCAAGGAATATAAAAAGTGGCTTTTGCGTCTTAGGGAGAGCGGGGAGGGGAGTGAACCCCCACCTACGACAAGGTTTCCCACTTTGCCCACATTTCCCTAGGGTTCAACTCATAGATTTCTTTTTCGCGGAACATGAACTGGTGCATAATGAACTCGCGGCGCAGGGTTGCAAAATCCGGATGATAATTTTTTAGTAGCTCATTTAATTCTTTCTCGGTATAGGAACGGCCTTTCTCTAGCCCCGTAACCATATGTTCGAGAACAATTAATTTCTTCTTAAGCTGAGAAGGAATGTGTTTGAGCTTTCCATCTAACGTGAAAAAATTCCGTATAACGGACTGTTTCAAATTTGAGTTTTTATCCGCGATTTCCATGGATGCGGGCATCTCCTTTTTATTTTTGAAAATAAGATCAGCGGTCGCTTGACCGTGACTGCGGATGAACGCGTCATTCAAGGTGAAATAGATCGTATTTTTGTCGCGACGTTCATGAATCAGGTTGGCTTCGCGAAGTTTGGCAGCGTGATGGGTGACGGTTGCTGGGCTTACGCCTAACTTCTCAGAAAGTGTTAGCCCGTTAGATTCCCCGTCCGCAAGCAAAATGAGCATTCGTATACGAGTCGCATCGGATAGTGCCTTATGGTAGGTGATGATTTTATCCAGTTGCATACCTGGCAGCTCCTCACATTAATTTAATGTATATCTAATTAGATAATATTTAAATTAGATAAGTATGTCAAGCATGAAAGTTTCCTTCTGGGCGAGCCTCATGTAAAATACGAAGATAGACGTCAAAGTTTAAAGGGGAAAAAGTAATGATGCGAATACTTGTGATGACAGCAGTCGCTGCTGAACGAGATGCCATACAACGGGGTCTTGGACAGGATAGCCGATTTGAATATGCATTAGCTGGCGTGGGCATTGCCGCGGCAGCGGTCAATGGTGCCCTCGAGCTTGCCAAAGCTGACTATGACCTCGTGATTATCGCCGGTATCGCCGGCGGTTTCGCAGGTCAAGCAGAAGTAGGCTCGCTGGTGATCGCGAGCGAGATCATCGCCGCTGATCTCGGCGTTGAGCTGCTGGACGGCTTCAGCAGCTTGAACGAGCTGGGCTTCGGCTCAACGCGGATCAGCGTTGCTTCCGAAGCCGAGCGCGTGACGGCGGCGCTGCAAGCCGCCGGCTTGAAGGCGCAAGCGGCGCCGGTGCTGACGGTGGCAACGGCCACCGGAACAGCGGCAACCGCCGCTGCGCTGGCGGCGCGCGTGCCTGGCGCTGCCGCCGAAGCCATGGAAGGCTTCGGCATTGCGACAGCAGCGCAGCAGCGCGGCGTGCCTGTGTTGGAGATCCGCGCGATCTCCAACGCGGTGGGGCCGCGAGACCGAGACGCCTGGCGGATCGGTGCGGCCTTACAAGCTTTAGAATCAGCAGGTTCAGTCATAGCGGAGGTGCTTTAAAATGAAAATAGCGTTCTCACCTTGTCCCAACGATACCTTTGTTTTCCATGCCTGGGCACATGGCTTAATTCCAGGTGCCCCAGAGCTCGATGTCCTCTACGCAGACATCGATATTACGAACCGTCTGGCTGCCGAAGGTACGGGCCCAGACGTGCTCAAGATCTCCTACGCAGCACTCCCGTGGGTGCTGCAGGACTACGCCCTGCTGCCCTGCGGCGGCGCCTTGGGCAGAGGCTGCGGCCCGCTTGTGCTGATGCAGCCAAGCGCTGGACAAACACCAGACCCGGCAGCACTTAGCGGCCGCCGAGTCGCTGTGCCAAGCGAGCGCTCGACTGCGTACTTACTGTTCCGCCTATGGGCCGAACAGAATGTACCTGGCGGCGTAGGCGAAATCGTGGTCATGCCGTTCCACGAGATCATGCCCGCCGTGCGGGACGGCCTCATCGATGCCGGCCTTGTTATTCATGAAGCGCGATTTACGTACCCGTCGTTCGGGTTAGCGCTTCTCACCGATTTGGGCAGCTGGTGGGAGTCCGACACCGGGCTGCCGATCCCGCTGGGCGCCATCATTGCTCGGCGCACGATGGATGTGGAGGCGCTCGCGGGCTGGGCTCGCGCCTCCGTTGAATACGCGTGGGCGCATCCGGAAGCTTCGCGCGACTACGTCATGCAGCACGCGCAGGAGATGGACCCACAGGTCGCGCAACAGCACATTGACCTGTACGTCAATGAGTTCACCGCTGATCTGGGTGATAGCGGTTATGGCGCTGTTTTGACCTTGCTTCAGCGTGCCGCTGAGGCAGGTCTTGTGCCGCAGATGGATTATGCGGCTTTATTGAAATAACCCAAAAAAGCTGTCTTCCCCGTAGATAACATCTACTCGGGAGACAGCTTTTTTACTACCTAACGCTACCCAATCACATTCACAGGCGTGCCCTGTGCAAAACTCCGCGCATTATTGCCTGCAACAGCCATCAATCTAGCTCTGGCTTCCTTCGTTGCCCAAGCAATATGCGGCGTAATAATCACATTCTGCGCATGCAGCAAGGGATTATCTGGCTTTGGTGGTTCCACCGTCAAGACATCTAGCCCAGCACCAGCGAGGCGACCTTCATTCAAAGCTTGGGCGACATCGGCTTCATGAAGGAGGCCGCCTCTAGCGGTATTAATTAGAATAGCGGATGACTTCATCAAAGCGATTCGATCTGCATTGATCAACTCATTCGTTGCTGGGGTAAGTGGACAATGCAAGCTGATCACATCAGCGCGCTGTAGCAACTCTTCAAGCGATACCCACTCGATGCCTTCGACAAGCTGAGGAACACTTCGTCCGCTGCCTGTAGCAACGACCTTCATCCCCATAGCCCTAGCGATAAGTGCCGTTTGTTTGCCGATCTGACCAAGTCCGATTAGCCCCATCGTTTGACCGCTTAACTCTACTAGCGGGGATTTGCTGTAACTGAAATCGATCGATCTAGCCCAGTCACCTTGAAGCACACTGTCGCTATGGCGCTGAATACGATGGCAGAACTCCAAAACCAAGGCGAAAACCAATTGAGCAACCGAATTCGTGCTGTAAGCTGGCACATTTGTTACGAGAATGCCGTTCATTTTCGCCGCTTGGATATCTACAATATTGTAGCCAGTTGCCAACACACCAATATATTTTAAATGAGGCAGCTGCTCCAACGTTTGTGCAGAGAGAGGAGTCTTATTCGTCAGCACCATATCTGCGTTAGCTGCACGTTCGACGATTTGGTTTTCTGCTGTGCGATCATAGACAACGAGCTCCCCAAGCGCCTCGAACTCACTCCAAGTTAAGTCTCCTGGATTTAATGCGTATCCATCAAGTACCACAATGTTCATCCCCGTACACCCTCTCCATGTTTTAGGCCATCTGTTTCGCTTATCCTCAAGGCGTCAAGGCGTTATTTTTTTACACCTGGCTCTTTAAAAGGGTTC
This sequence comes from Paenibacillus sp. J31R109, assembly GCF_059692055.1. NCBI lineage: Bacteria > Bacillati > Bacillota > Bacilli > Caryophanales > Paenibacillaceae > Paenibacillus > Paenibacillus sp. J31R109. The sequence continues at coordinate 58,220 of NZ_JCAUAR010000004.1, read as the reverse complement.
AAAAACACCTTCGGAATATGCGTCTCAAAACGCATTAACTGTCCTGTTGTCGGGTGCAGAAAGGCTAGCACACGCGCATGCAGACCGAGTCGATTGATCTCCTTCGATTTAGAACCATACTTTTTATCCCCAGCAACGGGATGCCCGATATCCTGCATATGCACGCGAATTTGGTTTTTACGGCCCGTCTCCAAGTTCACCTCAAGCAAGGAAAAGCTTTTGTTCGCTTGCAGCGTTTTGTAATGCGTGACCGCATGTTGACCATCGTTCGGGTATGGGGTGGAGAACATTTTGAGTGATTTCGCGTGCTCTTTGAGCCATGAAGAAATCGTGCCCTCTGGCTTACGCACCATGCCTTCCACTAATGCGACATACGTCCGCTCCTTGACACTTTCTTGCCAAGTGTTTTGCAAATGCTGCTGTGCCTGTTCGTTTTTGGCAAACATCATTACGCCGGATGTGTCTCGATCTAGACGATGAACGACAAAAATCCGTGACTTCGGATCATGATTCCGCACATGCGCCGTAAGCTGGCGATAGGCCGTAATTTGATTCTCCTGTGTATCCGTTGCAATGGATAGAAGGCCAGCATCCTTTTGAATCACAATAACATCGTTATCTTCGTGTAAAATCGTCATGCCAGCCAGCGGAATATCCTCCACGACTTTATCCTTATTGATCGTGACCGTCATTTCCGGTTGCAAAGGGTAATTATAAGCCGTGACCGCTTTGCCATTGACAGCGACTTGTCCACGAGCGAGAATCGCTTTGACCGCATTTCGACCTAGACTCGATAGCTTTTCTAATAAAAAGGTCAGAAGCTCAGCAGGCTCCTTCACCGTATACTGGCGAGTACTCGATTCCTGACTACTCTTACCTGTACCCGCTTGAATGGAATGGCTTTGCGCTTTATGCGTACCCAATTTGGGTCTGTGACCCCCGGTGGATTTTGGACGCGAACCTTGTTTTTTTTGCATATTAAAATACCTCCTAGTACGATGGCTTACCTTCCGGTCAGTTCATTCGACATCCAATATACCACGTTCGTAAAAGCAAATGAAATGGCTGACGCGAACGCTACAGCTTTTGAATCGTGCTTCCCATGAAAAAATCTCCCTGCAGCCGCACATGTTCAAAAGGTAAATGCGGATTCGCAATCCGCCATAGCATGCGATCTGCTGCACGATAGCCAGCCTCACGAATCGGCAGTTGCGGGCGAGAACAGAGCGGCAGCGTGTCGATCTGTTCATTCAACAGCGCAACCAGCGAGCATTGCTGCGGCACATTTACGCCTAATCGGCGAAGTGTGTGATACACGGGCGCAGCTTCTTCATCAATACCGCAAATGACAGCCGTAGGTTGATGCAGCTGATATTTCCGCTCAAAATCGTGCAGCCACCCCTCCGAACCATCTCGCTCTATCGCGTGATCGGCAGGATCTACGTTGACCCCAGCTTCTTTCATCGCTTCTGTGAAAGCCTGCCAACGGATAACGAATCCGCGTTGATCTTTCGTGTCACCTACATAAAGGATGTTTCGGTGGCCCATGCGCACCAGCCTTCGAACCGCCTGATAAACAGCCTCATACACATCCCAAATGACACTATCCACCTTCGACTCCGGTGGCGGGAAATTCAGCAGAATCCGGGGGATTTGTAGTTCCAGCAGCTTTTGTTCCAAGAGATCAAAGTTCATTCGTGGTGCGATAAAGACCCCTTCTGCATACAGTAAACCTTGCTCCTCAGCCCAATCATTGAATTGCGATGGTTTCAGTTTAGGTGGTATGAGAAGTGGTTGGACCGTGTGCCCGAATTCCATGAAGCGTTCATGCAAGCCTTGCAGCAGCAAGCGATTAAAGTTTAATGATTGTTTGTTTTGGACGAGTACGAACCTGCGCTGTACAACGGGATACGGTGAGATGAGATCTTGTTGAAGCGTTACTTTTTGGTCTTTGGTCATATAGCCAAGCTCGCGCGCGAGTTTGAAAACTTCACTTCGTGTCTGCTCTGACATACCAGGTAGACCTCGCAGCGCTTTGGATACCGTTTGAATCGTTAAGCCTAGCTGATCGGCCAAATCGTAGAGCGTAATTCGTTTGCGCATTCGTCTGAGATGTCTCCTTTTCTGATACCTTCTGTATCTCTAATTTTAAACTAATTTGATACTAAAAAGAAGGTTAATTTTAAACTACACTAGGAGAGAAGCAAGACATAGAAGCATTCGGCAAACCAAACAATGAACCTAAGGGAGCGAAGTCAGATGATTAAACAGATAGAAGCAGATGTGGTAGTTGTAGGAGGAGGACCAGCAGGGGTTAATGCAGCCATTGCAGCAGGTCGAAGCGGGGCCAAGACTGTTCTAATTGAGAAATACGGTTTCATTGGCGGGATGTCCACCGCAGCACTGGTATATCCTTGGATGACGTTTCATACAACGGATGGCAAGCAAGTCATTGCGGGTCTCGCGCAAGAAATTATTGACCGCCTGATGGCGATGAATGCATCCCCAGGACATCTTCGGGATACCGTTGGATTCGTGAATACCATTACACCTTATCACCCTGAAATATATAAGGTTCTTGCCGTTGATATGCTTAAAGAAGCGGGTGTTAAGCTGCTCTTCCATAGCTTTGTCGATCATGTGGAAACCGTGGACAATCGCATTCAATCTGTGCAGCTGACGTCCAAATCCGGCCGAATTGATGTAAGAGGCAAAGTGTTTATTGATACAACAGGAGACGCTGATCTCGCGTATCTGTCAGGTGCTCCGTGCCTAAAGGGGCGTGACGGGGATAAAGCGACACAGCCAATGACGATGAAATTCAGAATGCGCGGTGTGAATCTGCCTGCCGTGAAACAATACATGATCGATCACCCGGATGAGTTTTATAAAAAGACGCCTTTCTCTGAGCTCGCTGATCTCCCTCTGTCTGGTGTGCTAGGCTATTTCAAGCATTGGAAGGAAGCGAATCTGCCGATCAATCGCGATCAAGTCCTGTTCTTCACGGGTCCGGAGGACGACGAAGTACTGGTCAATACTACGCGTGTGCAAGGGCTGGATGGCACCAATGTCGAAGACTTGACGGAAGCCGAAGAGCTTGGCCGAAAGCAAGTGCTGATGGTCGCTGAGTTCATGCGAAATAACCTGCCTGGCTTTGAAAAAGCCTCCATTTCCAACGTTGGCGCACAAATTGGTATTCGCGAAACGCGCCGTATTGATGGTCAATATGCGCTGCAAGTGGATGATGTCGTGCAAGGTCGTCATTTTGATGACGTTATCGCACGCAGCGGGTACCCGATTGATATTCACGATCCATCGGGCAAAGGTGTAACCGCAGCATGGGTCAAAGGGGACGGCGCCTACGATATCCCTTACCGCTGCCTGCTGCCGCAAAAAATCGAGAACCTGCTCACCGCAGGTCGCTGTATCTCCACCACACATGAAGCGCTCGCGACGACGCGCCTAACGCCAAGCTGCATGGCTACAGGCCAAGCTGCAGGTTCCGCAGCAGGGCTCGCTGTGAAGCATGGCGTGCTGCCAGCAGAGATTAACGTTGCCGAACTGCAGGCCGTCCTTGAGAAGGATGGGGCTTTGTTGAAGTAGATATAACTTGTGTACCCCCAGTGTCGTGTTTGATGCTGGGGGTTTTTGATGTGTGTTTGTAGGAGGCCGCCGTCCCATCTTCCCTATCCTCCCCAACCCAACTCCCCCCACCGAATACACCTCCACAAATCAGGGAACACTAGCACACATAGCTTACGTGTGAGAGGCGGTTTCTTATGCTTTTATACCAATTAACGCAATGGTTCGAAGAACGCAGCACCCTGCAACAATCGCTGCAACGTGAACCGGCAGAATCAGCCGATGCCATCCATCAGAAAATTCAGGAAGTCGAACAACAGTTGTACGCTCACGCCGAACGTTGGAAAAATGCCATCGAAGAAGCCTCCTACTTGCAATTCCCCTATGAAGCCCCACATTTGGACGACGATATGGTCCTCTAAGAACGCTTTATTTGTCGGAACGACTGTCCCCATTTGCTCAAAACACTGCACAAGTCGTCCCGCATGGGAGGGCTTTCCTTTGTATTTCCGTCGTTTTCGTGTAGAATTAAAAGGCACGATAACCCAGAATAGAACGAGGTTTTTTTCATATGAAGGTACTTGTATCCACACTGAACGCCAAATTCATTCATACCTCCTTGGCTTTGCGCTATCTGAAGGCGTTTTGCGAGAAGGATTTTGATGTTGAAATATCTGAATATACAATCAAAGATCCCGTCATGAACGTCGTCTCCGACATCTATCAGAAAGCGCCAGACGTACTAGGATTTTCCTGTTACATATGGAACATCGAAGAGACGATCAACATTATCAAAATGATTAAAAAGATCAGACCCGAACTTATCATCGTCCTCGGTGGACCCGAGGTTTCTTACGATACGGACTACTGGATGGAGCGCATTCCGGAGGTTGATTTCATCGTGATGGGCGAAGGGGAAGAAACGTTCCATCAACTGCTCACCGAAATTTCAACGACGCGTAAATACCATTTCGTCTATGGTGTTGCCTACCGCAAGGAACAAGAAGTGATTTTGATGCCGGGTAGACCGAAACTGAAGCTAGATGATATCCCGTCGCCGCATCGGTTCAAGGAAGATCTTCCTAGCCTAGCCAATCGTGTCGTCTATTTCGAGACGAGCCGTGGCTGCCCGTTCTCCTGTCAATTCTGCTTATCGAGTATCGAGGTAGGCGTGCGGTATTTTGATATGGAGCGGACGAAGGCAGATCTGCTGTACCTGATTGATTCGGGCGCCAAGTTGATCAAATTCGTGGATCGTACGTTTAACATCAAGCGGGACTATGCGATGGAAATCTTCGAATTCCTCATCCAGAATCACCGCGGCACCGTGTTCCAATTCGAGATTACGGCGGATATCATGCGGCCAGAGGTTTTAGACTACCTAGCTGAAAATGCCCCGCCAGGCACGTTCCGTTTCGAGATCGGTGTGCAATCGACGAACGACACGACGAATGACCTCGTGCAGCGGAGGCAGAACTTCTTCAAACTGAGCCGCACCGTGTCTAAGGTAAAAAATAGCCTCAAAATCGATCAGCATCTTGATCTCATCGCAGGTCTGCCGGAAGAGGATTACAACTCGTTCCGTAAGACGTTTAATGATGTATTTGAGCTAGGACCGGAAGAACTGCAACTCGGTTTCCTCAAAATGCTGCGGGGCACAGGCATGCGTAACGATGCCCATAAATATGGCTATATTTATATGGACCACGCGCCTTATGAGATTCTCGGCAACGACATCCTACCTTTCACCGACTTGATTCGAATCAAGCGTGTGGAGGATGTGCTCGAGAAATATTGGAACGCCCACCGGATGGATCATACGGTGAAGCACTTGATCGCCAAAGAGTTCGCTTCGGCGTTCGACTTCTTCCAAGAATTCGGCGACTTCTGGGAAGGCCGCGGTTGGCAGAAGATCGGGCATCAGCTCGAGGATCTGTTCACTCGTTTGCACGAGTTCCTGCTGCATCGCGGGACGAACAACATGCACATCATCGAAGGCCTGATGAAGCTTGATTACTTCCTCGGCCATAAATATAAGCCGCGCAAAATCTGGTGGGACTTCACCTTGGAGAAGTCCGAACAGAATGCGTACCTCAAGCTGCTGGCAGAGCAGCCTGAGCTCGCAAGCGGAGACTTCGCCAGTCTCCGCATCAATGAAAAAGACCTCCACAAGCATGCGATGCTTGAGGTGTTGCCGTTTGCTTTGCAGACGTATCTGCAAAGCGGCGAACTCGACGAAAGCAGCAAGGAGCTGCTTGTCGTTCATTTCCCGCCGGACGCGCAGAAGCCGGCGTCCTACTATACGATGCCGTTGCAGCAGCTGGCAACGATCTAACTTCAAGTCCCTCTTGCGCCTAGCGCGAGAGGGATTTTTTTCGCATAAACCGATTGAACACGCGCCCATCTGGGTAATATAGGGTAGTTGAAGAAGATTGAAAACTGAAAGGAGAGCTAGCTATGATCGAAACCAAAAACGCACAACTCGAAGAGCAAATCATCCAAGTGCTGAACGCCAATCAAGTGTGCTCCTTTGCGACAATTGACGGTAACAAGCCAAAGGTGCGCTATATGGCTTTGTTTCATGAAGGATTAGAGATTTATTTAACGACGAGCAAAAAAACAGATAAGGTGGAAGAACTTCAGGAAAACCCTCATGTGCATATTCTTGTGGGCTATGATGGCAAATCAACGCCGCATATTTTGCAAATTCAGGCAACAGCGACGATTTCTTCGGACAATGCGCTTCGGGAGAAGCTATGGAAAGACGAAATGAAAAAATGGTTTGACGGACCGCATGATCCTGACTATGTCGTGATGGACGTGTCCCCGTACTATATGGAATATTCGAGTCATGGCTCTGAGCCGCAGATTTGGAAGAAATAGCATTGATTCGCAGCCTACTGAACATTTCCCTAAAAAATCCATTGACCACAGGTAAGGTTCAGTGATAAGATTATAAAAATTTACCTATGGATCAATTTAAGGAGAGTATTTGAGCTACGCTCAAAAATCCCTATACTAGGAGGAAGTGTAAAGTGGCTACGTATTATATGGAACCATCGCGTACGTTTAGTGAATTTCTGTTGATTCCTAACCTGACGACGAAGGCATGTACACCGGCGAATGTAAAGTTGAAGACCCCGCTAGTTAAGTTTAATAAAGGTGAGGAACCTGCAATCTCACTGAATATCCCGTTTTCTTCTGCTGTCATGCAAGCCGTATCCGATGATGGAATGGCTATTGCATTGGCGCGTAGTGGCGGGATTTCGTTCATTTTCGGCTCTCAGTCGATTGAAGAACAAGCTCAGATGGTGCGCAAGGTAAAAGGGTACAAGGCTGGCTTCGTTGTAAGCCGCTCCAACTTGACGCCTGAACATTCACTTAGTGATGTGTTGGCATTGAAAGAAGAGACAGGCCATTCGACAGTTGCGATTACCGATGATGGGACAGCGAACGGAAAATTGCTCGGGATCGTAACAGGTCGTGACTACCGTAAGAGCCGCGACTCGCAAGATCGTAAAATTTCGGAGTTCATGACACCTTTTGAGAAGTTAATTTATGGCAAGTCAGGGATTACGTTGTCCGAAGCGAACAATCTGATCTGGGATCACAAGCTGAACTGCTTGCCGATTGTGGATGAGAACGGGCAACTCGACACGCTCGTTTTCCGTAAGGATTACGATGAGCACAAAGAAAACCCGATGGAACTTCTAGATAAGAATAAGAGCTATATTGTCGGCGCCGGGATCAACACGAAGGATTATACAGAGCGAGTTCCTGCGCTAGTTGAAGCGGGCGTAGATATTCTTGTTATCGATTCTTCGGACGGTTACAGCGAATGGCAGCATGAGACTGTGCAATATGTGAAGCAGAATTTTGATGTCAAAATCGGCGCAGGTAACGTCGTTGACCGTGAGGGCTTCCGCTACCTTGTAGAGTCAGGCGCTGACTTTATTAAAGTAGGAATCGGCGGCGGGTCCATCTGTATTACGCGGGAACAAAAAGGAATTGGCCGCGGCCAAGCTTCCTCTGTAATGGAGGTTGTTGAAGCGAGAGACGAGTACTTCAGAGAAACAGGGATCTATGTTCCGATCTGTTCCGATGGTGGTATCGTACACGACTACCATGTGACTCTTGCTTTGGCGATGGGTGCTGACTTCGTTATGTTGGGTAGATATTTTGCACGTTTCGATGAGAGTCCAACTCGCAAGCTGAAAGTAGGCAACAATTTCGTGAAGGAATATTGGGGCGAAGGTTCCAATCGTGCACGTAACTGGCAACGTTACGACACTGGCGGCAAGAGCAAGCTTCTATTCGAAGAAGGCGTAGATTCCTACGTTCCTTATGCGGGAAGTCTGCAAGAAAACTTGGACAAGACATTGGGTAAAATTAAGTCCACCATGTGCAATTGTGGTTCCTTGACGCTGGATGAATTGAAGCAAAATGCAAGAATCGCGCTCGTATCCGCAACATCACTCGTTGAAGGCGGAGCACACGACGTAATCCTGAAAGAAAGCAGCCTGACGGAAGAACACTAACACCGATAAATAAAAGCTCTCTGACAGTGCCCGTCAACCGCGGCTGCTATCAGAGAGCTTTTTTCATTACTTACAGATATCTATTATGGCAAATAACTGCGAATTACCGTCATTTTGCCCTCAAGTGAGTAGCTGCCCAAATCAGCAGGAAGTAAGAAACAGTCCCCTGGCTTCGTCGCGATTTGACCGTCTGCCCATTGCAGCGTTCCGTTACCTTCTGCGATCACAAGGATTACGAAGCTTTCTGGCGTCGTTGTGAGTTCCCATTGCGGACCTACCAGACCTTTTTCCACCGTGAAAAAAGGAGATGAAGCGAGCGTCAACCATGTGCCGGCTTCCGTCAAATCTGTCTTCATGCGTGTGGAGCCTGAACCTTCATACGCGATGACATTGAGGGAATCCTCGATGTGAAGTTCACGCATTTTGCCATCCAAGCCTGGACGGTTGTAATCATACAAGCGGTACGTTGTATCCGAGTTTTGCTGAATTTCAGCTACGAGCACACCTGCACCTAACGCGTGAACCGTTCCAGCCGGTATGTAGAAGGAATCTCCAGCTTCGACAGGAACTTCTTGCAAGCAATCCATAATGCGGTTCTCCGCAATTGCTTCTGCAAGGCTCTCCCGCGTTACCCCTTCTTTCATGCCATATATAATTTTGGCGCCTGGTTTCGCATCGAGAATGTACCACATTTCAGTTTTGCCAAGTTCACCAGCCGCAAGGTTTTCGTAGTGATCATTTGGATGGACTTGTACAGACAGATCGTCTTCACAATCTAGCAATTTAATTAGGAGTGGAAAACGGCCGTTTTTCTCAGAAAATCCTTTGGTGCCGAAAAGCGTTTTGCCGTATTTCTCACGAATTTCGTCCAGACCTAAGCCAGCTAATTCGCCATTGATGACTTTCGTAGTTCCGTTCGGGTGATCGCCGATCATCCAGCCTTCACCGATTGCGCCTTCCGGCAGCTCAAAGCCGAAGCGTTCGAGGGTTCTGCCTCCCCAAACACGTTCTTTCATTTCAGGTTGAAATTGTAACGGGTATGATTTCAAAACAATCCCTACTTTCCCCTAGTCTATTCTATCATTCTGTCATTTATACCACTCTAGCATTATATCATGTGGCTATCTTTTTTCTAGAGCCAAGAGATACGGCGCGGAGGCGCTGCGATTGGCAAATTGATACCGCAGCACTTGAAACGCTGCGAGCGGCAGTTGAGAAGCCCAGCGCTCGACCGCTGCGGCTTCTTCGGACCCGCCATCGTGGCCGCTGTACAGCACGATGGTCACGATCCCGCCTTTGCGCAGCAGGCGGAGGGCGGCTTCGAGAGCAGGTATCGTCGATGCCTGCTCGGTGATGATGGCGGAATCGGCTCCCGGCAGGTAGCCGAGATTGAAGGTGACCGCGGCGACCTTGCCGTGGCGGTCTTGCGGCACCGCCGCTTCCATGAGCGCATGGCTGCATAAGCTCATGTGCACTTGGGCGTCTGGCTGCTCCTTCGCCAAACGTTCACCGGTTTGATCCAGCGCGGCCTGCTGGATATCGAAGCCGTAGACGCTGCCGCGGGGTCCTACGAGCTTCGCCATGAACAAGGCGTCCACGCCAGTGCCGAGCGTGGCATCTATAACGGTATCACCAGCCTGGACGCGTTGTCCAATTAGCTGGTGTACATAACTCAGAACTGAAACGAATCCCATGTGTGTAGTGCCTCCGATTTTCATTTGTAACTACGCGGCAGCGGAATGTCACGCAATAAGACCCTTTTCGGGCCTTATTCGCATCCCCGAGCGAGTGGAACGCGGCTTTAACGCCCCAAAAGGGCGCTAAAGCTCCCGCTTTCGCTAACAGCAGCGGTACTGCTGCGAAATAAGTCCCTTTTCGGGCCTTATTGGCTTGCCCGAGCGAGTGAAACGCGGATTTAACGCCCCAAAAGGTCGCTAAAGCTCCTCGCTGTAGCTCACTATAAAAACAGAGCATCCCAGTTCCCTTACATCAGGACGGGATGCTCTGTGCTCTATCAAACTTTCCCAGCCCAATACTTTCCTTGCCACGTATTTCGTTCCGTAAGCAATTTATCAAAAGCGTTCAACACTTCCCACTTCTTCAAACTCCACATCGGTCCGATTAAGAGATCCCGCGGGGCATCCCCTGTGAGGCGATGAACGATCATTTCAGGGGGCAAAATTTCAAGTGTATCGACGATCAACTTGACGTATTCATCTTTCTCCAGGAACTGCAGCAAGCCAGCTTCGTATTGCTTCACCATTGGGGTTTTGCGCATGAGATGAAGCAAATGGATTTTGATGCCTTGTACATCCATTTGAGCAACAGCTCGTCCAGTATCCAGCATCATGTCATGGGTTTCCCCAGGCAAGCCATAAATAATATGCGCACACACACGGATATTATGTTTGCGCAGTTTGGCTACTGCATCTAGATAACATTGGGTATCATGGGCTCGATTAATGAGTACGGATGTGGATTCATGAACCGTTTGTAGACCCATCTCAATCCATAAATAGGTGCGTTGATTCAATTCTGCCAAATATTCAATCACATCATCCGGCAGGCAATCCGGCCGCGTTGCAATGGACAAGCCTACGACACCAGGCTGTTTTAAAATCTCTTCATAATACTCTCGCAACTCTTCAACAGGCGCATAAGTATTCGTATAGGCTTGAAAATAGCCGATATAGTTGGCTTCAGGCCATTTTTGATGTTGCAAATCACGGATCTTATTAAACTGTGTGACGAGATCATCGCGGCGGCTTCCTGCGAAATCTCCTGATCCTCGCGCGCTACAGAAGGTGCAACCGCCTGTGGCAATCTTTCCGTCACGGTTCGGGCAAGTGAAGCCAGCATCTAGCATAACTTTGAAAACTTTACCCCCGAAGGCATCGCGCATTTCATAATTCCATGTATGGAAACGTTTATCTCCCCAAAGCTGAGGCGATTCCTGAATCGTTGTAGACATAGGACATGTATCCTTTCTTTCTGTTGCTTCTCCATAAACAGCGTTGTCGTCGTTTATTTTGTTTCACCTATATTGTAGCGAAATTTACACATGAAAGCGACCCCTGCCTTTCCAACAAGTCCCCCGATAAAACCTCTCATAAGCGAGCATTATAACCTTGCACCACAATTACAAGCTGAGAGGGGAAATGGACTACATGAAAAAGTTTCGTACGATAACTTTGGCGGTAGCACTGACGACAGCTTTAAGTATGGGGGCAGCAAGTGCTCAGGCCAAGAATGTGGATACGGGCAATGCGATCGGAAACGGATCACCAATTGGGACATTGGGGACTACGACATCAACGGGATATATGGGAAGCAATTATGATGCGACTTCACCAGGGATGGGGCTTGGTGGCGGCATTGGCTCTCAGAATTTTAGTGGGAACGGCACGAACGGGGTTTATAACGGGAATTTGACGAACACGAACACCTACAATGGCTATGGAACAACTGAAAGAGGCACAGGTGTCATGGACCATATGAATGGATATGGAACCAATCCAATCGAAAAAGGAGCTAACGCGGTTGAACGAGGTGTACAGCGCGGAGCCAATGCAGTCGAGCGGGGGGTAGACCGCAGCGCGAACATGGTCGATAGAATGAGCACGAAAAGTATAGGAACAACCCCGCCAAGCACTTATAGCACTAATTCTTATCGAGCTAATGCAACAACGGATAATAATAATAGCAGTAATTGGGGTTGGTTAGGTCTAGTTGGTCTATTGGGCTTGGCTGGATTACGAAGCAGTAATAGTAGAAGAGACGAAAGCTACAAATAAACATTTTGATCTGCTATACGCGAAGCACCTTCCATTTCGGAGGGTGTTTTCTTTCATTCTTCCATTCATCTACTAGAGGAAAGCTTTGATTTTTTCTATAGAATCGACTATGATTTGTATTCGAAAGCATGTACGTGTAGGAGGCAAATGAATAATGCGTTTACGGGGTAGAAAAGGGATTAGAGAAGATATTGAACGTCAAAAAGAACTCGTTGTATTAAATGCCAAGGATTACAAGGGCAAATGGGCCGAGTTATTCGGAAATAATAACCCAATTCATGCCGAGCTTGGTATGGGCAAAGGGCGCTTTATCAGTGAAATGAGTAAAAAGTATCCCAACATTAACTTTATCGGTGTGGATATGTATGATGAATTGATTCGGAAAGCAAGTGAGAAAGCTAAAGTTGCTCACGAGATTACAGTGGAAACGGAGGAGGATGCTGTACTAAGTATTCCTAATCTGAGATTGATGCTGTTCAATATCGAGCATATTGAGGAAGCTTTTGCAGAAGGTGAACTGGAGCGGGTTTATTTGAACTTTAGCGATCCTTGGCCAAAGAAAAAGCATGCACGCAGACGTCTAACGCATCCGGGATTTGTTGCCAAATATCAACAAATTTTGAACGCAAAAGGCGAAATTCATTTGAAAACTGATTCGCAATCCTTATTCGAATTTTCATTGAATTCCTTCGCGGATATGGGCTTAAGAATGCGCAATATTTCGTTGAATCTTCACGTAGAAGGGATCCATCCTGATCATGTGATGACCGAGTATGAAACGAAATTTGCAGGCCAAGGCATGAATATTCATCGATGTGAAGTTGTGATTGGACAAGAAGCTTTGTCCACACACCAAGAGCAGTTGAAGCAAGCCGCGGCATCTGCCCTAGCTGCGGAATCAAAAGAATCAGCCGAATAAACTGCAAAACAGACTAATCCATGTTGCCAATGTGCAACCAAGATAGTCTGTTTTTTTTATCCTAAAAGCGCGAGAATGACTTCAGATCCATCCCCCGCAGGCAGGTGACTCTTTTTATGTTGATTGGATAAGCGTTTGGCTTGCACATCTGCATAGCGGCTAACCAGCATGGACAACCAATGAGAGATTGTAGCTGCCGATTGGATGGATTCCCCAAAGCCATGTCGGGTGAAAAACTGGACGTTTTCTTCTTCTTGGCCTGGCAAAGGATCATAAAATAACATAGGAATTGACTTGGCAAGTCCTTCGGAGCACGTCATCCCGCCGGGCTTGGTAACGAGCAAGTCGGACACTTCCATTAATTTACCTATCTCTTGTGTAAATCCGAGCAAATGAATATGCGGATGTTGATACCGCGGATCAGCCGCTAGTTTGGAAATGGCTTTCTCATTATGCCCTAAGCAGAAAATAAATTGAATCTGATCTCGCCAGGCAAGCAAATGCTCACTTAAGGAATCTCCGCCGATCAAGCCCCAACCACCGCCCATGACCAATACGGTTGGCGAGGAAGAGAGCCCGAACTGTTGTCGAATCAACGTTCGATCGTGCGCTTCTCGAAAGCTGGGATGTACGGGGATTCCTGTTATTTCGACATGTGCAGCCGCGATGCCATGAACGATGAGCTTATCCTTTACATCCTCGGAAGACACCATGTATTTATTAACCTCACGGCTGATCCAGGTCCCATGTACATCGTAGTCCGTGATGACTGTGCATAGGGGAATGTGCAAGCCTGCTCTTTTTAACCGCGAAACGACAGCACTTGGAAAAGGATGCGTACATACAATGGCTTGCGGCGCCCAGTGACGAATCATAGCTGCCGTTTGTGCATAGAAAATGCGATGAAGCGCAAGCTGAGTCAGCGGATTAAGTGATTTTTGATATTGTAAACGGTATAAGCGACCATATAATTTCGGTTGTTTCGAGATTGTTTTTTTGTAAGCACTGAAAACCCAAGAAGCCAACATGGGATGGAGGAAGGATCCGAGCTCAACGACACGTGTCTCGATCGACGAACAGCGCTGTTCTAAGCTGCTGGCTAATGCGAAAGCGGCTTGTGTATGACCGGCACCAAAACCTTCGGAAAGGATGAGAACTCTTCTTTTTTGCGAGAATGGTTGTGCCATGAATTACCCCCAGAATGCGACTGTTAGTAGCGACGCCGTCGTTCCTAATAAGCAGCCTACAATACAATCGGATGGATAGTGAAGTCCCAAGTAAATCCGTGAAAGACCAACGAAACCTGCAAGCGGGATCAGGATGAGTCCTAGCATGGGTATGGCATATACGAAAGGAACAATAACAGAGAAGATAGCCGTGGTATGTCCAGAGGGAAAGGAATGATCGGTTAGAGGATTTCTATGGGTTATGGCTTGTGGATGAACAAGATAAGGACGTAGCCTAGGGTATTTTTTTTTCATAATCGCAACGGGAATATGACTGGCTGTCAAAGCAATCAGCGCTTGAAGACCCGCTATACGCAACGAACCTTGACCAAAACATGCCAAGCAGAGCGAGACCATAATAGCAGCTGTGGCACCGCCTAAATGTGTGATTCTCGTAAAAAAATGATCGAGGAAATGATGTTGAATTCGTTGGTTAACGAAGTGAAATAGACGTGTTTCATGATGTTGCAGCCAAAGGACAACTTTACTATTCATGCGCAACCGCCTCCTTCTCATTTGAATTTCTCTCTATCTCTATTGTACGAAGGATTTATTCGAGGAAGATTAACGGACTGATAAATATTCCTGCGTAGAATTTAATGTTGCACTAATCTGGCGTTAACATTTCTATGCTAGGATGACAAATAGCTTAGGGCCCGAGTCGGCACATTTTCTGCAGGATGTCTAGTAATTGTTCCCTTTATTTGGAGCGGTTATCCCGCTTGAGTTATGCATGATTTGTCCTTCTTGTGAACGACGGACTCTTTTGGACTTTGATATACGAATGTTGTTATGGTGGAAATGGCTATCCATTAACAGGTTATTTAAGCAAAAGTTGTCAGCGTTCTGTTGATTGACTTATAATAATGACGTTGCCACTTAGAAAAGCTAGTGTTCGTCTAAATGGTGAACTTTTGGTACACAATAAATGAAAAACGATGAAAACAAGACATTTTTGACCTGATTTCAAGCGCATGCTCTATTCCGTGTGTGCAAACCTCCTAAATTTCAAAGAACTGACGCTTTTTCGTAGTTTGCAGACTTTGACAAACAGGGGGAAAGAGAGGAAAATCTAAAACGATTGTTTCACGTTTAGATTGTTAACATGAATGACCTGTACATAAAAGCACTAAGCATACAAAAAGATAGCTGACGTGCACAAAAAAAGGGGGACTTTGCTTCATGCTAGACAAGATTATGCTTTCCGTTCAGGTCTTTTTGGCTTTGATCGGTGCGTATCAGTTGTTTTTAACGTTTTTTGGTTGGTATCGTCCCAAGAACAAAAAGATGTTTGCTCCGCAGAAATCGTTTGCTGTATTGGTTGCCGCCCATAATGAGGAACAAGTTGTTGGGGCCTTGATTGAGAATCTGAAGACCTTGGATTATCCGAGAGAGATGTATGACATCTTCGTGATTTGCGACAACTGTACGGATAACACGGCTGACATTGCTAGGCACCACGGGGTGTATGCGATGGAACGCCACAACCCGAACCTGAGAGGGAAAGGGTATGCAATTGAATGGATGCTCAAAGAGTTATGGAAACGCGAGCGCCAGTATGATGGCATCGTAATGTTCGACGCGGATAACCTAGTGAGTCCGGATTATCTAACTCACATGAATAATGATCTTTGTTCAGGTTCCCGCGTGATCCAAGCTTATCTAGATACGAAGAATCCGAATGATTCATGGATTACAGGTTCGTTTGCAATCTCGTTCTTCTATGCGAACCGTTTTGTCCAAACGCCGCGTTCCAATCTAGGGCTTGCCAATTACCTTGGCGGGACGGGCATGTGCTTCGACTCCGCTTTATTAAAGCAAGTTGGCTGGCGGGCAACAAGCTTGGTTGAGGATCTTGAATTCTCCATGATGTGTGTGCAAATGGGGATTAAACCTACGTATAACTACGATACGCGTGTCTATGATGAAAAACCGCTAACGTTCAGTGCTTCTGCAAAGCAGCGTCTGCGTTGGATGCAAGGTCACTTTGAAGTGGCGAAGCGTTTCTTCTTCCCATTGCTATGGCAAGGCATTAAGACGGGTAGCTGGGTGAAAATTGACGCGGCGATCTATTCGGCGAATGTATACAACTTCTTCTTCGGTGCCATTCTAACGGTTATGTTGTGGATTCAATCGATGACTGATCATGGAACTGCTAACTCAGCGTTGGTTCATGTGAACCCTGTGCTGATCAATTCAATCAGCTTGGCGATCTATGTGCTGCTTCCGATGGCGATGTTGATTGAAAAGGCAAACAAGAAGACTTACAAGTACTTGCTGCTTTACCCGATTTTCATGCTGTCTTGGTGGCCAATTACGTTCTATGCGTTCTTCACGCAAAACAACAAACAATGGAGCCACACAGAACATACGCGTGTCATTCGATTGGATGAAATGAAAAGTAAACAAGTGAGTTGACTTTTCTAGAATGAGATGATATTATATTTCGAGTAAAGCAGAAGCGCCCGCTTCTCACCTGACTAACGTAACGTTGGCTGGTCTGAATGAATCATCATGTACATTCAATAGGTTTGTTATAGACCTGTTATTGATGAAGATGTGGGCCCACTGTGCCCGCATCTTTTTTATATTTGGAAGAGAGTTACATACTTTATGGAGGTGGAACACAATTAGCAAAGACCATATGATTAATGACGAGATTCGTGTGAAGGAAGTACGCCTTATCGGGGCTGACGGAGAACAACTTGGTATTACACCAATTCGCGAAGCTCTTCAAATTGCACTTGACGCGAACCTTGATTTAGTAAACGTTGCACCGACGGCGAAGCCGCCTGTCTGCCGCATTATGGATTACGGCAAGTTCCGTTATGAAACGCAAAAGAAAGAAAAAGAAGCTCGTAAGAACCAGAAGATTGTGGATATCAAAGAGATTCGCCTAAGCGCGACGATCGATGAACATGACTTCCAAACGAAGCTTCGCAACGCAGTTAAGTTTCTTGGCGAAGGCGATAAAGTGAAAGCCAGCGTCCGTTTCCGTGGTCGTGAAATTGCGCACTCGGAGATTGGTCGCAAAGTGCTTGAGCGCCTTGCTACAGAAACTGCTGAAATCTCCTCGCAGGAGCGTGCTCCTAAGCTTGAGGGAAGAAGCATGATCATGATCTTAACGCCAAAAGCGACAACTTAGGCGAGTATACTAAATTAGGAGGAACAACAACATGCCGAAAATGAAAACACACAGCAGCCTGAAAGGCCGTTTCAAAATCACTGGCACAGGCAAAGTGATGAGATACAAACAAGGTAAGAACCACTTGCTTTCTGGTAAATCATCCAAGCAAAAACGCGTATTGTCCACGAACCCAGTAATGGCTCCTGGCGATGTACGTCGTCTGCAACAACAATTGTCCCTTATCAAAGGTTAATCGTTACTTAGCTTAAACACGGAACATCATTTATATATCCCAGGAGGTAGTTCACAATGGCAAGAGTCAAGGGCGGATTTATTCGCGCTCACCGTCGTAAGAAAATTTTGAAATTAGCAAAAGGTTATTTCGGTTCCAAACACCGTTTATTTAAAACAGCTAAAGAGCAAGTAATGAAGTCATTGGTATATGCATACCGTGACCGTCGTCAAACAAAACGTAACTTCCGTAGACTTTGGATTACTCGTATCAATGCAGGCGCTCGTCAAAATGGCTTGAGCTACAGCAAATTGATGCACGGTTTGAAATTGGCTGGTATCGAAGTTAACCGTAAAATCTTGGCTGACCTAGCTGTGAATGATTCCAAAGCGTTCAACGATTTGGCAACAGCTGCAAAAGCGAAAGTAAACGCGTAAGCGATAAGATACGCCAAAGAGCTTGTCCCCATTAGGGGGCAGGCTCTTTTTTTTGCGTCATGCGTCAGATGAAGCTTGTGGAGCTTGGATTTTCCGAAAGAGCATCACGATAAACATGAGGGTTGGAATGACAACCTGGAATAGGGGGTAGAGCTTCACACTGATTCTAAGTCCGAGCCATACGTGGATGGTATAGTTGGGTTCGAAGAAGGAGGAGATGAAGATGAGACTGCCCACGATGACAAGCCAGGTGGCTTTTCGAAGTGAGGGGAAAATATGTGCGAAGGCATAAACAGCCCCCCAGAAGAACGTTGTCATTTTGACGAACAAGCCAAGGAAAAGCAGGAGGGTGACGAGTACATCCAGTCGCTCGAAGATATCGCCAACTTCAATGAGCTGTACCGTTTGCAAAAAGGGCAACGTGCTGTTGGCAGCAAGTGTGGTGCCGAGTACCGTAATATTGATGACATTCATGAATATTAAGAAGAGGGAGACGATGGTGTAAGCCGTAAGACTTAGCTTCTTCACTTTTCCTTGCTCAGGCAGCATGTGCCATACCATGAAGAAGATGATGGTTTGCCCGAAAGGGAAAGAGACCATATCAGGAAAAGCGGCATGAAGGACGGGTTTAAAGCCATTTTCCAGGACGGGCAGTAAGTGATCTAGTTGAATGAGATGAGCGATACTAATCAAGAAAATAAGCAAGCCATAGCTGATAGCCAATAAGGGAAGCAGCGCTTCGGTCACGCGGAACAGCGTATCCACACCCATGAGAATGGCATAAGAAGCTAATAGCAGAATGATCATCATCGTTATGTATTTAGGTGTTGTGTTCAGCAAGGTTAAGTTCGAGATTTCTCCGAAATCGCGGACGTTCCTCATGGATTCATAGGCAAAATAGATGGCAAAGGAAATGCCGATGATGGTTCCAGCCATTTTTCCGAAGCAGAGCCGCAGGAGTCCGATGATGTCTTGATCGGGTGCGCGTCGTTGAATCGTGACAAACATGAGCAGTAAGAGAAATCCAAAGAGAGCTGCAGCAAGCATAGCGATCCAGGAGTCTTGTTTGGCACTACTGCCTAATGCGAATAGCGGGGTGCTCCCGATTTCAAATAGGATAATCATAACGACGAGTTGATAGTTCGTAATGCGATCTTCGATGTCCTTCGGCCTCCTTTCTCTGCTAGTGGCTCACTCTCCGGGATCTTTGATCATTTTCGAGAATGATTGGCCACTCATGCCGATTCTGGCTATTTTCACCCTAACCTCAGACTCGAATTGCAGGTTCGCAAATTGCTCATCCCAATCAGGTTTAATTTGCTTCCAGAATGTAGGGTCATGCTTATGAATCTTATCTGCGAAGTGAAATACATCGAGATTTTTCTTGACTGCGCTCTGAAAGGCTTCCGTCATGAGACGAGTGATTTCTGCGCTTACGACCCCTTCGAAAGCTTGTAACTCCTTCGGCTGCGTAAGATCATTCATACAGGCATTCTCATTGATGGTGCCCATGGTATCTACGTCGACATGCATAATTAAGCGTCCCGTGCTGGAGCGTATGTATTTCATTTTAGTCTTATTACGATCGATTCGAATTGCCGCTTTGATGTCTCTACTGTCTTTGGTACATCCAAAATACAAGGTTGTTCTTTTGATTGTATTGCGAATCCAGCTTATGCCATATTCTTCACTCGGTGTAAACCAGCCGGCTAATTTATCTTTTTTGAAAACAGCCATTCTGCCAAGTTTCAGCTTATTGCTGAAGGAGGTTTTTTTGAGAGCAGCAATCGTGTTGTTCTCACCTTCTCCAGAAATGGTGATTTCGGGAACGAGCGTATAGGGAGCGTCACTGGCGATAGTCGTCATCATTTGATAGATGGATACCTGCTTAAAAGTGGAGCTATTCATATCTTCGTTTCTAATCATGTTTTTAATGGCAGCACCGGGTACTTTTTCTAAGGGGACAATTTGTTCCAGGATTTTTCGCCCTTCGCCACTCGTTATCAGTATCCCCACCGTCTCGCGTGAATCAGAATTGCGCAGATAGACATCCAGTAGTTGGGAAATGCCTTCTTTGGCAGCCTTTTCTCCGATAACAATCACACGATTGTGAGCAAAAAATAGCGATCTTGGCATTTCTAAGCTGGATTCTTGGACAGCAGCACGAATCGAACTGCCGCTTGTCGAGAAAACCATGACAGGTGCCTGCTGCCCAGGGCTTCCGCCCGTATTGGGATTGGCGATGGATTGCGGGATAACGACCTGATACGAAATGGTCCAAACTTTGCCGTCCCAATCTACAGCGGTTGCAGAAGTTATAGCAAGTTGGTTCAATTCTTTGCGATCCCAACAGCCGGTGAGTAGTAAACAGCAAAAACTGAGGATCATCAGACGCTGCATGCTACTGTTGCCATACAGTTTCATGGCGATATCCTCCCCGAGAATGTCTTAGTAGCGATCTCTTTTAGGTGGAGAAGGCTTATCATAGGGCTTATTTCTTGTTGCGTTCGAGCGCGTAAACGGACGTATGCCTGTTAACCAACGCGGTACTCGAAGTAACGTATCTTTAATATGGCTAGCAGCGAGTGGGGCGACTGGTGTCAAATAAGGGACGCCGAACGACCGGAGTGATGCTAGGTGAATCAAGATGGCCATGCAGCCGGTCAGGATGCCAAATAAGCCGAAGGAGCCAGCGAGCAGCATAAGCCCAAAGCGAATTAATCGGGCAGCAACAGCCATATTGAGTGCAGGCGTTACGAAGTTCGAGATAGCCGTAAAAGAAACGATGATAACCATGGCGGCAGACACTAATCCAGCTTGTACAGACGCTTGCCCAAGCACGAGCGCTCCTACAATCGAAATGGCGGAACCAATAACACGCGGCATGCGTACACCAGCTTCACGAAGTACCTCAAAGGTGACTTCCATGAGCAATGCTTCTAACAATGCCGGGAAGGGAACGCCTTCACGCTGTGCGGCCAAGGAAATGAGCAAGGTCGTTGGCAGCATTTCCTGATGAAACGTTGTGATGGCGATATACAGTGCTGGAAGCAGCATGGAGACGAAAAACGAGATATAGCGAACACAACGCACGAATGTTGCAATATCAAAGCGTTGATAGTAGTCCTCACTTGATTTCATGAAGCTGAAAAAAGTGACGGGCGCTTGTAAAACGAAAGGTGTCCCATCGACTAGGATGGCGATCTGACCTTCGAGGATGCCAGCAGCAACAGCATCTGGGCGTTCAGAGTTCATAATCGTTGGAAAAGGGGAGTACGTTACATCCTCAATATATTCTTCAATATAGCCACTTTCTAGAATGCTGTCCGCATCTATTCGCTCTAATCGTGATGTGGCTTCTGTGACGACACGTTCATTGGCAATGCCCTCCAGGTAGGCAATGATGACCTCAGTTTGTGTATACCGACCGATGCGTAAGGAAATAAAACGAAGATCAGGAGATCTGATTTTTCTCCGTAATAAAGAAGTGTTCGTTCGAATATCCTCTGTGAAGCTTTCCTTTGGGCCACGGACGACGGTTTGTGTTTGAGGTTCTTCAATGGCTCTCGTTTCCCAACCTGAGGTGCCTGCGATAATCACCTCGTCATAGCCATCCGCAATCAGGATGGTATTGCCACCTAGAAGGGCAGCGAGTACAGCAGTTCCTTCCTTGCTCATGGTTAGTTCACTGATGGTAATCGCCTGACACAACAAATCATGGAAGCATAGATCTTGCTGCCAATAGGAGGCATTCTCATGAGCGCTGAGCAGCGGCTTGGTCACATGTTCATTCAAAATCTCATTCTGCACGAGTCCATCGATGTAAAATAAAGCGACGCTATTCGTTTCTGGATATACACCGATTTCTAGTTGTCGATAGTACACATCTGAGCTTTTTCCTAGTTTATCTTTCAGCCATTTGACATTGTCTTGTAAGGAAGTAGACATGGGGAAAGGGACTTGCAGAGACGTCTTCATCGTTGGCCTCCTCAGAACTTTCCATAGAATTGGTATTATCTTCTCTCACTTCCCAATGTTTTATTCGAACTACCTATTGACTATTGGCCTTCGGATGCATATAATAATCTTTAATCATATTTGATATGGTGAAGCATACGAATGAATCGCTATGAAGAGGAAGAAGTAATAAGGGCACTTATGCGCAGAGAGCGTTGGACTTGCTGAAACCATCGCCTTAATCCCTTACGTACGAAGTCACCTCGGAGCTGTTTTCCTGAAACATGCGAATGTTCGCACGTAGTAGGGAGGACCGGGAGAGCACACGTTATCGTGCTGAGGGTAATGTTCATGATTGAGCATACCTGCTAAGGTTATGTGCTGTGAGGCATATAGCAAATTTGGGTGGTACCACGGAAGCTTAAACCCCTTTCGTCCCGTTGAACACGTTACGTGCGTGTCCGGGATGATAGGGGTTTTTCTTATTTTCATGGCATGGTAGACGATAACACGAATTGACTTTTCGAGAGGAGGATCACAATGAATGTTCAAACTGAACCAAAACGCTCTAAAGAAGAACTAATTGAAAAGCTGACGCAGCCAGACCTGATTACAGGTTCCGAGATTTTGCTAAGAAGCTTATTGCTGGAGGGTGTGGATTGCGTCTTTGGATATCCAGGCGGCGCGGTATTGTACATCTATGATGCGATGCACGGTTTTGATGATTTCAATCACTTATTGACTAGACATGAGCAAGGCGCTATTCACGCAGCTGACGGCTACGCTCGTTCAACTGGCAAAGTTGGCGTATGTATCGCAACTTCCGGACCGGGGGCTACGAATCTAGTCACAGGTATTGCTACAGCATATATGGATTCTGTTCCTCTAGTTGTTATTACAGGTAACGTTGCAACGAACTTCATCGGTACGGATGCTTTCCAAGAGGCTGACATTACAGGTATTACAATGCCAATTACGAAGCACAGCTACTTGGTAAGAGACGTTAATGACCTGCCGCGTATCATTCACGAAGCATTCCATATTGCGAACTCTGGACGTAAGGGCCCGGTTCTCATTGACATACCAAAGGATGTCTCCGCTCATAAAACGATATTTAAGCCTGCAAAGGATCTAAGCATTCGTGGTTATAACCCTACGGTGCAACCGAATAAACTGCAAGTTGATAAACTGATCAAAGCCATTGAAGAGGCTGAACGTCCAGTCATCATTGCAGGTGGCGGCGTTGTTTATGCGGATGCTTCCAAAGAATTGATCGAATTTGTTAATAAAACACAGATTCCAGTTGCCACAACTTTGCTTGGTTTAAGCGGCTTCCCTAGTGCTCATGAGCTATGGCTCGGTATGCCAGGGATGCACGGAACATTTACAGCGAATACTGCGATTCAAAATGCAGATCTTCTCATCTCCATCGGTTCCCGTTTCGATGATCGGGTGACGATGAATTTGAATGGTTTTGCTCCAAAGGTAAAAGTAATCGCTCATATCGACGTAGATCCAGCTGAAATCGGCAAGAACGTGAAGACGGATATCCCATGCGTTGGTGATGTGAAAGCCGTTCTGGAGTATGCGAATACGAAAGCGAAACCTGCGAATAACGCAGCATGGATTGCTGAGCTGCAAGAAAGCAAAGAGAAGTTCCCGTTGAAATACGGCGA
This sequence comes from Paenibacillus sp. J31R109, assembly GCF_059692055.1. Lineage (NCBI taxonomy): Bacteria > Bacillati > Bacillota > Bacilli > Caryophanales > Paenibacillaceae > Paenibacillus > Paenibacillus sp. J31R109. The sequence continues at coordinate 34,732 of NZ_JCAUAR010000004.1, read as the reverse complement.
AACCGAAACTGAGCTTAAACCGCAATACGTTATTGAAATGATCAGCGAAACAACGAAAGGTGAAGCGATCGTTACAACGGACGTAGGTCAGCATCAAATGTGGGCCGCGCAGTTCTATAAATTCAAAAACCCTCGCTCCCTAGTAACATCAGGTGGACTTGGAACAATGGGCTTCGGATTCCCATCGGCGATCGGCGCTCAAATGGGGAACCCGGATAAACTAGTTGTTTCCATTAATGGCGACGGCGGCGTTCAAATGTGTGCGCAAGAGCTTGCGATCTGTGCGATCAACAACATTCCGGTTAAAGTTGTTATTATCAACAACCAAGTGCTTGGGATGGTTCGCCAATGGCAAGAGATTATTTATGACAATCGCTATAGTCACATTGACTTGGCAGGAAGCCCTGATTTCGTGAAGCTTGCAGAAGCTTACGGCGTGAAAGGCTTGCGCGCAACGACGAAAGAAGAAGCGAGAAGAGTATGGCAGGAAGCCCTCGATACACCGGGGCCTGTCGTTATTGATTTCGTCGTACCGAAGGGCGAGAACGTGTTCCCAATGGTTAAAGCGGGCGATACAATTAGTGACATGTTAATGGGGGATTCGGAATGACAACTAAACATACAGTTTCCGTACTCGTAAACAATCAGCCTGGTGTCCTGCAACGTGTATCTGGTTTGTTCGGACGCCGTGGTTTTAACATTGAAAGCATCACCGTGGGAGAGTCCGAAGAAAACGGACTTTCCCGGATGGTTATCGTAACCACGGGTGATGACAACACATTGGAGCAAATCTCCAAGCAGTTGTACAAGTTGATTGACGTTATCAAGGTTGTTGATCTGAGCTCCAATCCAATGGTAGCCAGAGAACTCGCACTTATCAAAGTAAATGCTGAACCGATCATGCGCCCAGAAATTCTTGGTATCGTAGAAACATTCCGTGCGGCAGTTGTCGATATCGGTCCTGCTTCATTAATCGTGCAAGTTGTTGGAGATTCAGATAAAATAGATGCTATGGTCGAATTGCTTCGTCCTTATGGCATTCGTGAGCTTTCCCGTACGGGCGTTACTGCGATGATTCGCGGTTCGGTTAAATAAATTTTTACCAGGAAAAGCCAAGAGATCTATCAGCAATAACTTCTCCTTGAGTGGGGGTTTCAGCGAGGTACCACGGTAAATCGTTGAAACACCCACTCAAGGGGTAGACAAAACGGATTCATTATATCAAAGGAGGATTTATTCGAATGGCAGTTACTACTTACTATGAAAAAGATGCAGACTTAGCGGTACTTAAAGGTAAAACGATTGCGGTTGTTGGTTATGGTTCCCAAGGGCACGCACAAGCACAAAACTTGCGTGACAGTGGTTTGAACGTTATTATCGGTCTTCGTGAAGGCCGTTCATGGAACGCAGCTAAAAACGATGGTTTCGAAGTTGTATCTGTAGAAGAAGCAGCACAACGCGCTGATGTTATCCAAATTTTGATGCCGGATGAAACGCAAGCTCGCGTATACAAAGAGTCCATTCAACCGAACATGAAAAAAGGCGCAGCAATCATGTTCTCCCACGGATTTAACATCCACTTCGGACAAATCGTTGCTCCTGAAGGTACAGATGTATTCTTGGTAGCTCCTAAATCCCCTGGTCACATGGTACGTCGTACGTACGTTGAAGGCTTTGGTGTACCTGGTCTAATCGCAATCGAGAAAGATGCGACTGGCAATGCAAAAGCAATCGGTCTTGCTTATGCAAAAGGTATCGGCTGTACACGTGCAGGCGTTATCGAAACTACGTTCAAAGAAGAAACAGAAACAGACTTGTTCGGTGAGCAAGCAGTTCTTTGCGGCGGTGCTTCTGAACTAGTTAAAGCTGGTTTCGAAACATTGGTTGAAGCGGGCTATGCACCAGAAATGGCTTACTTTGAGTGCTTGCACGAATTGAAATTGATCGTAGATATGATGTATGAAGGCGGACTTGCTTCCATGCGCAGCTCCATCTCCAACACAGCAGAATACGGTGACTATGTAACAGGTCCTCGTATCATCACAGCTGAAACGAAGAAAGAAATGAAAGCAGTTCTTACTGACATCCAACAAGGTAAATTCGCTCGCGACTTCATCTTGGAAAACCAATCCAACTTTGCATTCATGAACGCTACGCGTCGTAACGAAGCAGCACACCCAATCGAGGTTGTTGGTTCCCAATTACGCGAAATGATGCACTGGATCAAAAAATAATTATTAGGCATTATTGAATTTTATAGCTATACATTCCACAGGGAGTGATTGAGGAGAATTTCCCAATTGCTCCCTGTGAATACTATAACGACTTGGAAAAATGATACTCACAGGAGGTGACATGGTGCGTAAAATTTATATTTTTGATACAACCCTTCGTGATGGAGAGCAATCACCAGGTGTGAACTTGAATATGCAGGAGAAGGTCGAAATCGCTTTGCAGCTGGAGAAGCTGGGTGTGGATCGTATGGAGGCTGGTTTTCCTGCGGCATCCCCAGGAGATTTAGCTGGCGTGAACGCGGTCGCTAGAGCGATTAAGAACGCTTCTGTTATCGGCTTGTCCCGTGCGAGAGAGAATGATATTGAGGCTGTACGTGAAGCGCTTCAAGGTGCACAAGATCCATGCATTCATCTATTCCTTGCCACGTCTCCGATTCACCGTCAGCATAAGCTGCGGATGGAGAAGCACCAAGTGCTCGAAACAGCTGAAGCTGCGATTAAATATGCGAAGAAGTATTTCAGCAAAATCGAGTTTTCACTCGAGGATGCTGGGCGTACGGAGCTGGACTTCATCGCTGAAGTGACGAGCATGGCGATTCGTGCTGGCGCATCTGTTGTGAATATTCCAGATACGGTCGGCTATATGACACCGTATGATTACGGTAATATTTTCAAAATGCTGAAGGAAACAGTCCCAGGCATTGAAAAAATTCAATTGAGCGCGCACTGCCATGACGATCTTGGCATGGCAACTGCGAACGCGCTCGCAGCTGTATTGAACGGTGCTGATCAAATTGAAGGCACCATCAACGGGATTGGCGAGCGCGCAGGGAACACCTCGATCGAGGAAGTTGTCATGGCGCTGGAAACACGCCAGGACTTCTACCAAGCGAAAACTTCGCTTGTGTTGAACGAGATCTACCGCACAAGCCGTCTTGTCAGCAAGCTGACAGGCATGGTGGTTCCAGGCAATAAGGCGATTGTTGGCGCTAACGCCTTCGCGCATGAGTCCGGCATCCATCAGGATGGTATGCTCAAAGAAAAAACAACGTACGAGATTATGTCTCCTGAAACGATCGGCGTGAAGGAAAGTAAGCTCGTTATGGGGAAACACTCCGGACGTCACGCGTTCCGTGAGAAGCTCATTGATCTTGGTTACGAACTCGGCGACGAGCAAGTAAACGTGGCTTTTGCCAAGTTCAAGGATTTGGCAGATCGTAAGAAGCAAGTCGAAGACGAAGATATCCGTGCTCTAATCGAAGAAAAATTGATTGAGACTCCGGAAATTTTCGCGCTTGGCACGCTTCAAGTTGCCTACGGTAACCAAATGACACCAACTGCAACGGTTCATGTTCGCTTTCAAGATGGCAGCGAAGTGGCTGAGAGCGCGGTAGGCAATGGTTCCGTTGATGCGATTTACAATGCGATTGATAAAGCAACGAAAGAAAACGTCGAACTGGATGACTACTCCATCAAATCCGTTTCACACGGGAAAGATGCGCTGGGTGAAGTTCACGTTGTTCTGAAACAGGATAACGTGTCCGTACAAGGACGCGGTATTTCGACGGACATTCTGGAAGCAAGCGCGAAGGCTTACCTAGACGCTGTGAACAGACTAATCGATAAACGCAAAAACCCAACAAGTAATAGAAGCAACGTAACGTTAATATAAGCTCTTAGCTATTATGGCAACCCGGATTAGCACCTCACCTCCATGTATCGAGGAGGGGTGCTTTCTACAAATGCGAAAGGATGCGTCCCTGTATGAAATATCGATTTTCTAAATCGTTGGAAGGCTTCTCATCGTCAGCAGTAAGAGAAATTCTTAAGTTGACGCAAGGGAGCTCGATTATTTCCTTTGCTGGCGGATTGCCTGCTGAAGAGTTTTTTCCCTTAGACGCGGTTAGCGAAGCGTTCACAAGAGTTATTGGCGGCGGAAAGTCTGCGCTGCAATACGGGTTAACAGAAGGCTACAAGCCTTTGCGCGAATCCTTATGCAAACGGATGGCAGCGAAGAACATGCTGGTTACCCCAGACGAAATGCTGTTAACGACGGGGTCACAACAAGCAATTGACCTTTTGACACGCGTATATATTGATGAAGGCGATGTTATCCTTGTTGAACGTCCGACCTATTTGGCAGCGATCCAAGTGTATCAAGCCAAAGGCGCGAAAATCGTCTCAGTCGATAGCGACAATGACGGCATGATTCTCGAGGATTTGGCAGCTAAAATTGCACAGTATAATCCGAAAATGGTCTATGTCATTCCAACCTTCTCGAACCCAGCGGGTCGTGCGTGGAGCTTGGAACGCCGCCAAGGCTTGCTGGATATTTGCCGCGGTGCTGACGTACTGATTCTGGAAGATGACCCTTACGGGGAAATCCAGTTTGACGAGAGCGAAAGCTACCCGACTGTCTATTCGCTAGGTGGCAAAGCAGAAGGCGGGAATGTTGTATACACGAGCACATTCTCCAAAACCGTTGCACCTGCTTTCCGTACAGGCTGGATCATGGGTGATGAGTCAATCATTCGTCAAGTTGCTCGCTTCAAGCAATCGGCGGATCTGCATTCCAGCACGATTGATCAGCAAACGTTGTATCATTTGCTTGAGCATTTTGATCTGGATGCTCATATTTCCTTGATCCGTGAACAGTATCTGGATCGGATGAAGTTCATGTCAGGACTGCTCACAGAGTTGAACTGGCCGGGTCTGAAATGGGAAGAGCCAAAGGGCGGCATGTTCATTTGGGTCGAGCTTCCTGAGCAAATTAACGCAGCCGATTTGTTAAAAATCGCGGTGAAAGAAGGCGTTGCCTTTGTTCCCGGTGCTACGTTCTACGCGGAGAATCCGCAGTACAACACCATGCGCCTGAACTACACGCATACGGACAAAGAAACGACCGTTCTGGGCATGAAAAAGCTCGCAAAGGCGATGGAATCCTATTTGCAAAATGCATAAGCGCAGCACCCAAGGCCGTTGGCTTTGGGTGTTTTTTTGTGCGCCGCGCGGGCGCCGGCTGCGCGATCGAGAGCGAGAGGAATAGCGCCCCTTTTGGGCGCTATTGAAGTGCTCGCGGCGCACGTGGGCACAGATAAGGCCCGAAAAGGGCCTTAAAGCGAGGCGTGCCGGCTGCGTCGGTCGAGAGCGAGAGGAATAGCGCCGCTTTTGGGCGCTATTGAAGTGCTCGCGGCGCACGAGGGCACAGATAAGGCCCGAAAAGGGCCTTAAAGCGAAGCACACAGGCTGCGCGATCGAGAGCGAGAGGAATAGCGCCCCTTTTGGGCGCTATTGCAGTGCTCGCGGCGCACGTGGGCACAGATAAGGCCCGAAAAGGGCCTTAAAGCGAGGCGCGCCGGCTGCGTGATCGAGAGCGAGAGGAATAGCGCCGCTTTTGGGCGCTATTGAAGTGCTCGCGGCGCACGTGGGCGCAGCCACTCACCTAACCATCTGGCTGGCAACTGTGGGGTGTAATTGATAGAATCTAATCCGTTGCTGCCCTTCAACCACGGGGATGAGAATCTGCTTCTCTTTCATCTGGTGGAGGATGTTCCTTGATTTCTTAGATCCGAACTGCAAAAGTTCAGAAACATGACGAGGAGAGATCGCTTTTCCTTGTGAGAGGGCTAGCCGACAAATCGCTTTTTCAACGATACTTAGCTCCCCATATTGTTCGCTCGCCCCATGCTGTTCACTGAAATATTTCCCAATAAATTGCAGGATGATCTGCTCGCACATACGAGGGCGATTCTTCACATCATCATATGAAAAACGCAATATTTTCCATCCGTCGATCATCATATGATTTTGACGAATAAGTCCATCGGAGAATTCTGTTCGACTGATCTGGCTGGCGTGGGTGGTGTACCCATCAATTTCGATAGCAAGCTTCAGCCCTTGTCTGATGTAGGCAAAATCGATATAACGAGTTCCATCTCGGAAATCTTTAATTTCAAATTCAGGATGCAAATATAGAAACTCACCTAATGCTCTCCACCACACTTGTTTCAAAAATAATCGCTCGGCATGACCATGCCCTTCCATTAATCTGCGCAATCTTTCACCTTTACGTTTGCTAAAATGTTCCTGCAGGAATGTCTCATAAGATGTATCGAATACTGACATAATGCAATTCGCCTCCTTTTTAGAAAATAAAGAAGCCGCTCCCTAGCATCAGCAAAAGCTGAACTAGAAAAGCGGCGTGTGCTTCACTACCATTTTTATCCACTTTATCATAGAGATAATAGCGTTAGCAAGTTGGATTTTGAGTCCGTTGACTTGGCATTATTTTGAAACTAAGATGGAAATAGGATGTGATGAAAGGGGACCTTCACGAAATGAGTAAGCCCTTAAAGCCGATCCACCGAAGTCGAGCCAGGATATATCTAGGGATCAAAGCGTATCGTTTGAAACGATATTTGGCCTGGTTTTTCGATGGGAAACAATATGCAACACGTAAACAAGATCAATTGCTGCCAGAGGTAGCTTTTACGCATCGTACCCCTCTTTTAAGACAATTGAAGGATGTAGATATGTGGCTCCAGCATAATAAGGTGATCAACTTGAAGGTAGCAGTCAAACAGTTAAATGGTGTGATTCTACAGCCTGGTGAGACTTTTTCCTATTGGCGCTTAATTGGCAGTACTACCCGCAGGAAGGGGTACGTTGATGGGATGGTTCTCTTTCATGGGAAGGTGAAGACGGGAGTTGGGGGCGGTTTATGCCAGCTTTCGAATCTAATCTACTGGATGACCCTGCACACGCCGCTTACGGTAACGGAGAGGTATCGACATAGTTATGATGTATTTCCAGATGCGGGGAGATCGCAACCTTTTGGGAGTGGAGCAACGTGTTATTACAATTACTTAGATTTGCAGATTAGGAATGAGACACAAGAACCGTATCAGTTGAAGATCCATGTTTCGGATACCCATTTGGTTGGTGAATGGCTTACACTTAGCCCTAATTTACATCGGTATGAGATACATGAAAAGAACCATAGAATTACGCGGGAATACTGGGGTGGATATGTCAGGCACAATGAAATTCACCGCAGAGTCTTGAATAGAGAAGGGCATTTGGTAAGGGATGAGTGGGTGACGGATAACCATGCGATTATGATGTATGAACCGTTGCTGACCGCTGGGAATGACGATAAAATTTGATGAAATCTTAATCATTTATATGGTAATAAAATACAGTAATGGTGAGGGCCATCATAGCATATTCAGCTTCCGGATTGTATCTTATAAACTGTGTCGTTTATATATTACAAGGAAGAGGTGAACGGTGTGAAGTTCCTAGTTCTCATTCATGTGTTGTCTGCCATTATCGGAGTTGGTCCAACTTTTTTTGCTCATGTGTTGCTTAGAAAAGATCAAACGCTTGAAGAGTTACGGATGTCCTTGCGCGTGGGAAGTCGATTGGAAATGTTTCCGAAAATCGGCGGCAGCCTTGCTGTGCTAACAGGTCTATTGTTGATTTGGTTAGGCGATTATGGCTCTATCATGCAAATTTGGTTGATCGGCTCGCTTGTGGCTTATGTCATCATTCAAATTATTGCTATCGGCTTTGCAACGCCTAATCAGAAAAAACTCGGAGGCTGGGTGTTGGATCCTTCTAATCAGAAAGCGACTTCACTCCCCGGTGAGCAGTTGCTGCTATGGGTTAAGGCCCGGAACTATTTCTATGCGGCATCTACGGTGGGTGTCATTTTGTTCATCTTCATGATTATTAAACCTAGCTAATGTGTTATCCCTTTCTTGCCTAAAACAAGAGAGGTTTTTTTTATAACTCGCATTATAGGAATAAACTATCAAAGCGATAGCTTTTATATCTAAAGTAGGGTGTTATCTTATGGTACAATGAGGTCAGGATATAAACGATTGGAAGACTAACAAACTAGGTTTGCTAAAATAAGGAGTGAATGATTGTCATGGCTGATGTTAAAAAGATTGCGGTAATCGCTGGGGACGGTATTGGTCCAGAAGTCGTTGCAGAAGCAGAAAAAGTATTGAAGCGTACGGAAGAATTATTCGGCTATCAATTTGAAACAGAACACGCGCTTTTCGGTGGTATCGCGATTGATGAGAAAGGTACACCTCTTCCGGAAGAAACATTGAAAGTCTGTCAATCCGCAGACGCTGTACTTCTTGGAGCCGTTGGTGGTCCGAAATGGGATAACAATTCCAAAGAGCTTCGTCCAGAAACAGGTCTTCTAGGTATTCGTAAAGCGCTTGGCTTGTTCTCCAACATTCGTCCTGCGTTCATCTTCGATTGCTTGAAAGAAGCTTCTACATTGAAACCAGAAGTTCTTGAAGGTACGGATTTGATCGTTGTTCGTGAGTTGACTGGCGGTATTTACTTCGGTGAGAAATTCCGTCGTGAAACAGCTAACGGTCAAGAAGCGGTTGATACTTGTGCTTACAGCGAGAAAGAAGTTGAGCGTATCGCGCGCCAAGCGTTTGACATCGCACGCACACGTCGCAAGAAACTTGCTTCTGTTGATAAAGCGAACGTACTTGAAACATCCCGCCTATGGCGTGAAGTCGTCATCCGCGTATCGGCTGACTACCCAGATGTTGAGCTTGAGCACGTATTGGTTGATAACTGTGCGATGCAATTGCTTCGCCGTCCGTCCTCCTTCGATGTTATCGTAACTGAGAACATGTTCGGTGACATCTTGAGCGACGAAGCAGCGATGCTGACAGGTTCCATCGGAATGCTGGCATCCGCTTCCCTTGGCGAAGGTGCATTCGGCTTGTACGAGCCGGTACACGGATCTGCGCCTGATATCGCAGGTCAAGGTATCTCTAACCCAATTGCAACAATCCTTTCCGTTGCTTTGATGTTCCGTTTGACGTTCGGCTACCACGAAGCTGCGGATTCCATCGAGCGCGCGGTGAAAGAAGTGTTAGACGCTGGTCACCGTACTGGCGACATCGCAGTAGATAAGAGCACAGCAATCGGTACATTGGCAATGGGTCAATTAATCGTTGACGCTATGCGCAAATAATCATACAAATAAGCCCGTATTTTCCGAAGCGGTTTTGCTTCGGGAATGCGGGCTTTTTTACAACAAAAACGTATGCAGAGAGATGAATGTGTCAATCGATGGTACTCCCTATTGGATTAAAATAATTATTATCTAGTATACGATCTAATTATTGACTTTCAGGTAGGTGGATGGTACCATTTTATACGGATAATATAGAATTTAGATAGATTTTGAGGAGGAATTATACCCATGGCAGAACGTTTAGTTGGTAAACAAGCTCCTGATTTCACAATGGAGACAGCTACAGGTGATGGTACAGGATTTGGTAAAGCATCTTTGTCTGATTACAAAGGAAAATGGTTAGTTCTTTTCTTCTACCCATTGGACTTCACATTTGTATGTCCAACTGAAATCACAGCGATTAGCTATGCTGCTGATCAATTCAAAGCATTGGACACTGAAATTCTTGGTGTTTCCATTGACAGCATCCACACTCACAAAGCGTGGATCAACACACCAATTAACGACAACGGTCTTGGCAAATTGGCATTCCCACTTGCTGCAGACATCACAAAATCCGTTGCACGTGACTATGGCGTTCTAATCGAAGAAGAAGGTATCGCGCTTCGCGGTCTGTTCATCATCGATCCAGAAGGCGAATTGAAATACGAAGTTGTTAACCACAACGACGTAGGTCGCAGCGTAGAAGAGACACTTCGTGTGCTTCAAGCGCTTCAATCCGGCGGATTGTGCCCAATGAACTGGAAACCAGGCGACAAAAACTTGGTTGTTAAATAAGTTTTAACTCAATAGGAAGGCCCCTCGGTTAGCATGCGAATGCGGGCGGAGGGGCCTTTCTTTATAAGGAGAACAGACGATGGATGACAGGATGACGGAAGATTTGTATTGGATACGTCAAGAAGGCAATGAAGCGGTTATAGGGTTAACCGAGCATGCATTAGAGAAATGGGGCATGATTCTATACATTGAACTTCCAGAAAAAGGTATGAAATTAACGGAAGGTGCGTTCATGAGCTCCCTTGAAACCGCGGTAGATGAACACGATTTATTCTCTCCTGTAACGGGTGAAGTAGTCGCTGTGAACATACTGATCGAGCGGGCAACGGGAATACTCTATGAGTCGCCGTATGAGAAAGGCTGGTTATTCCGAGTAGCGTTGGCTTAGTCCCCGCCGCCTCCGCCACCATCGCCACCACCACCGCCAGAATCTCCGCCTCCGCTACTCCCTCCGCCACTATCGTTAGATGTTCCGTGATCACTATGACCTCCATGGTGGTGACTTCCATGATGACTTCCATGATGATGACCACCATGATGACGATGATCCTCAAATGAAGAGGAATCGCTAGCAAAGCCGCTATAGCTAGTGTCATGGTTGTCATGTCGACGCCTGCGCTGGTTCCTGTTGCGAGATTCGTGGGAGAAAGCAGAAAAAAGAAAGATAACGACAATTACGAATATAAAAATAGTGATGATAGTTCCCATACACAACCTCCTTGATAATTAAACAGGCTGATTTGGTTAAGAAAGGGCTAGTCCGAATCGGAGTCTCCTGAGCTTCCCGAATCGCCAGAGTCGCTGGAATCACCGTAATGGTCATCCCCGTGACTGCTGTGGTGATGGTTGTGGTGACCGCGCTGAGGGTTATGATCATAGACAGATGTGTCATGCCAGTTACTTGAATCGCTTGCAAGAGCTCTTTTTCTACGAGATTTTCCAAGCGGAGGAATGTCTAATTTCTTCATTTTCATACTTTTCCGAATGCGGGAGAATATCACATAAAGCAAATAAAGAATGATGATACATAAGATATAGAAATTTAAATTCCCCAGAACCAGATCCCCCTATGGTCGAATATGAAAGGAGGACAAGATTTACTCCTGTCCTCCGTTTACTATCGTTTACTTTCCTAAAAGTTGTTTGTATTTGTTTAAATATTTGACCACAGTCAGTACATAAGTCGCATGGGACCAAGTAAGAGGAGCAACAGACACCGGCTCGCCGGAGAATGGATCCAATTGCTCGGACAATACGCCGCTTTCCATGGCGTGCTTGACGACCCACTCCAGCGTTTTGCGCGGAGCTTCAAGGTCAGCAACCGTTTTGGCGTACTCAATTTCCCATTCAGCAATCCAGAGTGTACAGATAATCCAAGGATTCCCTGGCACTTTTTCAATGTCTGTCGAGCGTTGGAAGTAATAATCATGATGATAACGGGCTGAGCCGCCGACTTCGGTTTTGATCATGAGACCTTCTTTGTTAGCTTGCATCGTGCTGACCACACGTGGATCATCAGCAGGCAATACACCAAACTCAAAAATGCCGTACACAGAGCTTTCCAGCGTCATATCTTTGACCCATTGACCGTCTTCCATATACAAGCCGCGAACGAATCGTTGTTCACCTTCGTCCCAAAGATGCTTCAGGATGCCGGATTTAATTTTCTCCGCGGTATGCTTGTAGCGATTGCTCCGCTCTTCATCCCCAAAGAGGTTGCTGAAGTTGGAGGCAGCGATCAAGCCACCATATACAGCAGAGGCTGTAAAGGTGTAGATTCCGTAACGTTCCTCCCACAAATCGTAGCTCGGTTTAGGTAAGTTCAGTTCTTGATCAATGTAAGTGGACATAAATCTGGCTGCTCGACGGATCAAATTGCGGTATAACGATTGCGCAAATTCCAAACTTCCATTCTTCTGGAAATCCTGCCAGAGAGCGTATAAGACGAGCGCCGTTTCATCTTCCTGAATTGGAAGCTGCACGCGCCCAGAATGAATGTAGGGATGCCAACTGGAGCCCACGGTTCCGTCTGGATTATATTTGTGATGCAGGTATCCTTCCGGTGAAAGCACGTTTGCGCAGAAGTTAAAAAATGGAATAATCATTCCTTGGTAACCAGCCATGGACATGGAGTAAGCGATTAATGCACCATCACGTGGCCACATGTAGCTGTAATGATCACGGTTGCTTTGCATGATATCAGAATCATTCGCTGCAATAATTGCCCCGTTAACATCGGTTTGCGTGCGAACGAGCAAAAGGCTTTGTTTGAAGAGGCGTTGCACTTCAGGTGTGAGATCGAAGTAGTCGCGCTCGATTTTGTTCGCCCAACGCTGCCAATAGACCGTCACACGATCAAGCAGCTTGCCAGGGTGGCTGTCTTTGACGTAGGCGTCGAGCTTTTTAACTTCCTCCAGATTCTTGCCTGCGCCCATCCAGTAGTAGAGGGTTTGGTCTCCGTTAGGAGGAACGAAGAGTCGGAACGAGATCGTACTATCGACAGAGCCCTGTGCAATGGCATTCCCCATCAAATGACCATCTTCCGCATCGCGCCATGTGCCTTCGGCGTTATAGAATCTTTTGACACCAGTAGAATATTGAAATATACCTTCTGTGCCGGTGCTGCCGTTAAACATAAAGTAACGATCTTTTTTATAATGAAAGACGGTATTCGTTGAAGGGTAATAAGCGGCTGTGTCGCCAACCTCCGTCTCATTAATGAGCAGATCCTGGTTGAAGAACATGCGTACTTCACGAACCGTATTCGTGTGATTGGTAATGTGAATTCGCTTCAAATAAATATCCTCACGCTGGTGAACGCCGTCATTCATAAGAAGAGTTACACCGAGGCCGGGATGTGTAGCTGTCACTTCTGTGACAAGGGAATCCTCCACATACGCGAGCTTGAATTGCCACTCAGGGGCATTCAGCCATGCGAAGTCACCATCTACCCATACACCAACACGGCACTGATAACCGCCAATATGGTTAAGCTGGCCTACGAAAGGATAGTACAGATCCCGCATGTAGGAATGCTGATCGAGGTTAATAAGGAATTTTCCATTTCCGATGACCAGATGTCTTGGCAATACAATCACTTCCCCACTTATTTGTTTGATCGCGCATTCAGATCCCACCAAGAGGACTGAACGATAGAGCACAAGTCTTGCAATTAGGTTACCTAATTCTGACAAAGGAATCAATGATTCTTTGAAAAAAAACTGAAAATTCTTACTGGTCACGCTTACATTTGGAGAAGATCTCCAAATTACTTGATTATTTCCTTTTGATGCGGGGAATGACTGATTGAAGGCAGCTTGTTAGGAGATGACAGCCTCGTAAACCTGAATTGTCAAAGATCCGATTTTCCCCCAGTCATAATGACTATGAACAGTACGTAAAGCAGTTGAAGCAAGCTTAGTGGCATACTGTGGCTGATCTAAAAGCTGAATGATTTGTGCAGCTAAAGCCTTACTGTCGCCTGGAGGACATGTACATCCGTTTACCCCATGGCTAACAATTTCACTGAGGCCTCCGACACTAGAGACGATAAGAGGTGTCCCACTGGCCATAGCTTCTAGTGCAACCAAGCCAAAAGGTTCATAGAGACTTGGAAATATACAAACCTCTGCCGTGTCTAAAAGTAAGCTTTTATCAGCCTCATCCAGAAAGCCTGGGAAGCTAACCCGATCTCCTAGGCTTGCAGCGAGTGCCGCCAAGGCATCATGCTCCGGACCCGTGCCAGCAATAACGAGCTTGGCTTCCGGGAATTTCGCGAGCACGAGCGGCATTGCGGCTAGAAGGGTGTGTATACCTTTTTCATAGACAAGTCGACCTAGAAAAGCAAGAATACGTTGCGGCTTACCCGTAGCGGTTATGGCGTTTGTAAGCTGAACATGCAAGGTTGGCCGTGATGGTTCGGAAGTACGAAAGAAAGCAACGCCGTTGGGAATGGCAGATATTTTGTGGGTAGGAATATGAAAGAGAGCCTTGATCTCCTGCTGCATGGATAGACTGCAAACAATAAGGTGATCAGCTGCTTCAGTTAATTTACCTTCTAGGGTATGAATCCGCTTCTGAAGCGGTGACTCTAATTTTCCAAGGTTTCGTCCTGTTTCTGTTGCGTGAATCGTTGCTAACAGCGGGAGTTGCAATTGTTGCTTAGCAATATGCGCTGTGTAGTAAACTAGCCAATCATGTGCATGCACCACATCAAAAACGTAGCCCTGCCGCGATAATCCTAGCATGAGGTCTGTAAACGCCATATTCATTTGGAATACACGATCCAGGAAATGCAGGGAATCTGCCGCAGGGAGTACTTCCGCACGATGAAGATGGACCCCTTCTGAAAGTTCGTAGGGCAGACATCCAGGAGCTTCACAGGTGATGACATGAACGGTATAACCATCGGAAGCGAGCTGTCTGGACAAATCACAGACGGCTCTTGCAAGACCGCCTATGACGTGTGGCGGGTATTCCCATGCGAGCATGAGAATACGCAGTTTGGATGATGGGCTGGGTTGTACAACCTCTGTATGGGACGCAACGGCAACTTCTTTTAAAGGAACGAAGGAATCTATATGCACTAGCGAGCGTTGAATGTTCTGCTTGGCAGAAGATGACTGAAAAATGAGATAATGAAGTTCTGGTAAAAAAGGAGACTTCCGTTCTAAAGCGTGAACCAAAGTGGACAGCTCTTTGTCAGAGACAGCTTTATCTAGGTTATTCAGTAAGTGATGAAATTGAGATAAATGCGTTTCAATCCGCTTCTTCGCATACGAAGGAACGGTATCTGCATCCAGTATGAACGTCCAGTCGCTGCTCTGCGCGAGCATAAGCTCCCGCGCAGCTTGATTCAGCGCCCGCAGCTGCAAGCTGCTAAGCGCTGCCGGGTCATGGTGCTTCTGCGCAGCCAGCACCATGCGATCCTCCGCCGCGTGCAGCAGCGGCGTAACCCACTGGCTGCGCGGCTGCAGCCAGACCTCGGCATAGCCGCCGCGACCCCAGCTCGACACCGGTAGCTCCGCTACGGTGGTCGGCGCATGGGCGGCGGCGTAGCCGCCAAGCGTAGTCGTCTGCACGACTACGCTTTCATCACTGCGCGCAGCAAAGCCGCGCAGCACAGCTTCAAGCCACTGGTGGCCTTCGTACCACCAGTGTCCAAACAGCTCGGCATCGTATGGACATACGATGACCGAGGGCTCCGCAGGCGCCGCATCCGCGCCTGCGCCTAGGGCCGTGCGCCGCTCCGCGAGGCGGCGCACCTGCTCGACCCGGCTAGCGATGAAATGCTCAGCATCCTGCTGAGCTTTCTGAGCGGCGCGCGCCGGGTTGTAGGGCACTTTGGCGTCAGCGGCCGTGCCGGTGACGCTGTAGTACTTGAAGCCCGTGTTGATGCGTGCGCCATCCGGCAGCACGTAGGGCTTCAAGTACGCCCACTCGGCGCCGCCATCGCGGCCGAGATCGTGACCAATATCGCGATAATATTCGCGATAGGCAGGGTCGCCGGGATATCCGGCCTCGGCGCTCCATACGTTGGCGCCGGCTTCAGGATCCCGAGCGAATGCACAAGCGCCGCCTGGCGTGCGCAGCGGCAATCCTTCGATGTTCGCCGTTTCATCGCGGCGTGCTAAGGTGTGCGCATGCGTCTCTACGACGAAGTAGCGAAGACCCAGCGCTTGCAGGTGAGGTTCAAGCGCAGGGGTATAGCCGCACTCTGGCAGCCAGATGCCTGCAGGAGCAACGCCGAAATGCCGTCTGAACTCCTGTACAGCCGCCTCCAGCTGTGCGCGTAACGTGGCATCGTGCTTGACCAGCGGTAGAAACGCATGTGTAGCGGCACAGGTTATTACTTCTAAGCAGCCTGTACTGCTGAGGCTGCGGAATTTCGCAATAAGGTCGCCGTGCAGACGATCATATAAGAGCTTGAGCCGGTGATAGTGATCGGCATACAGTTTGGCTAAGGGGCCGAAGTCCTCATCGCCCCACAGACGAATCACTTCTCGCTGCCCCAGCTCGCAAAGCGAGGAGAGGTGCTTGCGAAGTCGCAAGTGCAGCCGGGAATCCTCCAGCATGGCAAGCAGTGGAGGAGATAAGGACAGCGTAAGGCGGAAGGGGACTCCTTCTTCAATAAGTCTCTCCATCATGTCGATGAGAGGAAGATACGTATCGACAACCGCCTCGAAAAACCAGCGTTCTTCCAACGTAATCTCAGATGCCTGATGGCGAACATAAGGGATATGGGCATGCAATAGCAAAGCAACATGGCCTTGTACGGTAGTGCTCAATCAGTATCGCCTCCGGATTCCATATCTACAAGGTAAGTGTTCTTCGGGACATACACCGAATAGGCCGAGAAATAGGCATGTGCATCAGACGTTACTTGCTGTAAGAGAAGAGGCGCCAGCTGGTAGATGTAAGGTTGATCAGATTCGGCTGGATGCTGTGCGTTAGACAAGCTTAGCTCTGGAATTTGAATCGTATTGGAATGAAGGAGCGGAAGGAAACAGCCTTGTTCATTCCGGATACCAAGACTTGCAAAGTACGACTGACCGGAAGTTAACCCGCGAATAAAGCAGGAATCTTCTTGGGGAAGTAATAGCTCTGAGACCCGTTTAACGGGCTGCTGCAGCTTGGTGAATGACATGCTGGGAGAAGGATCTCCGACTTCATGAAATCGTAGGGTGGGAGTTAATGAACGCCAGTCCTTCTGGAAGTGCTCCTGAAGAAGCAATTGCTTACTAGTTGAGAGCTGCCAATAAATGAACTGCACGACAGGAGATTGTGCGAGTAAATAAAGTGAATCGCGATCATTGGCAAAGGGGCGTGCTTGAATAGAGATCAGACTCACCTTTTCTAGAGTTATCAGAATTCAGAGTTCATGAAGCAAGAGGACTGTATAGGTGTAGTAAGAAGAGCAATTTGTGTTAATCCTATGTTTTATTGTAGCATATGCACCATATAAACCAAAAATCTCCACCCATATAGAAAGGGAGGAGATTGCTTGCCTACCACTAGGGGTTTGCTCGTCAGGCTTGCATGAGGGGAAAGAAAATCTTATGCATCACTCGGCTGGCATGTTATCTTCCATGAACCTACTTTCCGTAAGCTTCATTAGAGAATCATACCGATTCGCCGATGTGAAAACATAGAGATACTCATCCTGTTTTACATTGGTGTAGGAGGCTCTGAATCCGGTATGATACTGAACTGTCATGCTGGAAGATTGATCGTCATACTGCACAAAGGCAATCTGTCTGGAAACACTCGGAATCATATTCACGCCGCTCTCCCCTTCATCTTAAGAATTCGGACAACACGTATTGGATCGATCATTACTATAATTATGCTTATTCAAACACATTTAGAATGATTTGACATAAGCTAGCTCTCATATGAAAAAGGAATTTCACACATTTGTAACGAATATATTAAAGGAATCCGGTGATTGACGAAGCATATGCTTACGAAGAGAGTTTTGCCAAGGCAAAACTTTAAGGAGGGAATTCCATGAGTTTTTGCTGTGGAGCCAGTATGATTGGAACGAAAGGTACTTTGAAGCACGTACGTACACAAATTCACAATGTGCCCATTCTCTTCTGCCCGGTATGTCACCATATTGAGGTTCACTATTTGGTGGAGAATGAATATGAAATTCTCGCCGAGTATGCGCATGGGGATGGAGCTGCAGAAGTCGATTTTATAGAATACGTAGATGGCAAAGATCATATGTTGCACGATAATTGTGTCAATCACGAAGGGGAAGAGCCGCTCGATATCGTTCGCTGTCAAATTGACATGGCGCTAGATCTTCTAGGCTTCGCCAAAACCATTGCCGATCAAGAATGGGAAGAGCAACTTATGAAACGATTGAAAATGCTTAGCGCACGCCGCGACAAGCTAAAAAATAAAAAAACCTCTAAGAATTCCTAGAGGCGTTTGGAAGACAAAAAAGTACGCAATAAACGCATCCGTCCATGTAGACGGATGCGTTTATTTGATTTCCTGAAGCAGCCTAGCGAAATCCTTTTGCAAATCGCGGCTCAAAGGAATTTTGACGGAAGTATGTCTTAAATGAATGACAAATCTCCGAGAAGTGGGAAACCCGCTTTCCTTCACGAAGGAAACGACGTGCCTTAGATTGACGAGATAGCCCTTGAAGGGGCTGAACAAATGTGTCGTACTCTGAGCTAAAATATCAGATAAATTAGAACTGGATTCCATTTGAGCACCATTCACCAAGTGGATTCTGGAGAGTCGTTTGTCTTCCTTTTCAACAAAAAGAATGGCGTCTTCGGAAATAGGGAGTTGCGATTTTTGATTTTTAACTGTAATCCATGTAGCTGAAGTAGGTTGTGGTTCCAGCGATATACGGCTTCGCTCCAGTTGGATTTCAGCAATAGTTTTGCAAATAGCGGCTTGAAATTTCGGCAGAACGACAGGCTTAGAGAGAAAATAGACAGAATCCAGCTCATGGAAGGCCGTCAAGATATGTTCGGTATTCGTTGTTCCACTAACCATAATGACCTTCATTTGGTATCCAGAAAGGCGTAAAGCTTGAACAACACTGATCCCATCCAAATTACCTTCAAGACCAATATCCATGAGTAAGATATCTGGCTGCAGTTTATCGTATTCCCTCAGAAATTGCTCCCCGTCCGACACGTTGGCAATGACCTGCAACCCACATTGCTGACAATAGCTTTCAAGCAATTGCCCTACCCAATAATTATCTTCTACGATCGCGACTCTAAAGCGATGCTCCATTCCTTAAATCTCACTCCAATCCTTTCTATATCTCTGTAAGGACCATGTCATCTTATACTCAGAAACAGCCAACTTAGTCCACTTCGACCGCAAAAATGCAGTTATCCTGTATAGTTCTAAGTGGAGTTGAAAATCGTTCGCTGCGCTGGATAATGGCAGCACTGGGAAAAGAGGGAAAGGCAATTGTTTACAGGGGAGAAGTTGATTCTATCCGTACTTCATTTTATTCCCATGCTCTTTTTCTCATTAATGTTATTTAGGCTTCGTCTTAAGCCTTATTGGAAACAACTATCGCTTGCTATCGTAGCAGGATCGATACTTACCGCCAACAATCCGTTATTGTTCGCTGCTATTATCTGTATATTACTTATGGTTGTTTGGAAATATCGGTTCGTACCCGCGTTACTTATGGCACTTTCAGGCTATGTGATGTGTGCCTTTATTTCGACAACGGTCATCGTTAGTCTTAATTCCACGCAATCGGCCGAATTTTTGGAGATGAGAAACAATCCAGTCATCGTCAATGCAACTCGTGCTATTGTGGTAGTTGTGAAATTTGTTATTCTTTTTGGTTTGTATAAATTTCGTTTAGGTTTTACGTTTCTGTCGAACTATACGAAAATTCCGCTTGTACGGGAGAATATCGGTGTATACCTGTTCATTATTGTAGTACTGCTAGGACTGATCTACCGTCATTCCTATCCAGCAAGTGTGTATAGTGTAGCAATGCCAATTCAAATGTTGAGTATGGCAGTTATTCTTTTCCTTTATACCATGTTAGGAAAAGAACTTAGTTTTCAAAGATGAAGCACATGCGGAAGATGATGCCGATGAATCGATAGCAAGACCATTGTTACAAGCGATATAATCGAGTATCATTTGATGATATTTTTTCTGCGGAATGGCTGCTGCAACAATATAAGGTGCGTGGTCATAGATGTCAAAATAAAGTCTGCCCTCAGCGGGGGCATACTTTTTTATTTTTTTCAGATTAACGAAAAGATGCATATCCAACTTCACAAAGTTGCGCTCAGTTAACGTTTCAATGAAATGGGTGAAGGCCACAAGAGATTCGACCTGCTCCTCTTTCATACCCTCTTCAGAGACATAAAGAATGGATTGAATGCCGAATTCAACATACCAGATATTGTCTAAATTCACTTCAGCCGGTTTTGACCAAGTGGAAGTTTCTTCTAGATATCCTGCCTTTTTAAGTAAATCCGTATACGGATACTGATAAGCTTGTGCCAACTTCCTCAATGTCTCCGGAGAAGGCTTAATGACATCATTCGTAGTTCGATTTCTTCCTAGCTCCAAATCCCTGATATATGCATGTGATAGGCCGCTTTTGTTAGCTGCTTTACGCAAAGAAGCTTTGCCTCGTAACGTTTCAAGAAACTTACCGAAATGATTGTTTGCTTCCATATGAACACCCCCCTGTCTTACCACATCAGATTAGAAAAATCTCCAGAAGATAAGCCTTCCAAAAACGTCCATCTCATTGGTAATAAAAGTTACCTCTATTCACTGTCAGTCATCCGAGATGACATATCGATAGAGGTTATCTTAATATTATAAAGGATTGATAAAGCAATTGAAACCGTAAACAAGGGTTTATTTGCCAGTAGGTGCTCATTTAGAGATCTATGTTATAATGAATCAGCAATTTATTTATAATTTTCATCATGTGTACCCCCCTAATTGATATACATAAGGACGAAACTACTATACTGTGAGGTGGAAAGGTGCTACTGGTACTATTCAAAAAGTTTCTGGGAAAGAATGAGTCCCATGGAAAAAATGAACCGCAAGCCTCTTCACTTGAGGTCACTATACATCAAATCCAAACGGGAGACCTACGACTAAGGAATCAATTTATTGCGGACTATCAACCGTATGTAGCTAAAGTAACGAGCAGATTCTGCAAACGATTTATTGATCCCGCACGGGATGATGAATTTAGTATTGCATTAGCGGCCTTTAATGAAGCTATTAACCAGTACTCTTCGGTCATGGGAAGGTCTTTCCTAGGTTTCGCAGAGACCGTAATTAGGCGAAGGCTAATTGATTTTATTCGTAAGGAACAACGCTTTAAAGGGCAAATCCCTTATAGCTCGTTTGATCAAGAAGATGATGAAGACAACTTAATGAATCCGATTGAGGTTCATCAAGCGATTGAAGCCTATGAGAAGCAGAAGGGCTTAGAAGAAAGACGAAGTGAAATTATCGATTTTAATCGCTGTTTAAGTGATTTTGAAATTAATTTCTCGGAGTTGACAGATGCCTCTCCGAAGCATGACGACTCAAGGCAGATGCTGTTCGGCATTGGCCGTACACTTGCACAGGATTCAGAGCTTATGCGCACTCTGTTGACGAAACGACAGCTGCCGATCAAAGAGCTGCTCGAGCAAGTCCAGGTTTCAAGGAAAACTTTGGAGCGAAATCGTAAGTACATCATTGCAATTGCACTTATTTTTAACGGTCCTTATCCGTATTTACGGGATTACTTACATATTCGTGATGACGAAAGTTGAATGAAAGGAAGAACAGCGCATGAACAAGGGGATCGTAATGGAATTAAGCGACAGCTCCATTATTGTAATGAATTCAGAGGGTCGGTTTGATAAGCTGCCTAGAGGGACGCGCAGCTGTGAATTGGGAGAAGAGATTCTCTACGCGCCGATGAAGCGTCGGTTGCAAGTACCGCAAATGGCTATCGTGTCGGCACTAGCTGCAGCGATTGTCGTATGCTTCGTCTTGGTTTCTACCTTATCTGGAGGTGTACCAGCTAATGGCGTAGTTGCGTACGTAACCATTGATATTAATCCCAGTATTGAAATTGGCATTGATGATCATGAGATTGTTCGTGATCTTCATGGGCTGAATACAGATGGTGAGGATTTAATTCAAGCTTTGGTGTATGAGGGCAAATCTTTGGAGGATGTCACGTCTGATATTCTCGATAAAGCGGAGCAAGGGGCCTTGGCTAAAGGGGAAGGAGATATTATTATTTCTTCAACCGTGGTGGAATCCAAAACAACAGTGAGTGATGAAGCTATTGCCACGAAACTAAAAGCTCAAGTTGCCAAGCATATCGAGGACAGCCACCCCGATCAGGTGAAAAACTACGAGGTGCAAGCATTTGCTGCTCCCAAAGAAGTTAGAACGGAAGCACAAGCGAGTGGTGTATCCGCAGGGAAATATGCAATCTATCTCAACGCTGTTGATAATGGTGTGAAGGTTTCACTGGATGACATTAAAACGACATCCATTCATCAGCTTGCCAAAGATAACGGTGGTATTCAATCGTTTGTTAAACCAGATAAACCGATTGATAAGACTTCTTTGCAAAGATTGCTCGCTGACGAGAAATCCGGCAAACTGAGCGAACGTGCACAACAGACTTCGATTGTTTCCAAATCGGATACGGGGCGTTCATCAACAAAAGATGATGATAAAAACGGTAAAAATAACAATGGCAAAGGGAATGGGAGTACTGCCCCAGGGAAAGTAACCAATAAACCAACGCCACCGCCGCTATCATCGAAGAATGATAGAGATAATAATAACAAGAATGACAATAACGGCAGAAATAATAACAACAACAATAATAATAACAGCAATAACAATAATGGTAAGAACAACGGAAATGATAAAAACAATAACGATAACAACAATAAAGATGATCACAAACCGACCCCAAAGCCTGATCGTAAAGATGACGACGATGGGAGACCCAGTATAACGAAGAAACCAACAGCAACATCAACACCAAAGGCAACACCAACGCCGAAGGCAACCCCGACACCTAAGCCAACTACTAAGCCTACAGTGAAGCCGACAAGCACGAGTAAACCTACGGTGAAACCCTTTCAAAGGGATGACAACGGGAAATTCCCTGGTGTGAATTGGGGCTGGGGAGATAGAGACCGGGACGATAATAATAATCAGAATGAAGGAAGACGATAAGTCTCCTTAATGGGTAGTTAGATCGGAAAGAAAAGCACTTGAGACCATCGTCTCAGGTGCTTTTGTATGTAATCTGCTTCTAGCAGAACATGGAAAGTGGAACTGACTTGTATTACAATATTGAAGTGACGTATTGGCTCTTGCGGGAGAGCATAGAGGATCGAGAAGTAATACTGCTGGCGTGTCAGCGAACCTAAGGGGGAATAGGGTTTTGAGATATTCGACGTTCGGAAAGTCAGGTTATAAAGTATCGTCACTGGGATTCGGTGCAATGAATTTACCAAGTGTACCGTTAGAACAAGCAAGAGAAGCGCTCAATTATGCCTTGGATCATGGCATTAATTATATAGATACGGCTGCTGCCTATAGGAATAGTGAAGAAATTATTGGAGAGTGTATCTCGCATCGGCGACAGGACTATTTCCTAGCGACAAAAACAGGAGCCCGTGATTATGCAACGGCGAAAGTGGAAATTGAGCGCAGCTTAGTGCGTATGAAGACGGATTATGTGGATTTGTTACAAATTCACTATGTGAATAATGTGACAGAATACAAGAAAGCGATGGAAGTTGGCGGCGCTTACGAGGCAGCATTAGAAGCTCAGCGAGAAGGGAAAGTACGCTTTATTGGTATTTCCGGACACCGACCAGATCTTCTTGTGAAATGGATTGCGAAGGGGCAATTCTCGCAAATTTTGTTTCATCTGAATTTGGCGCAGCCTTTCGCACTCGATGAACTGATACCTAAAGCTGCTGAGATGGATTTGATGCGGGTAGCGATGAAGCCCTTATCTGGCGGCTTCATTCAGCCTGTAGATCGGGCGATCCGCTATCCGTATAGCCAAGATGTACATGTAACGATCTCAGGGATGGTCAGCATCAAAGAAGTGCAGGAAAATTTGGATGCCCAAAAAAAGGAAGTTGGGCCAGAGGAGCGTCGTGAGCTAGAGCAGCTTGCTATAGAGCTAGGTGAACATGATTGCAGACGGTGCAACTATTGCTCCTGTCCGCTCGAAATCCCAATTCCAGATGTGATGATCGCGAGCAAGTTTAGGGAGAAATTCGGTTTGCTGCCGAAAGGGGATGGATTTTTCCAGCGTCATCAGGAAAAAATAACAAACTGTGCAGACCATGATCCTTGTAAAGTAGTCCCGCTCTGTGAAGCGAAGTGTCCATACCAACTCCCGATGTCGTCGGTTGTGCAGAAGGCGGCTTCGTTTTATTAAGGGGAGTGTGGGAATTAAGCGGGAGTTATTACAGGTTTGATGGGAATAGAAATACGGATGAGAGTAGGGATCAATGCCTATGTTTACAAAAATAACAGACATTACAACGGGTGTGTACACCTCGTTGTTGGAAAATAGAGAAGGAGCAGACGCGATTCTCGTCTGCGTCACAGAAGCGGAGCTGCGCCAGGATGGTGTCCTCGGCTTGCCGCAGCTCGACCAGGCCCTTGAGCGCATGCGCGCAAAGGGCCTATTCACGGGCGCCTCAGGCGAGCTCGAGGCGCTGCCGACCCACGGGCTGCTGCCGTACGCGTACGTCCTGGTTGCGGGGCTCGGCCCGGCAACCACGCGCGATACGCTGCGCGCAGCCGCGGTCTTCGCAGCGCGGCGGATGCTCGCGCTGCAGTTCGAAAGCTTGGCGCTGAAGCTGCCAAGCGGCTTTGACAGCCGGTCAGCCGCCTCGGCGCTGACCGAAGGGCTGCTCCTCGGTACGTACCGCATTGCGGCGTACCGCAAGAACGAGCCTGCGCGCGCGGAGCTGCGCCAGGCGGTGCTCTTGACAGAAGCGGCTGCGGATTCAGCGCTTCTGAAGCAAGCGATCGCAGCCGCCGAGGCGGTTGCGGAGGGCACGAACTATGCCCGGGATCTCACGAACCTCCCGGGCAACAAGCTTGTGCCGGCTTCCCTCGCTCAGGAAGCCATGCAACTCGCCCTGCACTACGGCTTCGCTTGCGAAGTGCTGGACGAGCACGAAATCGCCGCCCGCGGGATGGGCGGCCTCAAAGCGGTGGGCGCTGGCAGCGTCCACCCGCCTCGCATGATCACCTTGCGTTACACAGGTGATCCCGATAATGCCGACGTGCTGGGCCTCGTCGGCAAGGGCGTGACCTTCGATACCGGCGGTATCTCGATGAAAAAGCCCGACGGCATGGAAGAAATGATCAGTGATATGGGCGGAGCCGCCACACTGTTAGGTGCCTTGCACGTCGTCGGACAATTGAAGCCGAAGGTGAACTTGGTTGTGGTCATTCCGGCAGCGGAGAATATGACGTCGGGCAGCGCGTACCGCCCAGGAGATATCGTCAAGATGCTCAGCGGGCATTCCGTGGAGGTGCTGAATACCGATGCGGAGGGTCGTATTATTTTGGCAGAGGGAATTACCTACGCGAAAGCGCATGGAGCGACCCGTCTGATCGATGTAGCGACATTAACGGGGGCTATCCTAATCTCGTTTGCCGATATCGCGACTGGGGCTGTGACGAATGATGATGAGTTCTTGAAGCCATTGCTACAAGCCGCGACAGCAGCAGGAGAGAAGGTTTGGCAGCTTCCTAACTACCCTGAATACCGTGCGATGCTGAAGAGTGATGTAGCGGATATCAAAAACGCGACCTCCTCCGACCGCTGGGCAGGCGCGATTACGGCTGGTTTGTTCATCGGTTACTTTGCTGAGGAAACACCTTGGATCCATCTGGATACCGGTGGTACGGCTTGGCTTTGGTCGGCCAAAGGCATTGAACCCAAAGGGGCAACAGGTGTGATGGTGCGAACATTAGCCGCATACTTGTGCGGTGAGCAGCTTACTTAGCCTTGGGATCCAATAAAAAATCACCCGCGAGGGAGACTCCTCTGACCTACCTGTTAATGTAGGCGGAGATCTCCAACGTTGGGTGATTTTGTGTTTTCTAGTGAGTTGTTAAGCGCCAACTTGTTGCCCTACAGAAGCAGGCTGGTTAATGTTGGTTTGTTGCAACTCTTGAATATCTGAGATACGAATAATAAGACGGTTTACTTCATTGGTTGTATAAGAGAGTTGTTCTGTGCGTTGTTGCAACTGTGACAAGGAGATGCCGATCCAATTCTTCTTGCGGCGGTGCGTGAGCAGATCAAATTTTAGAACAGTAAGCGTTGCTGCCAATGGATCGGGCTTCACATACACATCTTTCATGTTATCTGCCAAATTGAAGAAAAGCTTGCCGCCATTCCATTTGATATAGCCTGGTTCAAAAAGGATTACAAGAAAATCGGAATCTCCGCTATCCTTGCTCTCCATTGTAATGAGGCGTACAGGGCCATTAGCTTTAATATATTGATTCGAACGGATATCTGGTAGAAAAGGAACGACTAGAAGCGGGCAAACACTAGCAATATACAAATAAGTAGTTGACTCAGACTTGATAGAGAGTACAATGAAAGTCAAAAAGAGCAACAAGGTTGCGATTAGACCCAAAAGTTTAAGTTTCATAGGTTTACGATGATCCCGCCTGACGTGATAGATTAGGTAGTCCCTACTATTTTACCATAAGCGACCCATAGGTTGTAAACTATTAGATCCTGCTAACCTTGCGAGACAGACATAAGGAGGTTTATGCCTTTGAAATTATTCGATCCGAACGCGCGTAAGCCGAAGAGAAAGATGTCCACCTACCGTAAAAGCTTATTCGTCGCGACATTCGAAGGCTTTCCTGCTGTCATTATTTTTCAACTGTTGGGCGGTCCATTCTTAACCGGTTATTTGATTTACTTAGGTGCAAGCTCAACCGAGATTGGTTTTATTCTGGCTATCACAACCGTCGTCAATATCGTTCAAATCGCGATGGCAGTCGTCATGCAAAAATTCCGTAATCGAAAGCGTATGCTCATTATTTTTGGATCTACGCATCGAATATTATGGGCTTGTGTAGGTCTTATTCCATTTGTTTTACCGCAAGAGTATTGGGTCATCACGTATATGATTCTGTACACCGCTGCTCATCTAGGGAATGCGGCTGGGGGAATTGTGTGGACATCGCTCATTAGTGATGCGGTTCCAGGACCGATTCGGGGACGTTATTTTGGACTGCGAAACACCATCTTGGGGGGAGTAAGCTCGCTGGCGCTTTTCATAGGCGGTCAAATTCTTGATACATATCCAGGTGAGCAGGGCTTTACCTATATTTTCATGATTGTCAGTGTTTGTGTGGTGTTCAATGTGATTGCGTACTTTATGTACCCGAATCCGCCTTTCGAGCCATCAACCGCTTCGAATCCTGTAGGCATGATCCAGAAACCATTAATGGACCGCGCTTTTCTCAGAGCTATTATTTTTCTTGCCGCCTTCCTTTTCGTACAAGGGCTGACTGTGCCTCTTTTTTCCTATGTGATGCTGAAGCTGATGAGCATTTCCTACGGGACGGTTTCCTATATAACGGTGGTACATACCTTAGTGATGATGGCTAGCTATTATGTGTGGGGCAATCTGAATGCGCGATTCTCGGCTCAAACTTTGCTGTTATGGTCTTTGCCGATTATTGCCTTGGCCTGCTTATTATGGGGAGCGATCGCTTTTATACCAGCTGTTGTTGTGCTGTTTGCCGTTCATATTGTGCTTGGTATCGGTTTGGGCGGCTTCAATCAGATGGTATTTGCTTTTACAATTGGAGATACTCCGAAGAGTGAGCGTCCCATGTACATTGCGACATACTCGGCGATCACGGGATTCGCAGCTTTCCTAGGACCTGTTGCAGGCGGGAAAATATATGCACTAATTGCTGATCAACCTATGTGGGCTCAGGTATATGGCGTATCCACGGTGGTCGGTGCTATTTTACTCATACTTGGTTTATGGGTAGGGCGTTATGTATTACGAACACAAATAAGGAGTGGCGTGTAACATGTCTAAAAAGAGAATTGGCCTTATCGGCTTAGGAGATATTGCGCAAAAAGTATATCTACCGTTGCTGTCCGTCAATGAGCAGGTAGAGCTTGTAGGTATCATGAGCTCTACAGCAGCAACCGTTGAACGCATGAAGACGAAGTATAGGATTCCGTTCGGAACAACGCAGTTGAATGAACTATTATCCCTTGGTTTGGATGCCGTATTTGTACATAGCCCGACGTCAACGCATTTTGATATTGTAATGGCCTGCATGGCGCATGGGGTAGCGGTTTATGTGGATAAACCACTTTCGTATACGTGGGCAGAGTCGGTGGAAATGGCAGCGTATGCGGAGCAAAAAGGCGTGCTGCTTGCAGCGGGCTTCAACCGTCGCTATGCGCCGTTATATATCGAGGCAAAAATGTGGTTGCAGGAAGCGGGAGGTTTTGATGTGGCTTCAGCCGTCAAGCATCGTACCAAACTTCAGGGGCATAGCGCCAAAGAGACGCTGTATGATGATCTGATCCACATGCTGGATACGTTACTTTGGTTAGGGGATAGTCCTTATGAGGTGACGGCTTCCCATCAGCAGGTAGATGACAGCGGCAAGTTGCTGCATGCATCAGGTATGCTCGGTTTCGGTTCTGCCACTGGCTCATACAGCATGGTGAGATTAGCCGGTGTTGACTTGGAAAAAGTCGAGCTGCACGGCAGCGGCAGATCCGTCGAGGTGACGAATTTGGAGTCAGCGGTCTTTTATGATAAAAATGCTGCCCCCCGCCTGCGCACCTTCGGCAGCTGGGATACCGTATTGGAGCGCAGAGGCTTCGCTGGCGTCGTTCAGCATTTCTTGCATTCGCTGGATGATCCGAATGCGTGCGGTATTCGTGCGGATCTTGTGCTGGCTTCGCACGAGTTGGTGGAGAAGCTGTCGGTTTGATAGAGCGCGCAGCGGAGAGATAAAAGCGGAAAGGCAAAGCGGAGAGGTAAAAGCGGAAAGGCAAAGCGAAGAGGCAAAAGTGGAAATAGCGCCCCAAAAGGGCGCTATTGTTGTGCCGTGAGGCGTCGGGCCGCAGGATAAGGCCCTTGTGGGGCCTTAAAGCCGTGCCGCGAGCGCTGCGGAAAGGCAAAAGCGGAAATAGCGCCCCAAAAGGGCGCTATTGTGTTGCGTGAGGCGTCGGGCCTTAAAGCCGTGCCTGCCAGCGCTGCTGAAAGGCAAAGGCGGAAATAGCGCCCCAAAAGGGCGCTATTGTTGTGCCGTGAGGCGTCGGGCCGCAGGATAAGGCCCTTTTTGGGCCTTAAAGCCGTGCCGACGAGCGCAGCAGAGAGGCAAAAGCGGAAATAGCGCCCCAAAAGGGCGCTATTGTTGTGCCGTGAGGCGTGGAGCGTCAGGATAAGGCCCTTTTTGGGCCTTAAAGCCGTGCCCGCCAGCGCAGCGGAAAGGCAAAAGCGGAAATAGCGCCCCAAAAGGGCGCTATTGTTGTGCCGTGAGGCGCCGGGCCGCAGGATAAGGCCCTTTGTGGGCCTTAAAGCCGTGCCGGCGAGCGCAGGTTTCAGTCTTTTTACCCGCAGGTACAGTTCAGAACCGGCTTCCGAGCGGCCAATGCCTCATCCATCCGACTGACGACGGTTGTGTAAGGGGCATTTTTAACCAACTCTGGCGTCTCTTCAACTTCTTTGGCGATGGCGATCATCGTGTCGATGAAGCTATCTAAGGTTTGCTTGCTTTCGGTTTCTGTCGGTTCGATCATGATGCATTCCTCCACGCTGAGCGGGAAGTAGATCGTTGGCGGGTGGTAGCCGAAGTCGAGCAATCTTTTAGCGATTTCGAGTGTACGTACACCCAGCTTCTTCTGGCGATTCCCGGATAGCACGAATTCGTGCTTACAGAAGCGGGGATGCGGTACGTCAAAATAAGGCGTTAACCGAGCTAGCATATAGTTGGCGTTCAGGACGGCGTACTCGGATACCTTGCGCAGGCCTTCTGGCCCAAGTGTGCGGATGTAGGTATAGGCACGAACTAGGATACCGAAGTTGCCGTAAAAGCCTTTAACACGACCAATGGACTGTGGATAATTGTAGTCGAAGTAGAAGCTATTATCTTCCCGTTTGGCAACAAGCGGCGTCGGCAGAAAAGGTATCAGCCGCTCTTTGACGCCGACAGGGCCAGCGCCAGGGCCGCCGCCGCCGTGCGGTGTGCTCATGGTTTTGTGCAGGTTGAGATGGACGACATCGAAGCCCATGTCTCCTGGCCGCGTGATGCCCATAATGGCATTCGCGTTGGCGCCGTCATAGTAGAGCAGCCCGCCTGCGGCATGCACAATTTCGGCGATCTCGACGATTTGTTCTTCGAACAAACCGAGTGTGTTCGGGTTTGTGAGCATGAGAGCGGCGGTATCTGTACCGACGGCACGGCGCAGCTCGTCGAGATTCACGAGGCCGCGCTCATCGGATTTGATCGTGACGGTTTGGAAGCCAGCGACCGTCGCACTTGCAGGATTCGTGCCATGCGCAGAATCTGGACAGATGACTTTGGTACGGTGCTCACCACGGCTCTCGTGATAGGCGCGGATCATCATGAGCCCCGTCCACTCGCCATGTGCACCAGCTGCAGGCTGTAAGGTTACCCGATCCATTCCGGTGATCGCTTCAAGATCGTGCTGGAGATTGTATAGCAGCTCCATGGCACCTTGTATCGATTCCTCCGGCTGATACGGATGAATATGAGCAAAGCCGGGGAAGCGGGCGACGTCTTCGTTGATTTTGGGATTATATTTCATCGTACACGAGCCTAATGGATAGAAGCCATTATCCACACCGAAGTTGCGACGAGAAAGTGCCGTGTAGTGGCGGATGACATCGACTTCATATACTTCGGGCAGGTCAGGTTCGACTTGTCGCAGGAATTTAGCTGGCAGAAGCTCATCAATATTCACTTCTGGAACGTCCGAGTCTGGTAAGGAATAAGCGACACGCCCTGGATGGCTCATTTCAAAAATGAGTGCTTTTTCGTTGTTCATACGAGTTCCTCCAATGCAGCTGCGAAGGCATCGATATCTTCGCGTGTTCGTTGCTCGGTGACGGCGATTAGCATATGGCCAGCTAGTTCTGGATAGTCGCGGCCGAGGTCGTAGCCGCCGATGATTTGGCGCTGAAGGAGCTGACGATTCAGCTCCTCGATGTTCGTGCCGTCCGGCAGCTTGACGGCAAATTCATTGAAGTAGCTGCCGGTGAACGGCAGCTCTAACTTAGGTGACGCGGCAAGGCGATTGGCCGCGTAGTGCGCTTTACGGACGTTCAGCGTGCCGACGTCCTGAATGCCTTGCTTGCCCATCGTGGACAAGTACACGGATGCGCAAAGCGCGAGCAGCGCTTGGTTGGAGCAGATGTTCGACGTGGCTTTCTCACGTCGTATATGCTGCTCCCGCGCTTGGAGCGTAAGCACGAAACCGCGCTTGCCATCGCGGTCCACGGTTTGGCCCACGATGCGCCCCGGCATGCGGCGCATCCAGCTCTCCGCGACGGCGAAGTAGCCGCAGCTCGGTCCACCCAGCGCAGCTGGGATGCCGAGCGGCTGGCAATCGCCGACGACGATATCAGCGCCGAGCTTGCCCGGCGCTTCGAGCAGCCCGAGCGTGAGCGGATTGGCGCTCACGACGAGCAGTGCGCCCGCGCCGTGCGCGAGCGGCTCCACAGCCGCGATATCCTCCAAGCAGCCGAAGAAATTCGGCGATTGGAGGATGACGGCGGCAGCGTCACTCTCGAGCTTGGACGCGAGATCGTCAAGATTCGTGACACCTTCGGGGGTCACGGAGATCTCGACGACGTCCAAGTTCAGCCCGCGGGCGGTCGTGCGCAAGACGGCGCGCGCCTCCGGGTGCACCGCGCGGGACACGAGCAGACGGCTGCGCTTCGTCGCGCCGCTGGCTAGCGCGCCTGCTTCGGCCAGCGCGGTTGCGCCATCGTACATCGAGGCGTTCGCTACGGCCATGCCGGTGAGCTCACAGATGTACGACTGAAATTCAAAAATCGCCTGCAATTCCCCCTGGCTAATCTCCGGTTGATAAGGCGTATACGCGGTGTAGAACTCCGAGCGTGAGATCACATGATTGATCACCACCGGAAGGTGATGATCATAGATGCCAGCGCCGAGGAAGCTGGCGTAGCGCTGAAAATCCGCATTACGCCCCGCCAACTCGCGCATATATCGGAGTAATCCCTGCTCACTGAGCGCATTCCCCACTTGCAGTTCACCTTGAAACCGCACCCCCTGCGGAATATCGCTAAACATCTCTTCCATCGAGGAAATGCCGATTGTATCCAGCATTTCCTTTTGATCCTGCTCCGTAATAGGCAAATAACGATGTTTCATATCCGAAAATGCTCCTTCCGACCCGAATTCGGGGATTATTTCTTTTTATGAAAAGGGGTAGAGACGACCTGAGCTTTCACTTGTGTGCCTCTGATTTCAACGAATACTTCCGTTCCTAGAGCGCTATACGCGGAGTCGATTAAAGCTAAGCCCACATTCGTTTTGTATGTTGGAGACTGTGTACCTGTTGTTACCTCACCAATCTGTTTACCTTCGGCGTATACAGCATAATGCGGACGAGGAATGCCGCGTTCTTGCATTTCAATGCCAACGACCTTGCGGGGCACACCGTTTGTTTTTTGCTCGAGTAGGGCGTCCCGTCCAATGAAATCACCTTTATTCAACTTTACAAAAAAGGAAAGGCCCGCCTCCAGTGGCGAAATCTCCGAGGATAGCTCCTGCCCATAAAGGGGGAGTCGCGCTTCGAAGCGAAGCGTATCTCTAGCACCTAATCCTGTGGGGATGAGCCCATGCTCGGTTCCTGCCTCCAGCAGTTCCCGCCATAGGGGGATGGCATCCTTTTGATCGATGTAAAGCTCGAAACCATCTTCTCCTGTATACCCCGTACGGGAAAGCAGCGCTTTCACATCTCCAACTTTTACCTCATGGAGGAAATGGAAGCATTTTAACTTCTCAACTGGTGCGTCGGTCAATTTAGCTAAAATGTATAAAGCCCGTGGTCCTTGCAACGCTAACAGGGCTGTCTCAGTGGAAATGTTGGTCAGTTTGACCTGACCTGTCAGGTGCTGCTGCAGCCAAGCGATATCTTTGTCAATGTTGGAGGCATTGATAACGAGCATGTAATCATCGTCGCTGAACTTGTATACGAGTAGATCATCAACCACACCGCCATTTGGATAACATAGGAGGCTGTACTGGCACTGTCCTTCCACCAGTTTGGACACATCATTCGTCGTGACGTGTTGTACAAATGCGAATGCATCCGGGCCTTGAACACGTACCTCACCCATATGCGATACATCAAAAAGCCCCGCCTGCCCCCTGACAGCATCATGCTCTTTTTGAATGCCAGTGAACTGTACGGGCAGCTCCCAGCCGCCAAAATCAATGATTCGCGCGCCATACTCCGCGTAAATCGGGAAAAGCGGTGTTCGTTTCAGCATGCGTATAACCTCACCTTCAATCGAGTGATTTTCCGTTGGTATTATTGCCGGAAACGCAAAAAAAGAGCAAAAGGTATGCAACACAAACATACCTTTTGCCCCTGTCCTTTGTACCTGAGAGTTGCCTAGAACGGATGAATCTATATGCTCAACCGTTAAGTTTCCCCTTGGGTGTCCGATTTCTCGTGATTAACGAGTGTTCGAAGCTCTCCAGAGTCGCGTCCGATACAGGTCCTTTTGCCTGAGAGATTCACCACATTGGGCTTACTCCTTCGGCGCTGCCAACATTCTCCACAGTCTCTCCCTGTATCCTCATTCGCCAATATTTAATTAGCCTACTTATCCTCATTATGAGCCTAAATCGGTATGAATTGTCAACAGTAACTTTTAGGTTGGCAGGTAGTCATCCGCCTGTTTCATATAGGAATTGTACCCTCCATGATGTCCGTCTTGACTTTGATGTTCTCTGTAGATTAAGCTATAAGCAAAATTTGTAAGTAAGTGAGGCGTGGACTGATGAGTAACGTACAAGCCAATTTGTTATACACCAAAGAGCATGAGTGGGTAGAGAAGCTATCGGATACGGTGGTTCGCATAGGGATTACTGATTTTGCACAAGATCAATTGGGGGATATTGTATTCGTGGAGCTTCCGAAGGTAGGTGCTTCTGTTACTGCGAATGAGAGCATTGGCAGCGTGGAATCGGTCAAAACGGTTTCGGACATTTTCTGCCCAGTATCAGGCAAAGTAACGGCTGTCAACAGCACGCTGGAAGGCTCGCCAGAGCTCGTGAACAATGCGTCTTTCGGTGAAGGCTGGATGGTTGAGGTTGAAATTTCAGGACCAGAAGCATTGGAAGGCTTATTAAGTGCTGCGGAATATGGTTCCTATATCGGTAACGACTAAGATTTGAAGGCAGAACAGATGGAGGGTGTTCCATGCAATTTGGGCAAAAGCAACCGCAGGATCCGAGTGATCGTGTTCCTCCTGGGCAAACGCTGACACAAGGCTGGCCTGTGCTGCATTATGGGTCTGTGCCCTACTACAACGACATGAGCGAATGGGATTTACGTTTGTTCGGTTTGGTGGAGGAAGAGTTCACCATTTCGTATAACGATTTCATGGCGCTGCCGCGTAAGGAATTTGCTAACGATATCCATTGTGTCACCACATGGTCCAAGCTGGATAATGTGTGGGAGGGCATTGCTGTGTCCGAACTCATGAGCAAAGTGAAACTGAAGCCAGAAGCAACCCATGTGATGTTGCATGCCGAGCATGGATGGACGACGAATCTGCCACTGGCAGATTTCCTCTTGGAGACCTCTTTTCTTGGCATCCGGCATAACGGCGTAGAGCTGACACCCGACCACGGAGCACCCGTAAGGATGGTGGTTCCGCATCTCTATTTCTGGAAAAGCGCCAAATGGCTGCGAGGCATCGAGTTCATGGCGAAGGATAAGCCGGGATTCTGGGAGCGGAATGGTTATCATATGTATGGAGATCCCTGGCTATCTCAACGCTACGACTTCGACTAAATCCTGAACTTCATATCAACAATCACAGCTTCTACAATAATATTGGGGCCGCCATGTGCGGTCTCTACTTCTGTA